>CAZLUL010000178.1:0-8666 GCA_964562635.1 uncultured Fibrobacteraceae bacterium | reverse complement strand
AGCCCCGGTGGCAGTACCCTGACCCAGCAACTGGCGCGAAACCTCTTTCCCCGCCTGCTGCCCAGCCAGAAACGCGTCACCCGCAAGTTCCGCGAATGGATCGTCGCCACCCAGATCGAGTCCATATATACCAAGGACGAAATCATGGCGATGTACCTCAACCAGATCTATCTGGGCAAGGGGTCCTATGGGGTGCAGGCGGCAGCCCACACGTTCTTCGGCAAGGATGTCTGGGAGCTTGGCCCGGCCGAGTGCAGCATGATCGCCGGCATGATCCAGCGCCCCGAGACATTCTCGCCCATCCGGCACCTGGAACAGGCATACACTCGCCGCTCGACGGTGCTCGAGACCATGATCAACGCCGGCTACCTCACACGGGCCGAGGCCGAATCCATTGGCGCCACGGAAGTCTTTCCGGTGGAGGGCAGCTCTGTCTCGCGTACCCGGGGCGGTTTTGCGGCGTACTTCGTCGAAGAGGTGCGCAAGGATCTCGAAAAGTCCTATGGGGCAACCAAGCTCTATAAGGAAGGACTGCGGGTCTGGACAACGCTCAACCCTCAGTACCAGGTCTGGATGGAGGAGGCTCTCGAAGAGCATCTGACCCAGGAAGAGACGGACCGCAAGTACGAAATGTCCAAAGCCCTCTACGACAGTCTGGTGTCAGAGGATGAACGTCCCGACAAGCTGGAGTACCTGCAAGGTGCAGCCTTGCTGCAGGACGTGCGTACCGGAGCCATTTTGGGCATGATTGGCGGCCGCAGCTTTGACGACTACAAGTGGAACATGGCGACCCAGGCCACGCGACAACCGGGCTCGATCTTCAAACCCTTTGTTTACCTGACCGCCTTGCAGCACGGCTACATGCCGTGTTCGATCCTCATGGACACCCCTTTTGTCCTGGACACCGGCACCAGCCTGTGGCGGCCCAAAAATTTCGGCGGGCGCTTCCGGGGTCCGATGACGCTGCGCTTTGCCTTGAGCCGCTCGGTCAATACGCCGACGGCCAAACTCTATCAGGACTTTGGCCTGGCGCCGATGCTCGAGAACGTGCGCAAACTGGGATTCACCACCCGCCTGCCCCGCGTACCGGCCCTGTTCCTGGGCGCCGGCGAAGTCACCTTGCGGGAAGTCGTGGCAGCCTACAGTTCTTTTGCCAACCACGGCGTCTACACGACGCAACACCTGATCACGCGGGTCGAATCCGCCGATGGCGAGATTCTCTTTGCGGCCCGCATCGAACAACGCGAGGCCCTGGATCCGGCCGAGGCCTACATGATGACCAACCTGCTGCAGACCACGGTCCGCGAAGGCACCGCTGCCAGTTCGCGCTGGCGGGGCTTCACCAAGAGCGGCGCCGGCAAGACCGGCACCACCAACGAAAGCACCAACGCCTGGTTCTGCGGCTTCACCCCCAGTTTCTGCGGCGGTGTGTGGGTCGGCTTCGACCAGGCCAACCCCATGGGCCGCGGCGCCACCGGGGCCCGCATGGCCCTGCCCATCTGGGCCCGTTTCATGGGCAAGATCACCGATGCCAAGGGCGAAGAGCCATTCATCCAGCCCCCTGGCATCGTCTCGGAGACCGTATGTCTCAAAAGTGGCATGCTCGCCACTTCGGGTTGCGACTCGACGGCCACCGAGGTCTTTCTGCCCAACTCTTTCCCCCAGGACATCTGCGACCTGCACGGCGGCCAGTTGCACAACTTCGAGGGTCTCGACAAGGACTTCCAAACGTTGGATTCTGATAAAGATGAGTTTTGAGGGTTGGCTGGGCGCTTAGCCTCGCGTTGCTCGGCATAATGCGCGCCCAGCCAACCCTCAAAACTCTGCTGGGGTGGTCGGTGAGACCATCCCATTTTTAAGGTTGAGGCGGTTGGTTTAGCGTTTGAAATTCCCGGTGAGTTTGGCCATGTGGAGTTGTTGGGCATCGGGGCTCATGGTGGCGATTTTGGCCAGGAAGGTGATGGCTTGGGGGCCCTTGAGGGTGAGGGCGGGGCGGTTGCGCCAGGTGATGAAGACCTTTTTGGATCCGGCCGGGCGGTAGGCGAACGGATGATCCCCCAGACCGCCGCGGCTGTTTTCTTTTGCGGGCATTTTCCCGGCCCCCGCTAGGCGAACCGGTCGAGGATGAGGTCGTGGGCCGGCACTTCACTGTCGCTGACGGTCAGCGCGCCGAGGATCCGGTCAGCAGCGGCCTGAGCCTGGGACTTGTCCCGGCACTGGATTGTCGCGAGGACTTCACCCTGTGCAATCCTGTCGCCAATGGCGGGATGGAACAGGATGCCGGCACTGAGGTCGAGCGGGTCCTCCACCTTGCGCCGGGCACCGCCCATATCCGCCAGACTCAAACCCACTTCACGGCAATCGATGTCCGCCAGCCAGCCAGCCCGCGGGGCGATGACCTCCAGCGCCACGGGCGCGATCTCCAGACCAAAATCGTCGCGCGCAGGATCCAGGCGGCCGCCCTGGGCCTCTACCCAGGCCAGCATCGCCGTGAAGGCTTCACCGCTGTCCCAGGCTTCGCGCACGTGGGCCAGCGCCGCATCCTGGGTGGGCTGCAGGCCCGCGACGCGGACCATGTCGGCGACGAGTTCTTCGGTCAGGACGACAAGATCCTGGGGCGCGGTCTGGCGGTTGCCAGGGCGCAAAGCATCGAAGGCCTCCAGAGTCTCGTTGGCGTGGCCTATGGCCTTGCCCAGGGGCTGGCCCATGTCCGAGAAGATGACGCTCATGCGGCGCCCGTAGGCCTTGCTGACGGCGACCAGGGCGGTGGCCAGTTCGCGGGCCTGGTCGAGGTCGCGCATGAAGGCGCCCGAACCGGTTTTCAGATCGATGACAATCGTCTCGGGGCCGGCGGCCAGTTTTTTGGACATGATCGAGGCGGTGATCAGCGGCACGCAGTCCACTGTGGCCGAGACATCACGCAGGGCGTAGATACGCCCGTCGGCCGGCGCGATATTGCCGCTCTGGCCGATGATCGCGCAGCCAAATTTTTCGGTCAGGTCCAGGAACTGTTTGTTGTCCATGTGGATGTTGTAGCCCGGGATGGCTTCCAATTTGTCCAGAGTGCCACCGGTGTGCCCCAGCCCCCTGCCTGAGAGCATGGGAACCTTCAGACCACAGGCCGCCGCCAGAGGCGCCAACAACAAACTGACTTTGTCCCCCACGCCTCCGGTGGAGTGCTTGTCGGCCGACGGAGCGGTCAGTCCGCTGGTATCGAGTTCTTCGCCACTGCGCAGCATGGCGCCGGTCAGGGCGGCGGTTTCGGCCGCGGTCATGCCGCTGAACCACGTGGCCATCAGGAAGGCCGACATCTGGTAGACGGGAAATTCGTCGGCCGTAAATCCGTTGACGACATATTCGATCTGGGCGGGCTCCAACTCACGGCCGCGCTTCTTGGCTTCGACAATTTCGAGGATATTCACGGGGTGTCCTTCCCTGGTTCTTGTCTGCTAATCCTTGGTTCGGATCTGATCGGTAAAATCAAAAAAGGCATGGGGCAACAGTTCGCCCACGGTCAACTCAAGGATGTCGCCGTCCAGACCACTTTCGCCCGCCAGGATCACGGGCATTTCAGGGCCGAACTCCAGCAGCACCTGGCGGCAGGCTCCACAAGGAGCGGTAGGCTTGGGACCATCGGCGCAAACGGCAATGGCGGTGAACTCCTGCTCGCCAGCGGAGACCGCACTGACAACTGCGGAGCGTTCGGCACAAATCGAGAGGCCAAAACTGGCGTTCTCCACGTTGGTGCCGAGATAAGTTTTGCCGGACTTGCCCAACAGCGCTGCCCCCACCCGGAAACGGGAATAGGGCGAATAACTCTGTTCACGTTGGGCGCAGGCCGCGATCACCAGTTTTTCACGTTCAACGTTCACGCTGTTCTCCTCATTTCAGTTCCGAAAGAAAGCTGTGGCCCTGGACCGGAGCCGGGCTGCCAAAGAAGTCGGCGAAGGTGGCCCCCACATCCATGAACCCCTCGCGCACACCCAGATCCTGGCCGCCCGCCTGACCAGCCAGATAGGCCAACAAGGGCACATGCTCCCGGGAATGGTCCGTGCTCGGTGTGGTCGGGTCATTGCCGTGGTCGGCGGTCATCAGCAACAGGTCATCCGGCCGCATCCTGGCCAGGAAAGGCCCGAGCCAACGGTCGAAATCCTCCAGCCCCTTTTTCATGCCCTCGGGATCGTTGCGGTGCCCCCAGAGCATGTCAAAGTCGACCAGATTGAGCAGCAACAGGCGGTCACCGGTGGCCTCTTCGCCATAAAGCCGGTCCAGATTTTCCATGCCTTCGGTGTTGTTGCGCGATGTGTGCGAGTGGTCAATGCCCAGGCCATTGTACAAGTCGTAGATCTTGCCGATCGAACTGACGGTCACGCCAATTTTTTGCAGTGAGGGCAGCACCAGCCCTGCGGGCGGGTCGACCGAATAGTCATGGCGGAAGACGGTGCGACTGAAGGAGCCCGACTCACCGGTGAAGGGCCGGGCAATGACTCGGCTCACTTCGTGGGGCGGCTGGAGCATTTCGCGGGCGATTTCGCAGACGCGGTACAATTCGTCAATGTCGCAGACCTGGTCGTGGGCCGCGATCTGAAAGACGCTGTCGGCCGAGGTGTAGACGATGAGCTTGCCGCTGGCCAGGTGCTCATCGCCCAGCTCGGCAATGATCGCGGTGCCACTGGCGGCCTTGTTGCCCAGCACTCCATAACCGGTGCGGGCGGTGAACTCGGCCAGCACCTCAGCCGGGAAGCCGTCCGGATAGGTCGGAAAAGGCACTTCGGTGACCAGGCCCATCAATTCCCAATGCCCCGTGGTCGAATCCTTGCCGGCACTGATTTCCTGCAAGCGGCCGAAGGCGGCTTGCGGCGCTGCGGCCGCGGGCACGTTTTCCACGGTTGCCAGGTTGCCCAGGCCCAAAGCGGCCAGGTGGGGAATATTCAAGCCGCCGACGGTGCGGGACATGTTGCCCAGGGTATCGCTGCCCGCGTCGCCGTAGGCCGCGGCGTCCGGTGCTCCGCCCACCCCGAGGCCGTCCAATATGATCAAAATGGCTGTCGCCATGGATGCGCTCCTTGCTGATTTCCAGATCTCTTTCCCAATCGCTTTCCAAATCTCAAGATAACTATCAAGAGGGCTATCACGTTAGCCTCACCGGCCCCGCCAGTCAATACGCGGCTGCCAACACGGCTTGGAGTTCGTCCCGACTCGGGTTAGTATAACCCTCATGGACAACAATCTATTCGAAAGCAACGACGCGGAAATTCCCCTGGATCAGGTCCCCCTGGCGGACCGGATGCGGCCAGTCGACCTGTCCGAAGTGGTCGGCCAAACCGACTTGGTGGGCGAACGTGGACCCCTGCGCCTGCTTCTGCAAGCCGACGCTCTGCCTTCGCTGTTGCTGTGGGGCCCACCCGGCTGCGGCAAGACCACCCTGGCCCGGCTGGTGGCCGGCCACACCGCCGCCCGTTTTCTCGAATACAGCGCCGTGGCCGTGGGCACCAAGGAACTGAAGGCCGTGATGGCCGACGCCCAGCGCCTGAAGCGCGCCACCGGCACCCGCACGATACTCTTCCTTGATGAGATCCATCGTTTCAACAAGGCCCAGCAGGATGCCCTGCTGCCGTGGGTCGAACGGGGCGACGTGACGCTCATCGGCGCCACGACCGAAAACCCCAGCTTTGAAGTGAACAGCGCGCTCATATCCCGCACGCGACTTTTTGTCCTGTCGCCCCTGAAGCCGGCTGATGTGCGGCAATTGCTGGAGCGGTCGCTGACCGATGAACGCGGCCTCGGTGGTGCGGTGCACCTGACCGATGACGGCTTGGACCTGCTGGCGCAAATGAGTGAAGGCGACGCGCGCGCCGCCCTGGGCCAATTGGAAACCGTAGCGCTGGCGGCCAAAGCTGACGGTGTCGGAGCTCATGCCGAAGGCGCCGTGGATGCCGCGAAAGTCGCCGAGTACATCCAGACCCGGGCCGCGCGCTACGACAAAGGTGGCGACGAACACTTCAACATCATCTCGGCCCTGCACAAGAGCATGCGCAACAGCGACGTGAATGCAGCGTTGTACTGGCTGACCCGCATGCTCGAGGGCGGCGAGGACCCGCTCTACATCGCGCGGCGGGTGGTGCGTTTTGCCAGCGAAGACATTGGCCTGGCCGAGCCCGGAGCACTGCGCCAGGCCCTTGATGCGCGGGACGCGGTCCACTTTCTGGGCCTGCCCGAAGGGGCGCTGGCCCTGGCGCAGGCGGTGGTCTTCATGGCGCTATCGCCCAAGAGCAATGCGTTGTATAAAGGGTACAAGAAAGCCAGCGGCGAAGTCGCCCGCGGACACAATCCGCCGGTGCCATTGCATCTGCGCAACGCATCGACCAGCCTCATGAAGACCCTGGGCCACGGCGATGGTTACGTTTACGCGCCCGACACGGCCGACGGCATGGCGGATATGAGCTGCCTGCCCGATACTTTGCGCGGCACCAACTATTTTGAACCGGGACAGCGCGGCTTCGAAGCCGAACTGGCCGCACGAATGGACAAAATCCAGCGCTGGCACCAGCGGCGTCGGGAACAAGCCGGGAATACTCCCGAGGAGGACTAGATGAAACGCATTGGAGTACTGACGGGCGGCGGCGATTCTGCGGGTATGAACCCGGCCCTGCGCGCGGTGGTGCGCACGGCCTGGCGACACGGAGCCGAAGTTGTCGGCATCAAGCGGGGCTGGCTGGGGCTGGCCGAGGGCACCCATGAAATCATGACCCCCGGCTCGGTGAGCGGCATCATCGGTAGGGGCGGCACGGTTCTGCGCACCTTCAGGTATCCGGAATTTGCCACCGACGAGGGCACCATCCCGGTGGGCAATACGCTCAAGAAACTGAAACTCGACGGCATGGTTGTCATTGGCGGCGACGGCTCCTTTCGCGGGGCGACCAAACTGATGAACGAGTTTGGCCTGCCGGTCGTCGGCGTGCCCGCCACCATTGACAACGACATTCCCGGCACTGACATCAGCATCGGTTTCGATACCGCCTTGAACATCGCCATCGACGCGGTCGACAAGGTCCGCGACACCGCCACCAGCCATGGGCGTATTTTCGTGATCGAAGTCATGGGGCGTTCGTACGGTTTGCTGGCCGCCCAGACCGCCATCGCCACCGGTGCCGAAGAGGTGCTGTTGCCCGAGGTCCCCTACAATATCGACGATCTCGCGCGCCGGATTTCCGATGGTTACGAACGGGGCAAACAGCACGCCATCATCATCGTGGCCGAGGGTGCCGGCAAAGCCTCATATGTCAGCTTCGAATTGAAGGAGCGGTTGTCGCGAGGCGTACGCATGGTGGTGCTTGGTCACGTGCAGCGCGGTGGCGCGCCGTCGGCCTACGACCGCATCCTGGCCAGCCGGTTGGGCAACAAGGCCACCGAGATGCTCTTTGCCGGAGAGCACGGCCTGATGGTCGGTGTGGTGGCCAACAAGTTCAAGACCAGCAGCCTGGAAAAGACGAAGAAGATTTCGGCCAAGGCTGTCCTGCAGGACGTGCGCCTTATGGAGACGCTTGTCTGACCGAGCGGACTGTTGCTCACAAAAAAGGCTCCCCCACTTGGGGGAGCCTTTTTTGTGCAAACCAATTCGACATTGCAAACCAATTCGTCATTGCAAACTGATTCGGGCGTTTTTAGCCTTCGAGCGTACAGCCTTCAACGAAGGTGTTGCCGAACTTGAACCAGTTGATCTTCAAGGTACCGACCACGCGACCAAGACCTTCGTGCTCCACCTTGCGGTTGGAATACTCATCGTCGAGGGTCAACAGGGAGACCGAACCGATCAGCGGCAGGTCCTTCTCCAGCATCATGTGCAGCATCCACTCGGCACCCTCGGTGATCTCCACGATTTCCACCGTGGACTCGGGGAAGATAGCATACCAGGCAAAGTCTTCGGCGGAAGGGTTGGCCTTCACGCTGTCAGCCAGGTCGTGCCGGGGCACGTAAACGAACTTCTCGATACCGGTCTGCACGGGACGCAGGTCGTCGCCTTCATTCTCGGGCAGGTAGGTCGCACGGGCCGTCTTGATGTCCTTGGTCTTCCAGCCCATTTCGGGCAGGGGTGCACCAGGGGTGTCGAGGTCAATGGCACCGGCGCGCAACAGGCGCGGCAGCGTGTAGCTGGCCGGAGTGGCCAGGCTGTCCGCCTCGATCACACCATTGCGTTTGATGCGCTTGATCACCAGATGGGTCGGCTGGGGGCTGAATGTCTTCTGCACGCCCAACAGGGTCCCCGACAAATTCTGGTAAGAATTCTCGAGGTCTTCGCCCACCATGAATTCCAGGATGTTGCCATCACGGATGATGGCCGTGTTGCCCCGAACGTAGTCGAATTCGGGCGCATCGAGTTCAAAAAGGAAATCGTTACTCAGGGTGTCACCACGGGTGATCCGGCGCAAAGAGTCATAGACGTAAGGGTCCACTGCTTCCTTTTCGCCGCAACCGATCATGCCAAACAGGGTCACAGCCAACAGGCCGAGCAGCAAAGTGGAGACCCAACGACGCGGGGAAGAAACACCGAACATGAACCAACCTCCCAAAAAAGTAATTTTGTCGCCTGCAGGTGGGATGCAGGTCAGCAATCGGGTAAAAACGGATACCGCAGCCGTTCCGGTGGTTTCACCGGGGATGCGCAG
>CAZLUL010000177.1:0-8701 GCA_964562635.1 uncultured Fibrobacteraceae bacterium | reverse complement strand
TGCGAGATCGTCTTGGTCGCAAGGATCGGACGGTGAACATCCTGATCCTTGTCCACCAGAGCCAGCTCTCCGGCTTCTTCCAGGTTCACGTCATTTTCGAAGCACCACCAGGCGAAATTGTTCAACTTGTCGGCGTTCTCCATCCAGCCTTCGGAGAAGGTCGAACGGAAAAGCTCCAGGGCCTTGTCCTTGTCCTTTTCCACCAGCAGGGCGTAGTCGATCTCCAGTTGGATGCGACTCTTCAGGATACCTTCATCAGTGCTGCCTTCGGTGGCCTTCAGAGCCGAGGTGATATAAGGCACTGCACGCTCGGGCTCACCGGTTTGACGCGCCATACTGCGCAACATGAGGGCCAGTTCGACCTGCTGCTCGGGCGTCGGGTTGGTCTTGGCCAGGGACAGCTTGGCCTCTTTTTCGACGTCGTCGAAGGTGAACGCGCCACCTTGGGCACCGTAGTACATGAAGGTCAGGATCTGCCCGGTGTATTCGGCCAGGCCCTCGGGGTTCAACTCGCGGGCTTTGCGGTAGTACTCGACCGCACCGGCGAAGTCGGACGAGGTCGAAGCGTCGTTGGCCAGGCACACGGCCAGGTCAGCGGTGGGCTCGGCGTCATAGGCCTTCTTCTTTTCGGGAATGGTGCGCGGATCGGCCGCAGCCATCAGCGCGGTCTGGGACCACTTCTCGGGGCCAGGGTAGCCGACCCAGCTGTCGGTGACTTCACCCCTGCTGTTCATGGCCACAAAGGTGGGGTAGGCGCGGATTTCGTATTTCTTGGCGAGCGCAATGCCTTCGCCTTTTTCGCAGTCGATCTTGTAGAGGATGAAGTCCTTCATCGCAGCTTTGATCGTCGCATCTTCGTTCACCGCACGGGCGAACACTTTGCAGCTGGGTCACCAATCGGTGGCGAAATCGGCGATGATGATCTTGTTTTCTTTGGCGGCCAGGGCCAAAGCTTCTTCAAAGGTGGCCGGGCCGTCGGCCAGGGCGGTGCCCGACAGGCCAAGGGTGAAAGCCAGCAGAACACCCATCAGGGCCAGCTGGTCTTTCCGGATGAGTTTACGCATGGCGTCTTCTCCTGGAATGGCCGGTCCCGGTGGACCGGCGGGTGGAAAACCGGATTTTCCCGGTTGGACAAGGCATTGTAATGCAATACAGAGGAAACAAGTAGGACAATACGGCTATTTCGCCACAATGTTCCGGTTTGCCCCGACAGTTGAAAGGGCTTCAGCAGAATCTAAAGAAAACCCCGTATCCGCCGATATCTCATCCAGACGACCAGATTACTCAATCCTGTCAGGCCCAGAAACAATGAATGACAATACGTTTGATGAGGAAAAATCCCAGACCAAGGCGCGGATCGTCATGTCCGGGTTGGTGCTGGTTGTCATGGGTAGCCTCTATGTTTTTCAGCCGGCCCATCGCGCCGGATCCCTGGTCGATGCCCTGGGCCTGATCTCGGTGTATGGGCTTTTTGCCAGCGTTTGGTTGGGGTTCCTGAATCGATTCCCGGATCGCTGGCTGTGGCGCCGCTATATCACCATCGCTTCCGACATTTGCGTTGTGACAGTTTCCATGCACCTGGCGGGGCCGACGGGTGCCTATTTTTACCCCATCTATCTTTGGGTAATCGTTGGCAACGGCTTGCGTTTTGGTCAACGTCATCTGGGTTTTGGTGTCGCCTGCGCGCTGTTGGGGTTCGGCGGACTTCTGGCTCAGAGTCCCTACTGGCGCGAACAAGCTATCATTGGCCGGGGCCTCTTGTTCGGAATTCTTGTTCTGCCACTTTTTTATCTGTCAATTCTGCGCCGGATGAAACGGCTCAATGAACGGCTGGCCGTCGAACTGGAGCGTTCACAGGTCGCCGAGAGGGCCAAGGGGGATTTCCTGGCCAATATGAGCCATGAGATCAGGACCCCATTGAACGGCGTCCTGGGCATGGCCGATATTCTGGGCGACAGCGAACTGGATGCCGACCAGAGGCACAGTCTCGACGTCGTGGTTCGGTCGGGACAGTCATTGCTGGCGATCATCAATGATATCCTGGATTTCTCGAAAATCGCATCGGGGCAGATGCATATCGAAACGGTGCCGCTCTGCCTCGGGCAGTTGATCGATGATGTTTGTCAGTTGCTGAAACCCATCGCCGACGAAAAAGGCATCGGGCTGGGTGTGGAATTGTCACCGGAATTGCCCACGGCCCATATGGGGGACCCGACTCGCATACGTCAGCTTCTCTTCAATCTCGTCGGCAACGCCATCAAGTTCACCGATTCGGGCGCGGTGACGATCGTGGTGAGTGAGGACGACATGGGGCGGCTGGACCTGGTGGTGCGTGATACCGGCATTGGGATTCCTGCTGATCGTCTTTCAGCCATCTTTGAACAATTTGAGCAGGCGTCCGAGTCGACGTCGCGCATCTTTGGCGGGACAGGCCTGGGCCTGGCCATATGCCGCCGCCTGGCCAACCTGATGGGCGGCGAGATCAAGGTCTCTTCAATACTTGGCGAGGGGGCGGAATTCCTGGTCAAACTGCCGCTGCCAAAATCCGATGTTGCCGTGGCCGCACGCGTGGCGGCAGATGACCGCCCCTGCTTCGGCTTACATGCCCTGGTGGCCGAGGACAATCCGGTCAACCAGATGGTTGTCGATCGTCAGCTGAAGCGCCTGAGCATTACCTGTGAAATCGTCGGCAACGGCCAGGCTGCCGTCGATGCGGTGAACGATTCTTTTGACCTGATCCTGATGGACTCCCGCATGCCTATCATGGGCGGCCTGGAGGCAACCAGGCTGATTCGTCAAAGACAAGACGCTCTCGCCAATATCCCGATCATCGCCCTGACTGCTGATGCCAGCTCGAGCGATACGGTGCTGTCGCTGGCCGCAGGGATGAACGCCCACTTGAGCAAACCACTGCTGACCGATGAACTTGTGGCAGTACTGGCGCCCCTGTTCGAACCCGTGGACGCCAATCTCGTCGGATCATAGCGATCTATTTTGTGTATACCAGTTCACCATGCACGATCGTGTGCAAGACCTGCATAGACAACAACTCCTGTGGCTCACAAGTGACCGGATTGCCGTCCAAAACCACCAAGTCGGCCAGGTAACCCGGGGCCAGATGGCCCAATTCGCTCTCCTGGAACGCCGCATAGGCCGATCCGGCGGTGTACAGGGCGTGGGCCTCGGCGCCGGTCAGGATCTCCTGCGGCTGCCAGCCCGCCGGCGGTGTGCCGTCGTGGTGGGTGCGGGTGCGGGCCGAAAACAGGCCGTGCAGGGGGTTGACCCGCTCGACGGGAAAATCGGTGCCGAAGCAGATGCGGGCACCGGAAGCCAACAGGGAGCGCCAGGCATAGGCGCCGAGCAAACGGTCGTCACCCAGGCGTTCGTCGGCCCAGTCCATGTCGCTGGTGCAGTGGGTCGGCTGCATGGCGGCAATCACACCCAGCTGCCCAAAGCGCGGGATGTCGTCCGGATGCAAAATCTGGGCGTGTTCGACCCGCCAGCGCCGGTCGTTATCAGCGGGCAGCACCTCTTCATAGAGGTCCAGCACCAGCCGGTTGGCCCCATCACCGATGGCGTGGGTGCAAAGCTGGAAACCGTTGTCGGCGCCGCGCCGGATCACTTCGCGCAAGTGCTCAGTCGTCGTGACGGCCAACCCGTGGTGGCCGTGCTGATCGGTGTAGTCGTTCAGCAGCAGGGCGCCGCGACTGCCCAGGGCGCCATCGCCATACAGCTTGATCGCTCGCATGGTCAGCAGGTGGTCGTCCGAAACATAGGGCCCGGCGGCAAACGCCGAATCCAAAGTGGCCGGGACGTCGTCGTACATACCGTACAGCCGGAGGTCCAGTTCACCGGCGGCGGCGAGGCGCTTGTACAACTCGGCCCGGCGCCAGGAGACACCCGCTTCGTGCACACCGGTCACACCCTCGGACCAGCAGTGGGCCACAGCCAGTTTCACCCGGCGTTCCATTTCTTCCAGCCCAACTTCCGGGATTGCGGCCCGCACCAGATCGTTGCCGTTGTCAATCAGGATGCCTGTCGGCCGGCCCTGGCTGTCGCGCAGGATTTCGCCGCCTTCGGGATCGGGGGTATCGGCGGTGATGCCGGCCGCGCGTAGGGCCGCGCTGTTGGCCCAGGCGGCGTGGCCGTCGACGCGGCGCAGGAAAGTGGGCCGGTCACCGGTGACTTCGTCGAGCATGGCGGCCGTCGGGTATTCCTGCACGGCCCAGTCGTTCTGGTCCCAGCCCCGGCCCTCAAGCCAGGTGCCGGTGGGCAAGTCGGCGTGGGCCTGCCCGGCCATCCGGACCACGGCTGCGGCCGATTCGGTGCCCATGAGGTCGATCTGGCCCAGAGATTTGCCCAAGCCATAGAGGTGGGCGTGGCTGTCGTTGAAGCCGGGGGAGACCACGGCGCCGTCCAGTTCGATGACCCGGGTTTCAGGGCCGACCAGGTCTGCGAGGTCATTGCCCACCGATAGGATGCGGCCGTCCTTGAGGGCGATGGCGCTGGCGGGCTGGCCGTCGGCAGTCATGATGGTGCCACCGGTCAGCACAAGGTCCGCGAAGTTGTCCGTGCCGCAGCCGTTCAGGAGCAGGCTGCTCAACACGAAGGCGAGGACGGCTAAACGCTTCAGCATGGGAACTCCGATTCTCGGGAAAAGTGGGTATGTTGGTTGCACCATACCACAGGAATTGCCGTGGGCAAACAGAACCGAAGACCGCTCGGACCTTGATCCGGCGGGCCGGATGGCGTTTACTCCGGACGCTCCGATTTTTCCAGAAAACCGCGGAACGAAAGAGATGGCCTTGAGCAAGCGAGCCCGACAAACCGATGATCTGGCCGACAACGTCCTGGCCGCCACGGCCACCTTGCGCGATGCGGTCAACCAGCTCGAATTTGCCGACCCCGTGGCGTGGGTCTACAATCCTTTGAACTACGCCTGGAGTTTGCATGAGTCCTACGTGCGGCGATGGGGCGCGTCCCGGCGCCGGGTCTTGCTGATGGGCATGAACCCCGGTCCCTGGGGCATGGTCCAGACCGGCGTGCCCTTTGGCGAGATCGCCGTGGTCCGGGATTTTCTGCAGTTGTCCGGCGAGGTCGGCAAGCCGGATCCCGAGCACCCCAAACGGCCGGTTCAGGGTTTGCACTGCCCGCGCTCAGAGGTCAGCGGCCGGCGTCTGTGGGGCTATTTTGCCGAAAAATTCGGCACGCCCGAGGCCTTCTTTGCCGAACACTTCGTGGTCAACTACTGCCCGCTGGTTTTCATGGAAGAAAGCGCGCGCAACCACACGCCGGACAAGTTGCCGGCCAGTGAAGCCGCACCGTTGTTTGCGGCCTGTGATGAACGGCTGCGGCGGTTGGTCGAACTGTATGAACCGCAGTGGGTTGTTGGTATGGGCGGCTTTGCCCGCAAGAAGCTCGAAAGCCTGTTTGGGGCCAAGGCCGACTTGTCCGGGGTGGCGCACCGGCCTGAGCATATCGGTACGGTGCTGCATCCGAGTCCGGCGAGCCCGGCGGCCAACCGGGGCTGGGCGGCAGCGGCCGAAAAGCAGTTTTTGGAACAGAAAATCTGGTGAGTTTTGTCGCTTGTTGATAATAGATTTTCTATATTGTGCTTCCCACGGAGTCTTGTGTGGAAACTGGCTTAATGCCAAGGGAAGATGACAAGGGAAGATGACAAGGGAAGATGACAAGGGAGGAAGCCATGGCCTGCCCCAAGTTGCTGGACTATCTCACCAAGAACGACGTTGATTTCGAACTGCACAAACATCCCAATGCCTACGCTGCCCAGGATGTCGCCTTCAAGGCCGGCGTGCCCGGGCGTCTTTTTGCCAAGACCGTGATGGTGAAGCTGGATGGTGAAATGGCCATGGCCGTGCTGCCGGCTGACAGCAAGGTCGATTTTCATTTGCTGCGCGAAACAGCGGGCGCCACGACCATCAGCCTGGCGGTGGAAAAAGATTTCGCGAAGCTGTTTCCCAGCTGCGAAATGGGAGCGATGCCGCCATTTGGCAATATCTACGGCATGAAGGTCCTGGTGGCCGGTAGCCTGATTCGGGCCGAAACCATTGCCTTCAACGCCGGGACCCACACCGAGGTATTGACCATGCCGTTCTGGGAATTCGAACGGTTGGTGGAACCCCGCATCGGCTACTTCACGTTCCGCAGGTTGCAGGAAAAGAAAAACATGGCCTGAGCCTTGGGCGCAGGAATCTCAATTCGGTTGGCCCTGCTGCTGTGCTCCGGCTAGCGACGCAGCTTCTGCAGCGAGACCACTTCATCCAATCCGCGCCGCAGGGCCCGGATCCCATCCACGGCGGCCCGACCACCCGAGAGTGTTGTGATACACGGGATGTCCAGGGCGTACGACTCCCGCCGGATGGCGCTCTCGTCGTAGCGGCTGCGCTTGCCCAAGGGGGTGTTGATGACCATTTGCACGTCACCCTGCCGGATGAGTTGTCCGATATGGGGCGAACCTTCGCCGACCTTGGCCACCGTCGCGGCCTTGATTCCCTTTTCGTTCAGATAGCGCGCGGTGCCGCCGGTGGCCAGGACACCGTAGCCCAATTGGTCCAGGTCTGCGGCGATGGGCAGCATGGCATCCTTGTCGTTGTCGTTGACGCTGATGAAGACCGTACCTTTGGCGGGAAGTCCCTGCCCGGTAGCCAGTTGCGCTCTGGCGAAAGCCTCGCCAAAATCGCGGCCAATGCCCATCACTTCGCCTGTGCTCTTCATCTCGGGGCCGAGCAAATGGTCGGTGCGGGGAAAGCGGCGGAAGGGGAAGACCGGCCCTTTGACGAAGACCCGTCCACCCAGTCGGGCTTCGGCGATATCCTGGTCAGCCAGGCTGATGCCCAACATGCAACGCGTCGCGATATTGGCCAGGGGTACACCCGTCGCTTTTTCCAGGAATGGCACGGTGCGCGAAGCGCGCGGATTGATTTCCAGGACGAAGATCACACCACCGTGACTGGCAAACTGGATATTCATCAGGCCGACCACGCCGAGCGCGCGCGCGATGCGGCGCGTGTGTTCGCGCATGGTAGCCAGTTCGACATTGGTGGTCTTGTAGGGCGGGAGCACGGCGAAGCTATCGCCGCTGTGGATGCCGGCTTCTTCGATGTGCTGCATGATGCCGCCGATGAGAACGTCTTTGCCATCACACACCGCGTCGACATCAAATTCCACGGCGTCTTCGAGGAACTGATCGATCAGCACTGGGTGCTTGCCACTGACCTTCACAGCTTCCTCAAAGTAACGCCGCAGTTCATTGTCATCGTACACGACTCTCATCGCGCGTCCACCCAGAACATAGCTTGGTCGCACCATAACAGGGTAGCCAATAATTTGGGCGGTCGCGAGAGCGTGGTCGATATCGTAGGCACTGCCGGCCTCGGGGAAACGGATGTCCAGGTCATTGAGCAGGCGACCGCAGCGGTCGCGATCTTCAGCGCGGTCGATGGCTTCGACACCGGTGCCGAGCAAGGGCACGCCGGCAGCGTTCAGGGCGGCGGCCAAATTCAGGGGCGTCTGGCCGCCGAGAGTCACGATCACGCCTTCGGGTTTTTCCACGTCGACAATGTGCATCACTTCTTCGAAACGCAGGGGCTCGAAGTACAACCGGTCAGACAAATCGTAATCGGTGCTGACCGTTTCTGGGTTGCAGTTGACCAGGATGGCTTCGATGCCCTCGGCGCGCAGAGTTTGCACGGCGTGGCAACAGCAGGTGTCAAACTCGATGCCCTGGCCAATACGATTGGGACCGCCCCCAAGCACGATGACCTTGCGGGCCTCGGTGGGACGGGCTTCGCAGGGGCCATCTTCCCAAGTGCTGTACAGGTACGGGGTTTCACTGGCGAATTCGGCGGCACAAGTGTCTACGCGGCGGAAAACAGGGTTCAGGTTCTGGGCCTGCCGGGCGGCCAAAACCAGCGCCGTGCGCTGGCTGATTGTTTCGCCGGGATCTTCGGTGGCGGCCTGTTCGGCACCCCACTGCAATAGGCGCGCGATGCGCCGATCGCTGAAGCCCTCGCGCTTGGCGTCGCGCAAAAGCTCGGGCGGCAGTTCGCCCAGGCTGAAGCCACGCAGCCGCCCTTCGACTTCCATCAACCGCTCGAGATTATCCAGAAACCAGGGGTCGATGCCTGTTAAGCGATGCAGTTGTTCGGGCTCAAGGCCGCGGCGGAAAGCTTCATGCAGATCGACCAGGCGGCCCTGGTTGGGCGAGGCCAGATCCTGCTGCAACTGTTCCAGACTGCGTCCGCTCGAAGTGCTTTCCCATCCGTCGAGGTCCAGTTCCAGAGAGCGCAGGGCTTTCTGGAAAGCTTCGCGAAAAGTGCGCCCGATGGACATCACTTCGCCCACCGACTGCATGGTGGTGCCCAAGAGGTCGGGCGTGCCGGGAAATTTTTCAAAGGCCCAGCGCGGCACCTTGACCACGGTGTAGTCAATGCTGGGCTCGAAGCAGGCGCTGCTGGTGCCGGTGATTTCGTTGGGTAGCTCGGGCAACGTGTACCCCACGGCCAGCAGGGCGGCGATTTTGGCGATGGGATAGCCGGTGGCCTTGCTGGCCAGGGCGCTGCTGCGGCTCACGCGGGGGTTCATCTCAATGACAATCACGCGGCCGGATTCGGGGTCGACGGCGAACTGCACGTTGCTGCCGCCGGTGACCACGCCCACGGCATCGAGCACTTTCAGGGCA
>CAZLUL010000176.1:0-8704 GCA_964562635.1 uncultured Fibrobacteraceae bacterium | reverse complement strand
AACATGTCCGGTCCACCGCAAGGGATGGACCGGACACATTCTCAGAGGCACAACCAAATAATCACGGGCGCCTGCCATTTACTCCATCCAGCCGGCTTGCCGGAAATGCTCGCGCGCCACGAGACCGTCCCTACCGTTGCCCGGCAGGCTCAGCCACTTCCCTGATCACATCAAAGAAGTTGGTAATGACGCGCAGTTCGGTGGGAATGGAATCACTATCGAGTTGAACTGCGACCATGCGGGTCTCGTCCGCGTTGATATCGTAGCTTTCATCCACCGCCAGGTTCGGAGCCGCGAATACTCCCACGGCTTCTCCCACGGGACTCCCGTCACTGAAGCCCACGCGCATGACCGTGCGGTGCCGCCGAAAATAGAGGGTGGTGCCGCTGCGGCCGAACTTGGGCGCGCGGCCCCCGTCGGTCGATACCTGAATCGGGGTTCCCGAGCCGTCCGCCCGGGTCAGGTAGACCTCAAACCGACCGGAAGTGTTGGAGTCATAGGCGACCCACTGCCCATCAACGGAAAAGGATCCGAATTCCTCGTTCCCGGCGGTCATCGCGAGCGGCCGGATGTCGCCGGACGGCTCCAGAATCAGCAGGTCCGTGCCGAATCCCAGTCTGTTCTCCTGGAACAGGAGATCCCCGTTGGTGGCGACCGCACAGGCATAGGTGTTTTCGTCCCGTTGCAGGACCAGTTCCGGCTCGGCGGCGCTGTCCAGGTCTACGGACCAGATCGACCAGCGCGTGTTGCGGTTCGAGGAGTAGTAGATCCGACTGCCGTCGGCGCTCCACACGGCGCCCAGATCGTTACCTTCGCCGGCGATTCGCCGTGGCAGTTTGCGGGACAGATCCACCACGACCGGATCGCCAGCGCCGCCCGTGAGCGTTTTCCTGCCATCGGGCGAGAAGGAGACGTTGCTCCCGAGCCGCGCCCCATCCACCTGCTCCTGGTCCAGAATGGACTCCACGGTACCGTCGGCATCGACCCAGACCAGGCGACCGCCGCCGGTCTTCCCAGGTGCGTAGACCAGCGTTCCTTCGTCCGACAACGCGAATACTGAGCGGGTCGCATTGCCCATATTGAACACGCCATCAAGCAGGGGGCGGGCTTCGCCTCGGGCTACGCCGGCTTCGGAATCCGGGTCGAAGGGAATCACCAGGAGGACATCGTTAAAGGCCTCAAAAATGAGGTGTCCGGAGGCCGACCAACGCGCTGGTTGGCCAAAGCCGTTGCCTTGGGAGTTGGTGTCCAGCGGGCGCAACTCGTCCGTGTCCAAGTCGAAGATATGGCCGCCGCCCCCGGGGCCTGCGTTCCAGGAGGTGAGCAGCATCTTGCTGGTACCGGCAATTCGCTGGGGCCAGACATGGGCATAAGCCCCGTTACTGGCCAGATCGGTGATCGGGGTGCGGGCGCCGCCACCGGCCGGCATACTGACGAGCGCGGAATTTAACCCCTCCGAAAAAACAATGGCCCCGTCTTCGCTCCAATCGGCCGTCAGCCACTTGGCCTTCGTCAGCCGAACCGGTGGTCCACCGGCGACCGACGCGCGAAAAACCGTGTTCCTTGCCTGGAAAACGATGGATTTCCCGTCGGGCGAGAAGACGGGATTCACGCCGTCGCGACTCCCGTCCACTTCGCGCAGATCAAAACCAGCGAGATCGCGCAGAAATATGCGCTGTTCGTCGTCGTCCCGGGCCGCGAACACCACAGTCCTGCCGTCGCGCGAGATGTCGAGGGAACCGACGATTTCCATCCCGGGCGGCAGGGCGATGGACAGACGAAGCTGCTCAACGGCAGGGAGCTCGGGTGTCGCGCGCAAGGCCGTAAGGGTCCAACCGGCAATCGCGACCACCGCCAGGGCGGCCATGACGATCAGCGGCAGACGCGAACCGGAGCGCGCGGCTGCCACGCCGCCGGCCTCACGGTCGCTCATTTCAAGTTCCAACCGCACATCGCCGATGTCGCGGTAGCGCTGATTCCGGTCTCGGGCCAGACAGCGCTGCAGTGCCCGGCGCACCGCGGCCGGCGTTTCGGCGGGAAGCAGCTTGAGGTCGATATCCTTGTGGAGAACGGCGCCGATGGAATCGCTGGCGGTTTCGCCCGCAAAAGGGCTTGCTCCGGTCAGGCACTCGAACAGCACCACGCCAAATGACCAGACATCAGTGCGTTTGTCGACGGCGCGCCCGCGGGCCTGCTCCGGTGACATGTAGGCCGCAGTGCCCAGGACAACGCCCGGCAGGGTCGGATTGTTTTGCACGGACGTCACGGTAGCCATCGTTCCGGATGAGCTGGACGTCTCCTGGTTCATCTTGGCCAGTCCGAAGTCGAGGATCTTCACCTCGTCGCCCGGCGTGATGAGGATGTTGTCGGGCTTGAGGTCGCGGTGGACGACCCCGGCCTCGTGCGCAGCCTCGATGCCCGCCGCGATGCGGATGCCCAGCGCAATGGCTTCATCGACCGATGGTGCGCTGCGCTCCAGACGCTCGGTCAGCGTTTCCCCTTCGACATACTCGAGAATCAGGAATTGCTGGCCGTCCTTCTCTTCGAGGCCATGGATGCCGGCCACCGACGGATGGTTCAGTTGGGCCAGCGCCTTGGCTTCGCTCTGGAAGCGCTCGAGGCGGCCAGGATCTTCGGCGAGATATTCAGGCAGGGCCTTGATGGCCACGTCGCGGTTGAGACGAGGGTCCCTGGCCAGGTAGACCACGCCCATGCCTCCACGACCGATTTCACGGTCGATGAAGTAGGGGCCGATTTGGGTTCCGGATTCGATTGGCATCGCGGCAATATACAGGAGGCCGCAGCAGGTGGCCAGCAAAGGATGGGAGATCTCAGCGCCGAGGCACCAACTGGAAATCGATGAACCCCCGCTCGATGTCCACGCGCTTCAACTCGACCCGCACGTGATCGCCCACATCCACGCCCGGGTCGCCGCCCACCACCTTGCCTTCCACCGGCGGCTCGAACACGCGCACCCAGGTGCCCTTCTCCGAGGCGCCGGTCACGATACCGTCGAACCGCTCGCCGATTCTCCGCTGGATGACCATGGCCGCGGCCGACTTGGCCACCAGGCGCTCCACCTTGTTGGCGTCGTCCTCCTTGCGGGTGCAGTGGGCGGCCAGGTCGTGCAGGTCCTGGGTTGTGTAGGGCGGTTTGCCGCCCTGCAGGGCCGACTTCACCAGGCGCAGGGTGATCAGGTCCGGGTAGCGGCGGTTGGGCGCGGTGGAGTGGGCGTAGTCGAGCACCGCCAGGCCGAAGTGGCCGGGCGCGTCTTCGTTGGGCTCCTTGACCATGTACTCGCCGCGCCCCATCAGCTTGACCACGGCCAGCGAGAGGTCCGGGAATGAGACCGGGTCGGCGGCGAGCCGTGCGTCCAGGAACTTGGCGAGGGCCTCGGAGTCGGGCGTCACGGGCAGGGTGTGGCCCAGCTCCGCGGCCACGTCCACGATGCGCTCCCAGCGCTTCGGCTTCCGCACCAGGCGGCGCAGCGAATCGCGCTTGCGCTTCTCCAGGAACTGGGCGGTGACGCCGTTGGCCGCAATCATGAAGTCCTCGATAAGATCCTTGGCGCAGTTGCGCTCGTCCACCAGCAGGGCGCTCACCTGGTCGTCGGCGAACACGGGGCGCGCCTGGATGGTCTGCAGGGTCAGCGCACCGTGCTCGAAACGCCGGTGCCGCAGCCGCTGCGCGGCCTCGTCCTGCAGGCGCAGGTTTTCCTCCAGCCCCGGCACGTCGCCGATGCGTTCGGGCCTGGGTCCGGTCCCGTCGAGCCAGGCCGCCACGGCGTCGTAGGCCAGTTGCGCATGGTTGTGCACCAGCGCCAGGCAGAGGTCCGGTGCGCTCACGTTTCCGTCGGCGTCCACGTCCATCAGCACCACCAGGGCGGCGCGTTCCTCGTCCATGTTCAGGGACGTGAGGTCGTAGCACAGCTGCTCGGGGATCATGGGGAAAATCTGTGCCGCGGTGTAGATGGAGGTGGTGTTGTGCCGCGCGTGGATGTCGACGGGCCCGCCTGCGCGCACCACCGCATCCACATCCGCCACGGCCACCCCAATGCGGATCGCGCCGTCGGGTCGGGCCTCGGCCACGGTGAGCTGGTCCAGATCGCGGGAGTCGTCGTTGTCGATGGAGGACCAGAGCATCTCCCGCAGATCGCGACGATCGCCGGCGGGCTCCTCGGCGCGGGTAGGGGCGTCCTGGAGCTCCTTGCCCACTGCCACGGAGAAATCGCAGAGCATGCCGCGCTCGGTCATGACGCGGCGGGCGATCTGGCGGAGGTGTTTGCGGTGGCTGGTGGCGTCCATGGGAACTCCGATCTTGCCGGGAGAGGGGGAGGAGCGGTCACGGGGCACTATAACATAAACGACAACCTGAAATCATCTGCCATCGTGGCCGCTGCCAGCCCGGAGGGAGTATTCAGTAAGACAAAAGCCGCGTGGGGCCGGGCGGTCCTGATACCACCCAGCCCCACGCCAACCTCAGCGGTCTAACGCACCAACGTCATCTTGCCCACTGCGGTCTCGCGCTCAGTTTGCAGCCGGGCGTAGTAGACCCCACTGGCCACACCACGCCCACTGCTGTCCAGGCCATTCCACAGCACCCGATGATTACCGGCAGACATGGTCCCATTGACGAGCGTAGCGATGTGCCCACCGTCGACGCTAAAGATCGTCAACTCCACTGCCGATTCGCGCGGCAGGTCAAACGCAATGTGCGTCGCAGGATTGAACGGGTTGGGGTAGTTGCCCCGGTACTGAAAAGCATCAGGCACCGACGCTACCGCCGAGACACTCAGCGACACGGCAACCTCGTTGCTGGCGGAGCCCTCGTTGCCGTGGGCGTCGACGGCCGTGACCCGGTACCAAACGTTGCCGCCGGCGGTCAGATCTTGCTCAAAGAGCGCACTGGTCGCCAGAATCAAGTGCGCCGCGTCCACCGGAAAGCCACTGAAATCACCCCGGTAGATGTGGTACTCGCGCAGGTCCTGGTCGTTTGCGCCGCTGGCGTACCAGGCCAGATCCACCACACCGGTGTTGGGCAAGCCGGTCAGATTCAGAGGCGCACCAGGGCTCAGATTGTCCACCGAATAGCCGGCCAGAACGTTCTCCGTTTCCCAGAATACTCCGGGGGTCGGGTGGTGGGCCAGGACCTTGAAATCGGAATAGGTGATGCCGGCGTCGGTGGAGTCGCCGTAGGTCGGGCAGAATGCCGAGTAGTCATCGGCACCAACGGCGGGCACCAGCCCGGCGTACGTCCAGCCGCCGGCCTTGGCCCCAGACAGTTGTGCGGAGTCGAGATTCAGCAGCTTGGCCAATTCGGCGTCGGGCAGCACCGGGGCGTTGACCTGGCCGGTCGCCTCTGCACCCGAATTATTCGCGCCGGATTTGGCCACCTGCGGCCGCACCCAATACGAATAGTTCGCAACCGCCCCCTGGCCGAAACTGTCCAGCGGACTTTTTTGCCAGCTCAGAACCAGCTCGCCGCCTTGATCGTTGGGCCGGTCGGTTGCCGAGAGGGCCGCGAATGCCGTGTCGGTGGGGAAGCCATTTGCGTCCAGGCGTTGGGCGTATCCCGAGGATTGAAAAAACGTACCGTTAGTGCCCGTGAACAAGGCAACCACATGGCCATTGCCGTCGGGAATCAAGCCCGAGAAACCACGCACGATGCGAATAGTGAACGCGGGCCTGTTTTCCGGCCACAGCGGCGTTCCGTTGGCTGCGATGTGCTGGATCTGATTGCCGTCGATCGCACCCCCGTTCCAGCCCGAATACATGCCTCCGGCGCCATCGGCGACCAAGAAGTGGCCGGCCTCATCAGCATCTGAACCCAGGTCGGCGACGTGGGCCCCTTGGGTCCCCCACAAGGGCAGATCGAAGGTCAGGTGATGCAAACACAAACGCTTTAATCCGAGAGAAAGATCGTAGTCAGAACTCTGCACAAAGGCGCCGCCGGCCCCGTCGCTCACGAGCTGCGGATAAGCTTGTTTCAGGTGCCTCCCGCCGAGTGAACCAGCATAGTTCGGAGTGCCGCTGGCCAGCATGTGCACCGTCCACACGCGCACTTCCCCACTGACAGATGTCCGAACCCATACGGCGTAGTACCCACCCGCACCATCGGAACAGACCCTGGTATCTCTGAGATAGTCTTCGGTTGTCGGAGAGATGGTCACCGAGGCGGCGTCAAAAACCCGAGCTCCCGATGCGTCGAGAATCTGCGCCCTTATGGATCTGAATAGTCCGTTTCTTGTCATCCAGATCAGCGCGGCCGACCCGGGGACAGAACCAGGCGCCAGCTGAAGTTCTAAGGTCTCGATGTTCTCGATACTGACCTGCTGGCCACTCGAGTTCCAGATGAGATTACCGGCGCCATCTATACGCTGGGCAAACACCCCATAAAAACTCCCAGCAATATCGTTCCAGGCGATGATCATGCCGCCCGCTCCGTCGGGCACCATCTGCACACCCCGTTGTTCGGAGTCGATAATACAGACGTCCACACCGCCCGGACCCCAAAGAGCTGCCCCATTGGCGCCGATATGCTGAGCCCAAATCTGTCGCGTACTGGTGGGTGTTTCAGACGTCCACGCGACAAAAGCACCACCTGCACCATCACTGATCAACTGATGCTCAGCGTACTGATGGCTATTTGACGTCAGAACGATTCCATTTGATCCCCAGATCGGTAGCCCGTCACCATCCAGGCGCTGCATGACAACACTCACATTGTCGAAGTCCCCGGGATTCGTTTGGGTGTTCAGGCTGGTGATCGTGCCCCCGAGACCATCGGACACGCTCTGGTGGTCCCACTCTCTTTCGGACAGCGGTGTCAGCGGTGTATTCGCACTGGTGTCATCAGTCCACTGCGCCAACCCGGCCGTCGAGCAGAGGGCCATCAAAACACACACACCGGCGACAACAAGGCGTTTCCTGACGATTTTTCCCATCGGTATCGCGAACGTCAGTTGTCTCTCCGGGGATCGGGAGGCGGGATTTGAAACCAATAGGGTGTTCGGGGACATCATCACTCGGGCCTCTCAGCTGGGGTTCATTCGCGGTGACCGCGACATATTCCGTATCGATACAGTCGCCTTTGCGAACAAAGTGTGACCGCGCGCCGAAATATTTATTACCCCTCACCGACCACGCCCCGACCGCCTGGTCCATGTCCGATTCACCAGCAGGGCCCAAAATGATCGATTGACGCTCCTGTGTGCGCTATGGGTTAATCTGCCCAAGTGAAGCCCATCCCCCGCCCGACACAATTCCGGAGAACGACCCGGAACCAGGAGAATCCCTCATGAAGGTCTTGTCCGCGTTGATCTGTTGCCTGATCCTGGCCACCGGCGCGGTGGCCGGTGACGCGCCCCAGTGGTTGCGCTATCCCGCCATCTCGCCCGACGGCAACACCGTCGCGTTCGAATACAAGGGCGACCTGTGGTCCGTCCCGTCCACCGGTGGCGCGGCCACCCTGCTGACCACCGGCGGTTCCTACGAGTACGCCCCGGTCTGGAGCCACGACGGCCAGAGCCTGGCCTTCGCCTCGGACCGCTACGGCAACTTCGACGTCTTCGTGATGCCGGCGGCGGGCGGCGAGGCGACCCGACTGACGTTCTATTCGTCGCCCGAGGTGCCGGGCTCGTTCACGGCCGACGACACGGGCGTGCTGTTTTCGGCCGTGCGGCAGGACCCGGCCAGCAACGCCCAGTTCCCCACCGGGGGCATGAGCGAGCTTTACCAGGTGCCGGCAACCGGCGGGCGGGTGGCCCAGGTGCTGCCGGTGCCAGCGAACGATGTGCAGGTCGACGCCGATGGCGGCCGCCTGCTTTACCACGACTACAAGGGCTATGAGAACAACTGGCGCAAGCACCACACCTCGTCCGTGACCCGAGACATCTGGCTGTACGATACGAAGGCCGGCACCTACCGGCAGGTCACGACCGACCCGTCCGAAGACCGGAACCCCGTATTCGTGGGCGATGGCGACACCTTCGCCTGGCTGAGCGAGCGCGGCGGCTCGTTCAATGTGTGGCAGGGGTCCCTGGACAATGCGGCCGGCGCCACCGCCCTGACGTCGTTCACCGACCATCCGGTGCGGTTCCTGAGCCGGGCCAACGACGGCACGCTGTGCTTTGCCTGGGACGGTGATCTGTACACCCTGGCTTCCGGCGGACAGCCCGCGAAGATCGCCGTGGCGCTGGCCATCGACGGCCTGACGGCCCGGGATGAGATCGTGCCGGTGAACAAGGGCTTCACCGAGTTCGTGATCGCGCCCAACGACAAGGAGTTCGCTTACATCTTCCGCGGCGAGATCTTCGTCAGCAGCGTCGAGGGCGGCGTCACCCGGCGCGTCACCGACACCCCCTGGCAAGAGCGCAGCCTGAGCTGGAGCCCGGATGGCCGCCAACTGGTCTACGCCGCCGAGGTGCAAGACAGCTGGAACATCTACACCGTGGGCATCGCGCGGGACTCCGAGCCCTACTTCTACGCCTCGACCCTGCTGGAGACCGAGACGGTGGTCGCCACCGATGCCGAGGAGTTCCAGCCCCGGTTCTCGCCCGACGGTAAGGAGATTGCCTACCTCGAAAACCGGACCGCGCTGAAGGTCGTCAACCTCAATTCGAAAAAGACCCGCCTGGTGCTCGGCCCGGAACACAACTACTCCTACGCCGACGGGGACCAGTACTTCACCTGGTCGCCGGACAGCA
>CAZLUL010000175.1:0-8726 GCA_964562635.1 uncultured Fibrobacteraceae bacterium | reverse complement strand
GTGCGTCGGTCAACGTTGTTGCCACGCGCCTGCTCGGGACTCATATAGGCCGCCGTGCCCAGGATGGCGCCCATCTGGGTCATCGCTGCGGTCATGGTGGGCGACGTGGCCGAATCGGCCTGACCGGAGTCTTCGCCAAACCAGGCCTGGGCCAGGCCGAAGTCCAGAATCTTGGCTTCGCCCTCGACGGTCTCCATGATGTTGGCGGGTTTCAGATCGCGATGCACGATGCCGCTCTCATGGGCGGCTTCCAGGCCGGCGGCAATCTGACGGGCCAGGACCAGAGTTTCTTCCACCGGGATGGGCCCGCTTTTCATGCGCTCGGTCAGCTCCGCGCCGTTGACCAGTTCCATCACCAGGAAACGGGTGCCCTCCACTTCTTCGAAACCGTAGACCGAGGCCACATTGGCGTGCTGCAGGCTCGCCAAAGCGCGGGCTTCGCGGTGAAAGCGGGCTTCGCGCTCGGGATCACCGGCCAACTCGGCGGGCAGGATCTTGATGGCCACCTCACGGCTCAGTTTGGTGTCCATGGCGCGAAACACTTCGCCCATGCCGCCTTTGCCGATGCTGTCCTTGATCTCGTAGTGGAGTAACGTCTTGCCGACCATGGAATCCCCTTGTTTTCAGACACCTATTGTCCTGTTTTTGCTGAACAGTCAGGTGCTGATGACGAAATGCGCGCTTTTTTACTGACTCGAGAGAGGCAAGGCACGGGAAAGATGAGCGGGGCAGGGCAAAGTTCAACTGGGGGCAATCGCCATGAATCGCCCCTTTCCTATTCCCTGATCCGACCGTGAGTCTATCATTTGGCGGCCCCTGGTGTCAACTGGACGGGCAGCCGGTGTCAGCTGAAACCCAACGCAAACCGGACCGCCGGACCGATTTCCGCCATTTTATCGGCCGATAAGGTCGTGATGACCGAACCAAGCCTACCCTTGGAAACGGTTTGCAGGTGGTCGCAATTTACAGCGCAATCGCTCGGAACGCCATCGGCTTCGGTCAAGACCACTTCGGTGGGAATGCCTCGGATGGTGCGGGTCAGTGGTGCTGCGGTCACCTCGTTGAGGTAGCTGATGATGGAGTCTCGCGTCAGAATCAACACCGGTCGTTTTTTATCGGGCTGGGGAAACCGGTACCAGCGAATTTCGCCGCGTTTCATTCTTCGCCCCACACCTGTTCGGTTTCCCAGTCGCCAAACTCTTCGGAAACACGCGGGTGCTTTTCGTAGCCCTGTCGGTGCTGTTTTTCCTGCATTTGCCGCCGGTGCTTGGCGAGAGCATCGCGCAAAGCCTGTCGTGTAAAGGCCGAACGGCTGGTTTGCAATTCTTCGGATACGAGGTCTACCGCGGTGACAAGGTCATCATCGAGGGTCATTTGGATGGTTCTCATAGCGGCTCGATTCGGACTGTGGACTCGAATACATGTGGATATCTATAGCTATCATACTCCACATACCGATCCACGTCAACCCAACCAAGCTATTCCCCTTCGCCATACCCTTCATACCGCGCCGCATCCTCGGGCCGACCCAATTTTCCATAGATCTTCACCAGGAATTCCGCCGCATTCTTTGACCGGGAATCCTGGGTGCCCGGGCTCTCTTCGAAGACCTCCAGCGACCAAACCACCAGCTTTTCGGCCTCGGCCCAGCGCCCCTGATCGTACCTGATCCGGGCCAGGTCAACATCCAGGCGGGCCAGTTGGTGATGCCGCTGACCAAACAGCTCCACGAAAATCGGCCGGGCCCGTTCGACGGTCGCCTCGGACTCGTCGTGCCGGCTGGCCCGCCGCAGGGCGATGGCCTTGTTGCGCAAGGCCACTGCCGTATCGAGATGGACCTCGCCATTGACCGCGGTCAGCAACGGCAAGACTTCGTCAAAAATCTTGATCGCCCGTTCGTAGTCGCCCATCGAACTGGAGACCGTCGCCATGTTCAACATCGTGCGCATCACCGTGGGGTGGTCTTCGCCCATATTGCGGGCCCGGATTTCGCGCACGTGCTCCAGGTTGTTCAGGCACTCTTCGTATTCGCCCAAGCGGTAGGCGATCCCACCGAGGTTCTCGAGGCCGACCGCGTATTCGGGATGGTCTTCGCCGAACAGGCGGGACATCAGAGCCAGGGTTTCGTTGAAGGTGGCCCGAGCTCTCTCGTAGTCCTGCATCGTGGTCTGATTGACCGCCGCGTTGTTGAGAGAGATCGGCAACAACGGCGAATCGGGATTGACCTCACGCAGCAGGTCCGTGGCTGCGACCCAAAGCGAGTCCGCCGCCGCATAATCACTGCGCGCGTCGGCCTCGATGCGGGCCCGCAGGTTCAACACCGACGCCGACTCACTCCGCAGGTCGACGGTCGTGCCGGCGATGGCCTCGTCAATCCGGTCGAGCACCGAATCGGCTTCGGCAAACTGGCGGTCGGTCACATACAACTCGGCGAGATTGACGTAGCCCGCGATCATCAGGGGGTCGGCCGGCGCAAAGTGCAGCGCGCGGATACGGACCACCTCGCGGCCGGCCGCAATGGCTTCGTCCAACTTCAGATTGAAGCGCTGAACCTTCGCCAACGAGATCCAACTGGTCGCCAAATCGGGGTGATCGGCCCCCAGCAATTCGGTGCGCATCACCAAGCCTTCACGCACTTCTTCTTCGGCCTCCGTCAATTTTTGCAGCCCGAGATAAGTGTTCCCGATGGTCGCGTGCATCTCGGCCGCCACCAGCGGCTGGGCGGCAAATATCGAATCGATGTCGGCCCGGGCCACGCCCATCGCATCGGCCACCGTCAGGTCGTGCTCACCACCGAGCCAGGGGTCCGATGACGCGAGCATGTCGATGATAAAGTCATTGATGGCAGACGACTTGGCGGCTTCCAGTTCGGCCCGGTCCCGCTCTTTGGCAATCACGCGATTCTGCAGCGAAGTCGTCAGAGCAAAAGCGATCAGCACCAGCACGGTCGCCACCCCGATGGCCACGCCACCTCGGTGCCGCCGCACAAATTTGCCCGCCACATACGATGCGCTCGGCGGGCTGGCCAACACCGGTTCACTGCGCAGGTAACGCCTGATGTCCATCGCCAGGGCGTTGGCCGTCTCATAGCGGCGGCCGCGGTCTTTCTCCAGGGCCTTCATCAGGATCCAGTCCAGGTCGCCACGCAGAAGACGCGTGAGTCGACTGGGATCGGTGCCGTGACGCGCCGCGATTTCCGCGGTCTGGGCACCGCTCTGCTTCAGGCGGACACTGGGTCGAGGCAGCTCCTGCTCGCGCACGAATTTCATCATCGCTTCGTAACCCGCCGAGTGCAGGGACTTGGTGTCAAAAGGTGTCAAACCCACCAGCAATTCGTACAGGACAACGCCCAGCGAGTAGATGTCGGTGCGGGTATCGATGTCGGTATTGATCGGGTCGGTCTGCTCGGGACTCATGTAGGCCGGCGTGCCCATCACGTGACCAAACTGGGTGAACATCGTGCGTTCGACATCGCGCTGTTCGGTGGCCCGGGCGATGCCAAAATCAATGATCTTCGGCACCGGCTTGCCGTCCACCTCGGTGACCAGGATGTTGCCGGGCTTGAGGTCGCGATGGATGATCGCTTTTTGGTGGGCGTGCTGCACCCCGGCGCACACTTCAACCACCAGTTCCAATCTCTGTTGTGTCGTCAGGCGGCGGTTGTCGCAGTACCAGTTGATCGGGACGCCCTCGACAAATTCCATCACGAAATAGGGCCGTCCCTGCTCGGTCTGCCCCGCGTCGTAGACTCGCGCAATGCCGGGATGATTCATCAGCGCCAGGGTTTGCCGCTCGAGTTCGAACCGGGCCACCACCGCCCGCGTATCCATGCCGGGCTTGATGATCTTCAGCGCGACGGTCCGTTTGATCGGCTCGGTCTGTTCGGCCAGGAAGACTTCACCCATGCCACCCTCGCCCAGGCGGCGCTGGATGTGGTAGGGGCCGATGGAAGCCGGGAAATCCGCCGCAGCCGCAGCGCTGCCAGAATCAGACGCGATGGTGGCGTCGGGATCAATGGTGTGGTCGGAATCCGGGGGCAAATCGGAATTGTCGGAACGGTCCTGGGTCATGATTATCCTTCAGATTCGGCGGATTGGGCTATTTCCCGGTCATTATACTCCTTTTTTGGGTCACCACAATGGCGACGTCGGACAAAACAAAAACGCCCGAGCCATAAGGCCCGGGCGCTTCCGTTTGAGACTGTTCGCGTGCCTCAAATAGGCATCAGGAAGATTCTTCTTCCGTGGTCTCGGCCGTGGCCTTCTCGATTTCCTCGGCGACAGCCATGGCGGTCTTGTCGTATGTCGCGCCGGCAGTCTTCTCGCAACCGGTCTCCGTCAGGCATTTGTCGTAGGCGGCCTGAGCAACGGCGTGCTTGGTAGCGGACGTAGCTGTCGCGCTGCATCCGGTCTGCTCCTGCACATAAGTGTAGGTCGCCTTGGCGGCCGTTGTGCTGCAGCTACTCTCGACCAGGGCATTGGCATAAGCGACTTCACCCATGGAGTTGGCGTAAGCGGTCTTGGCCGTTTTTTCGCAACCGGAGCTTTCGAGGGAACTCGCGTAGGCAGCCTTGGCCGCCGTGGTCGGACAATGGCTGGCTTCGGCAACGGAGGCAGCAGACTTGTTGCAACTGGAAGCGACGGTCTTGTTGCATTGTTCGCCGGCACCTGCAGCGCCGACGATACCGAGGCTCAGAACCAGGATTCCGATGGTGGCCAGTGTCTTCTTCATGTCGTGTCTCCTTGTATATGAATGAGTTTTTCGCGTAGGGACAGATCCTGACTGGCAGAATCACTGTTGCTGGGATTGTAACGCATCTGGACCAAAATGGTTTCGTATTAATTGATGTGTTTGCAACGATATCGACTTGTCATATTCAAACACCCCTGGTGGGCTGACTCCGAAAGCCAGCCCACCCAAGGCGTATCTTCTTTCTGGTCAATCGCCTGGCCCGGAAAACCTCACCCCGGACAAACGGGCCATATCGTACTGCCACGTCGCCAGATCATCCGGCGCAAATTCGCCCAGATTCGAATGCCCACAGGCGCGGGCCATGACCTGCATCAATTCCACCGAAGCGCCCATGAACCTCTGCAAACGCAGCGCCGCCTCGGGGACATCCAACCGTTTGCGCAGCTCCGGCTTCTGGGTCGCGATTCCCGCCGGGCAATTGTTCGAATTGCAGATGCGGGCCGCCACGCAGCCGATCGCCTGCAGGGCGCTGTTGGAAAGAGCAATGCCGTCGGCCCCCAGCGCCAGCGCTTTTACGAAATCGATCGGCGTGCGCAAACCGCCGGTGATGATCAAGGTCACCCGGCCGCTGGCCCCCTGCTGGTCGAGATACCGCCGGGCCCGGGCCAAAGCCGGGATCGTCGGCACACTGATGTGGTCCCGGAAGATCGTCGGCGCCGCGCCCGTGCCACCACCACGGCCGTCCAGGATGATGTAGTCGGCCCCAGCATCAAGCGCAAACTGGATGTCTTTTTCGATGTGGTTGGCGCTCAGCTTGAATCCCACCGGGACCCCGCCCGTGACTTCACGCACCCGATCACTGAAGCGCTTGAAATCGTCAGCCGTCACCAGGTCCTTGAAAGTCGGCGGGGAAACGGCCGGCTCGCCTTCGGGAATGCCACGCACCTGCGAAATCTTGCCGATGTTTTTGGCGCCGGGCAGATGTCCCCCGGTGCCTGTCTTGGCGCCCTGGCCACCCTTGAAATGGAAGGCCTGCACCTTGGCGACGGTTTCTTCGGAATAGCCGAACATGGCGCTGGCCAGTTCATAGAAGTAGCGCGAATTGGCGGCCTGTTCCTCGGGCAACATGCCACCCTCACCTGAACAAATTCCCGTACCGGCCAACTCGGCGCCTTGTGCCAAAGCCACCTTCGCCTCTTCCGATAGAGAGCCAAAACTCATGTCCGAAACAAAAAGCGGGATGTCCAGGACCAGCGGCTTCTTGGCCTGCGGGCCGATGACCAACTGTGTACCGACCGCCTGATCTTCAAGCAACGGCTTGGTCGCCATCTGGGCCGCCATGATCTGCAGGTCGTCCCAATCGGGCAACTGATTGCGCGGCACACCCATGGAGGTCATCTGGCCGTGGTGGCCAAGTTTGGACAGGCCCTCGGCGGCCAATTGGTGGATGAAGGCCACGGTGGGTTCTTCGGCCGTGGGCTTGGCCACCGGCGCGCCGGACGCCGTCTTGCTGGCCAGGGCGCCAATCTGCCCCACCTGGCTGTCGGGAATCTGGGCGTGGGCTCCATCGCAATAGGGAAAGTTCGCCGAGGCCTTGCACGCGCACAACGCCGCAGAGCCGTCCGATTCGGCATTGAATGCCAGGGGCACAAACGAAGTGCCGGCATGAGAGCCATCACAGAAGGGTTGGCTCGCTGACCGGCCACAAGTGCAGAAATATTTCTCTTCCCCCTTGGTCAGGCTCACCATCACGGGTTTGTTGTCGGCGATCACCGGGCCGTCGGCCGAACCGGAAGTCGGCGCCGGCGCGTCTGTGGCCGCGGTCTCTGTCTTGGCCGATTCTCCATCACTGTCTTTCCAGCCCTTTTCGGCGTGGGAATAATCGCAGAAGGGCTTGTTGACCGAGTGCCCACAACGGCACAGGGCAAACTTGGTGTTCGAACAATTGGTCGGGTTCGGCTTGTCCGACAACGTGATCAGCTCCACGTTATAGGGGCCGTCCTTGACGATGGTGATCTTTTCTTCGGTGCCCTCGTTGGCAACCCTTTTGCCATTGACGCTATAGGACAAAGCGCCGGTCGGGCAGGCCCGCACCCGGTCGGCAATCTCCTCTTCGGTGCCGCTGTCCGGATAGATCCAATGGCCACCGTCGCCCGAATGGAAAACCGCAGGCAGGCCTTCCACGCAATTGGCCGCCCCTGAGCAAATGGAGCGATTGAAATGGATGGTGACATCCTTGCCGGGATATTCCTGCAGAACTTCCGTGTCGATCTCGCGAGCACTGGTGAAACCCTCCCCCACATGAGTGAAGTCGCAAAAGGGCTTGGTCCCGGACTGGCCACAGGTGCAGAGCAGCACCTTCTCGCCGGCCTCGACTGCGACCCCGTCCTTGAAAAGGATCTGCTTCTTCGCCACAAGTTCCAAAGGTCCGTTTTCGAGGGCGGTCAGCTTGCTTTTCATATTCGTGGGCTCCTGTCGATAGAAGGCAGTGGCACGACCGATGCGGGCCACCTCTAGTGCTGGTAGACAGGTATCATAAGAATTTTTAAGCGGGTTGCCATGAGGCGGCGGGCCGGGTTAACCCCGGCCCGCCTCATGACTCGTCTACCAAATGGAAAATCAACCCTGGTTTTGCAATTGGCCTGGCTTGACTACGCTCAGTTCCAACTCACCATCGGCCAGGTCCAACGCCACCACTTGTTCCGGCGGGACATCCCCGGCCAAAATCAAATCGGCCAGGCGGTCCTGCACCTCCCGCTGGATCACACGCTTGACCGGACGGGCGCCAAAGACCGGATCGAAACCCAGGCTCGCCAGGTGCGTCACCGCGGCGTCCGAAACAGACAAACTCAGTTCCTGATCCTCAAGATTGCGGCTCACCTTGTCCAGTTCCAGCCGCACGATCTGTTCGATCAACTCGCGACCCAGCCCGTTGAACCTGATGATTCCATCCAGACGGTTGAGGAACTCGGGCCGGAAATGACCGCCCAGTCCTTCGAGCAATCGGCTTTCATCCGCCCCCGCGTAAGCCGCGTCCTGGCACAGGTTGCTGGTCATGATGACCATCGTGTTGCGGAAGTCCACCACCCGGCCCTTGCCGTCGGTGAGGCGGCCGTCGTCCAACAATTGCAGCAGCACGTTCATCACTTCGGGATGAGCTTTTTCCACCTCGTCCAGCAGAATCACGCTGTAGGGATGGCGCCGCACGGCCTCAGTCAACTGACCGCCGGCTTCGTGCCCCACGTATCCCGGCGGCGAACCGATCATGCGGCTGACGGCGTGGCGCTCCATGTATTCGGACATGTCCAGGCGAACCATCTGGGTCTCATCGCCGAACAGCTGTTCGGTGAGGGCCTTGGCCAGTTCCGTCTTGCCCACGCCGGTCGGTCCCAGAAAGAGGAACGAACCCATGGGCCGTTGCCGGTCGGTCAAACCCGCGCGGGAACGCCGGATGGTGCGCGCCACTTTTTCGGCCGCCTCATCCTGGCCAACAACACGTTCGGAGATCCGGTCTTCCAGCTCGCGCAGTTTGGCCACTTCGTCTTCGACCAGGCGCATGGCAGGAATGCCCGTCCACTTGGCCACCAGGGAGGCGATGTCGCCCTCGTCGACTTCCTCTTTCAAGAGGGGCGTATCGCCCTGAACGCGTTTCAGTTCCTCGTGCGCGGCGGCGATTTCGTTTTCAATCTGGGCCTGCCCGCTGTACTTCAGCTCGCTGGCCCGGGCCAGATCACCTTCGCGCTCGGCCCGCTCCATCTCCAGGACCAGGTCTTCCTGTTTCTGTTGCAGGGCCCGCAAAACATCAATGGCTTCCTTTTCCATTTCCCAACGGGCGGTGACCTGGTCCAACTCGTCCCGCAGTTCGCTGATCTGGCGGTCGATCAGTTCGCGGCGAACGAGCGCCGACTTGTCGGTCTCCTCCGCGAGGGCCAGGCGTTCCATTTCCAGTTGGTTCAGTCCGCGCTGCAGGTCATCAACCTCAGCGGGCACCGAGTCGATCTCCATGCGCAGACGGCTGGCCGCTTCGTCCATCA
>CAZLUL010000174.1:0-8776 GCA_964562635.1 uncultured Fibrobacteraceae bacterium | reverse complement strand
CGTTGATGTCGGCCAGCACCACGCGCCCCTCGGGTCGGGGCAGGTACAACCGGACCCGGTCGACATCCTGGCGGTCAAAAAGGCGCTCAGGGTGATCCCGTCCATTGGAGACCAGGCGGTCGCGCAGAGGAACGCGGAAGGTTTGCCAGGTGTCGGTGGCCGTGAAGGATGTGGTGATCCAGGTCATTTCCTTGCGGCCGACAAAGTCATCGCACCGGATGGCAAAACGCTGGTTTTTGGCTTCGCCGGAGATCTGCCGCACCGCGAGTACCAGGTATTCGTAGTCTGACCAGTCGTGGGGGAAACGGCGGACTTCAACTCCGGGCCAGTGGGACGGCGGTCCACCGGCCATGCGCACGACCCGACCTGGGCCTGAGGGGCTGTCCGGGATCTCGACGACTTCCAACACGACATGGTTGCCGCCCCAGAGCCAGTGATCGCGGGGGCCTTCAAGATCGGCAATGACGGGAAAAATGCCCTGTGCGCGGTAGGCGGCCGCGGCCTGGAAAGGCATGTAGTACATCCGGCTGGGGGGCACCAGCAGCAGGGCCAGCATGAGCCACAGGCCCACCTTCAGGTGGTGTCCTCGCCACAGGATGAAGCCGACGACCAGGCCGATGCCCACCAGATCGAGCAGAAAATCCATGTAGTGGGCGTTGCGGCCAAAGGGGATTTGCACGAACTCGATGGCGCCGCCGATGACCGCTGCGACCAGGGCGGTGAACCACAGGCGCCCGGTCAGGGGGCCGCGCCAGTACAGCAACAGCGCAATGCCCGCCAACAGCACCACATGCAACTGGTCACCCAGGGGCGAAATGATCGGATGCCGGCGCAGCACCATGGGGATGGGAATAAAAAAAGGCACCAGCATGACCGCCAGACCCAGGGCCCAGATTTGCCACTTGAGCAACAACGGTGGCGGCGCAATGGCCGGCGTATGGCGGGATAAACCGGGCATCAGGTGCGCGGCTTCCAGATGACCTGTTTGCGTCCGCGCAGGAACTGCCAGAAGGCCTGGGCGCTGGCCAGGTTCACCAGGCACAAGAAATACGCGAGGCTGACAAGGCGCGACGATTCCAGGCCGCGGCGGCTCATCACGTGGCCCCACTGGGCAACGCCGTAGAAGACAATCTGGCCGAGGAAAGCCAGGGCCCAGCCGGTGGTATTTTGCTGGCTGGCCAGGGCCCAATTGCTGGCAAAGGCGGTCACCATGAACAGGAAAGCCATGTAGCGCAATACCTTGTGCGACCACAGTTGCCAGGCAAAGGTGCCGAACAGGGCCGGGTTGAGCAGCGTTGATTTGTCTTTCAGGGCATGAAAGGCGCGCAACCCGACCCGCACCCGCATGCGGTATTCGTCGGCCGCGGCAGACAGAGCGTCTTCGTAGAGCAGCGCGTGGGGTTCGTAGACCACGCGGTAGCCGTGCTCGACCACGGTCAGCGGCTGCACAAAGTCGGGCAACTGGTCGGCATTCATGGGCATGTAGATTTCACGGCGCATGGCGTCGACGCCACCATCGACCCCGACCACGGAGCCGAGCTGGGTTTCCCATTCGCGCAGTTTGTTTTCGTAGTTCATGTAGGCGCTGCAGCCTTCGCCAGTGAGGCTGCCGTCGGGCGCCTTGTAGACCATTCGGCCGGTGACGTAGCCGACTTCCGGATCATTGAGCGGCGCCACGAGATTGCGCAGGGTGTCCGGGCCATAGAGCGAGTTGGCGTCGGAAAATACGATCACTTCGCCGGTGGCCTGGGGCATGGCCAGGTTCAGGGCGCTGGTTTTGCCGGCCCGAGGCACCTGCCGGATGAGTTGCACGCGGTCGTCGTCGATGGCTTCGACCAATGCGTCGGTGTCGTCTTCGGATTCGTCCGAGATCACGATGACGTTGAGTTTGTCGTGGGGGTAGTCCTGCTCAAGCTTGTTGCGCACGGTGTCGGCAATGTGGGGCGCCTCGTTATAGGCGGCGATCACCACCGTGATGGTCGGTTCATAGGTATGGTCGCCAGGGGGCGAGGCGTGCACGGTGCGATTGGTGGCGGCACCCAAAAATTTGGCCAGCAGGGGGTATCCGGCATAGACATAGAACAGCAGGAAGACGCTGGTGAAGAATATGACCGCCAGGTTGTCCATGATCCCTCCGGGATAGTCGGTAGATTTGCCCATTGAACGCCGAGTATGCTAGGATCGACTGCTCAGAAGTTATCTTTAATCTCTGAGGTTAGCGAGGGGGAATCTTATGAAAACAATATTGTGGCTGGTGGCGGGGGTTTTGTTGGTGGGGATGATGCCGGTGGGGGCCGGAGCGGTCGTGGATCCGACGCCGGATTTGTTCGGGGTCTACTTTGATACCCAGGGCGATGTGGCGGACGGGAGCGTTAGTTCCAGTATACCGTTCAACATGTACTTTATTTTGACCGAGCCTTCGGCGAGCCAGATTCTGGGCTATGAATTCAGTTACCAAATGAACATGCAGCCTAGCCAAGAAGCGTTGATTTTCAAGCTGGGACACACTCTGCCGCCGGGAATCATTGACCTGACCATGCCGGTCTACGACGGTCTGGCCGGCGAAGTGCGCCAGTGGTGGCCGGCGCCGGTGCCGACGAGCAATGCGGTGATCCTGATGACCTTCCAGTACCTGCTTCTGGCTCCCCTGACGGCATATTTGACGCCGGGACCGTTCTATGCCGAAACCATTGTTGATGGACTTCCTGCCTACTGGGATGGCGTGAACACGTATCCGATGGGTGTGGCGTTCTGTTCAGGCGTGATCAACGACTACTGCGGGATTGCGGTTGAGCGGGAATCATTTGGGGCTGTAAAAGCGTTGTATCGCTGATTCTGTAAAGGAGATTTTCATGAAACCCAGGCACGGACTTTTCATTATTGTCGCCGTTTTTATTCTGCACCTGCCGGCCCTGACGGTGGCCCAGACCGATGAAGTGGGCATCTATGCCGATCCCTATGGGGACTCCAGCGAATTGTTCAGTCCGCCCAACGTTCCGTTCAACGCCTACGTTGTCCTGACCAATCCGAGCAGTGTTCTGGTGTGGGGCTTTGAGTTCGGCTACACGAATGCCTTGAATGATCAGTCGGTCCTGTTCCGTCTGCAAAACGCCTTGCCGCCCGAGGCGATCGATGTGGGCGAAAATTCGAACCTGTTGAGTGGTGACTACGTTGTCGGGCTGGCAACGCCCTTGATCAGCAATTCGGCCATCGTGCTGGTGACCTGGCAGTTCATGTTGACCTCGCCGGAGACGGTGTTCATGGAATTGGGGCCCTCGCGGATTCCCTCCTTGCCCTATGACTTGCCGGCGTACGAGGCCGGGGGCACCATTGTCCCGATGAGCCTGGCGCCGACCTGTTGGGGAACCCAGATTCACGTGAACGAATATTGCCCGCTGCCGGTCGAAGAGCAGGCCTTTGGGGCCGTGAAAGCCCTGTACCGTTAAAATGGGTTCATTTCAAAGGTGACCTGCGCCTGTGCGTAGGTTAACTTGCCCTACATGAATATCTGGAATTCCTGGGCATTTCACTACCGCAATGCGCGGGGCATGGCTGTGGCGGGCATACTTTTGCTGGCCATCGTGGCCATGCTCTCGTTGCGCTGCAATCCCATGGTCGGCCGGGAAGACATTCTGGGGCTTGTCCTGGAGATCGAGGCCGAGGGGTTGCACCCGTTGGGTGACGGTGAGCCCATGTCCCGGGCCCTGGTGGCGGTTCAGGACAGTCTGGAAATCCGGCTGCTTTTGCCACCACCGGTGCCGCGTCCGGGGCATTTCATACCCCTGAAGGTTGAAAGCTACAAAAAGGGCAACCAGGAGTTCTACCTGGACCAGCAGAAATGGCGTATAGATGGGCCGAGTTGAAGGGGTTTCTCTTCCGGCGCTGCCCAATTTCCGAAAGACGAATGACATGAATTCCAAGCATCTGAAAATTATCGGCCTGGTTCTCGTTCTGGGGCTGGGTGCCGGGTTGTTGGGCGGTTGTGGTGGCGACGATGATGCGACCGTGGTCGTGGTGAACGCGCCATTGATCACCAGCTACGACGAGATTCTAGGCTGGACCTGCGACTCCGGCGAGTCTTGCCAGGATGTCTACAATATCAAGTTTTCGGCCGGCACCGTGGTGGATATCGGCGCCATCGACGTGACCGGTGGCTCGATACTGCAGATGGCCTTCTACGCGCCGGGCGTCAGTCTCGGCCGTGAGAACCTGTTGACCGGCGGTTTGCGGGAAGAGCTGCGCTGCAATTACGTGGCCGGATGCGTGAACAATACGGGCGGGCAGGCGGTGACCGGTCTGGTGATTGGCGCTGCCGGCACCTATCGGCTGGCGATCACCCGGAACTGGGACCTCAGTTGCGGCTCTTCGGGCGACTACCGCTTGATGATCACCGCCGACGTGGAATTCACGACCCCCGTCAACTCGGGCCAGGACGTGGCCACCAAAGCGGTGGGTGTGGCCTGCCCCTGATCCGGAAGTGGGCCAGCGCGGCTCAGGCGAAAAACAGGTAACTGACGAATATCGCCGCCGTTATCCCTGCCAGATCCGCAGCCAAACCGCACACCACCGCATGCCGCGTGCGCCGGATGCCAACCGCGCCAAAATACACCGCCAAGACATAGAACGTGGTCTCGGTGCTGCCCTGCACCACGCTGGCCAAACGGCCGGCAAACGAATCGGCGCCGTGGGTTTGCATCGTCTCGATCATCATGCCGCGGGCGCCGCTGCCGCTCAGGGGTTTCATCAGCGCGGTGGGCAGGCCTTCAATCCAGGCGGTGTCCACCCCGATGGCCGCTACGCCGGAGCGCAGTCCATCGAGCACCAGGTCCAGGGCACCGCTGGCGCGGAAGACGCCGATGGCCACCAGCATGGCCACCAGGTAGGGGATGATGCCGATGGCGACCTGGAAACCCTCCTTGGCCCCTTCGATGAAGCTTTCGTAGAGGTTCACCCGGCGCTTCAGGCCGGCGAGCATGAAGGCGATGATGACGCCGAAGATCAGGAAGTTGGCCAGGATCGAGGACTGCGCTTCCATGGCGGCCTGGTCCAGGCGGCTGAAGTATGTCACCAGGCCGGCGATGACCGCGGTGATGCCGCCGAGATAGCCCAAGACCACGGGGTTGTAGAGCCGGATTTTCTGGAAGAACGAAGTGGTGACCAGGCCCACCAGGGTGCTGCAATAAGTGGCGATCAGAATAGGCAGAAAAATATCGGTCGGATCAACGGCGCCCATCTGGGCCCGGTAGGTGAAAATCGTCACCGGGATGATCGTCACGGCTGAAGTGTTGATCACCAGGAACAGGATCTGGTCGTCGCTGGCGCGGTCTTTTTCCGGGTTCAGGGTCTGCAGTTCCTTCATCGCCTTGAGGCCCAGGGGGGTGGCGGCATTGTCCAGGCCCAGCATGTTGGCCGCCATGTTCATCACGATACTGGCCGAGGCTGGGTGACCGTCCGGGACGCCGGGAAACAGGCGCCGCAGCAACGGACCAAAAATGCGGGCCATGAAATCAACAGCACCGCCCTTCTCACCGACGCGCATGATGCCCAGCCAGAGGCACATCACGCCCGTCAGGCCCAGGGCGATCTTGAAGCCGGTTTCGGCCATGTCGAAGGTGCTGCCGACGATGTCGCGCCACACTTCGGGGTGTCCGGTGGCGGCGCGCACGACCGCGGCGGCAAAACCACCAATAAAGAAAAAGGACCAGATCCGGTTGAGCATTTGTACTCCGGGGGTGGCCGCGTGACGCGCAGCCCGTTAGTATATTTGCAGACTTCGTTTAAAATAGCGGGCCCGCCCGCGCGTGTATACGGAATTTCAAAGGTCGTTCTCATGAGTGTCATCTGGTCCGGAACCCTCAAAAAAATGCGCGTCGAAGCGGCCGAGCCCGTGGCCTATTACCTGAGTGACGGTTGGTGGGAGGCTGACAAGCGGGGGCCGGATTGTCATCTGAACCCCCACCTCGGCCAAAACGTGACGCTGCATTTTACCGGCGAGATCCATTGCACCGCCTGTGGGCGCAAAACAAAAAAGACATTCAACCAGGGCTTCTGCTACCCGTGTTTCCAGAACCGACCCGAGGCTGATATCTGTATCGTGCGGCCCGAGTTGTGCCATCACGGCGTGCTGGAAGACCCGTGCCGGGATGAAGAGTTCGCCCAGAAGCAGTGTTTCCAGCCGCACATTCTCTATTGCTCATTGACCAGCGGCGTGAAGGTGGGGATCACGCGCGCGCCCAATGTGCCTTCGCGTTGGATTGATCAAGGCGCGGTGGCGGCGATTCCGGTGGCGAAGTTGCCCAACCGGCGCGAAGTGGGGTTGGCCGAAAAGCGGCTCAGTGACGCCGGGTTTGCCGACAAGACCCACTGGACCAAGAACCTGAAGGGGAACCCGGAAGGATTTGATTTGCGGGCGACCAGCGAAGAAGTGGTTGCCTCGTTGAACGAGTGGGGCGTGCCGGGTGTGCTGGCGGAATTTGAACGCCTGGAGCACACGTTCAAATATCCGGTGCTGACCTGGCCGACGAAGGTGAAGAGTTTCAATCTCGACAAGGACCCGACTGCGGGGGGCGTGTTGCAGGGCATCAAAGGGCAGTACCTGATGTTCGAAGATGGCGTGATCAACCTGCGGAAATATACGGGGTATCGGGTGGAAGTGCGGGTGGAGTAGGCCTCTGTCGCCGGAGGGATACGTTGAGGCTCTGCCTGTCATGGGGTGGGGCCTTTTTTTGGAGTTCTCCAGCGAATGGAAAGTCTTGTAACCTTAAGCGAAATAATAATTAAGATAGTTTTTGTACTTTCAGGACTGATCTGTGCGAAGAGCCCACCGTAACCGAGCAATTCAAGCCAAGGAGGGCCACATGAAACGCATCAACCGAGACATTTTTGACCGCATCACCCTGGACGCCAGTCTGCAACAGTTGGGTGCTGTGGAACTGGATGAACGCCTGGAGTTCAGTCCGCTTCTGGTCGAAGGCGGCCTGCAGGAAGCCGGCGGTGACGCGCCGTCCATGTGCTGCGTCTGCAAGATTCCCGACGACGATCTGAATTTGCCTGAAATCAGGATCTTCGACCCGGCCAACGGCGGCGATGGCAGCACCGGGCCCACCGGTGGCGGGCTGATTCGGTGACGCAGTTGGACACCTACGGCCGCCTCTCGCGGTCCGGAACTTCGCGGAGTTCCGAACCCGATGGGCGGCCCGACGCCAACGAAGACCTGCGCCGGGCCGACCTGGTGTGGGACCTCTGGAATATGCGCGCGCTGTTTCCCCAGGCCGAAAAAGGTGACCTGTTGCAGGTCCTCAGCCAGAGGGAAAAGGGGCTGGCGAGAGAGCGGGAGGCTCTCGCCGGATTGTGGGCCGGGGATCAGGTTATCCTGTCCCCGGGCCGCAGCTTCTTCCAGGCCAATCCGGAGCTGCAGAGCGGGATCACCGTTTCGCTGCACCAGGGGCCATATCAGTTGTTGGCCGAACCCTGGTTGGCCGCCGGGCTGGATCCGGTGCTGCTGATCAGCGCGGCGGCCGAGGCCGAATTTGCGGCCGCCACCGCCGGGATGAACGCGCGGCTGGGCCACCGGGGGCGGCTGACCTTCCTGCCGGTGGGCAAGCCCGGCTTCGTGAAACAAGCGGTGACGGCGCTGAAGGATGGCCGACCGGTGCTGGTCTATCTGGATGGCAACAACGGAGAACGGGGTTTGGCGCGCACTCGTGAGCAGGGGCTGCGCTACCAACTCCCCGGGCGGGAGATCCGGGTCAGGACAGGGCTGGCCCGGCTCGCCTGCCGCCTGCAGGTGCCGGTGCATCCGGTGTGTCTGCGCTGGGCAGACAATGGGGTGGTCTGGGAGCGCGAGCCGACCCTGCACCCGCAGCGCGATGATGACCCGGCGGTTCTGACCCGCCTGCTTTTTGACTGGCTGTTCAGTCAGGTGCTGCGCCATCCGGCCCAATGGCATCACTGGTCGATGATCAAGGATTCGAGCGCCTGTTTCGCCACCTCGGGCCTGGATGAGCCGCGGGTGCCGATGGGTTTGCGGCAGGACTTTCGCCGGGCATTTGACGCCTGTCTCGAGCGGTCGCCCGATACGGTGCGCTTGATACTGGAAAAGGAAGTCGAGGTGTGGCCCGGTGATGTGCTGGCGGATTTGTCTGAGGACCGGTTTTACCCGGCGGCGGGGCTGGAGTCGGACGATTTGATTCCCCTGCGGGCGGGCGAGCCGACGTTGGGCGAAATGGTGGCCCGGCACGGTCATGTCTGGGTCCGGTTTCACGGACTGCGTTTGTGTCTGCTGGGCATGGCGCGACTGGGGGGATGAGCGATGAAATCCGGGCTGGAAGTGGTCGCTCATCCCACCGGACCGTGGCTGGTGCGGGCCGGGGCGGCGGTCTTTGCGGTGCCGGCGGCGTTGGCCCAGCCACTGGTGATGTGGCAGGGGCGTTGTCCCTCAGTGGCCGATTTGGCGGCCGGGGCCGTGCCTCCTGATACGGACCCCGAGCAGTGGGCAGCCTTCGTCGCTGCGGTGGGTGAGGCCCTCGACGGGGGCGGTTCGGCACGGGGAATCCCGCCGCCAATTTGGCTGCGACTGCCGCTGTTGCCGACTGGGGTGGTGCGGTTGGCGGCGGCCCGGTTGGCGTTTTTGACCAGCGGTCGCGGGTTGATGGCCCTCGGCCTGGTGGGGTTGGCCGGGTATATCCAACTGGGTATGACAGCGGTGGCCAACCCCATCGGGCTGGGACCCGGCGCGGTGGGTGCGGCGCTGGGGTTGTTTTTTTTGACGGCGGTG
>CAZLUL010000173.1:0-8821 GCA_964562635.1 uncultured Fibrobacteraceae bacterium | reverse complement strand
GTGCGGCTTTCGACCGAGGGTAAGGTTGATCATCAGAAAGTGATGCTTCTGAAGTAGGGGGCGCATTTTTGGCGCTCCGCCATGAGGGGGGGCGTTGAATTTGCTAATTGCTAGAGTCGGTTAACATGTCTTCTCATAAACACCACTTAAGCGCTTGGTCCAAGCTCTACCGCAATTAAGGATGTTGTTATCCTCTTTTTCAACAGTTTATAATCATTCTCATTATCACTTTTTGATTATTGTAGATTAATTACAAAATACTGGTTGATAATTAATTAACCTTACCGATATCTTAGGCAAATGAAGATCACACCAAGTCAATTGGATCTTCTGATATAACAGCGTGTGAGTTTTTCTGAGTTTGCAAATTGCCGAGGAGGCATGCGATGAATCCCAAGCATTTCCTGAAGGTGGCGGCTTTTTTCGTGCTGGCCCTGCCCCTGATTCTCACCGGTTGCGAAGGAGACGCTGGTCCTCAGGGTCCGGCGGGTCCTCCTGGTAATGATGCCTACATTTCGGACTACACCTATGTCGGTGAAGAAGGCTCCGCCTGCACCCATTGCCACGGCACTACCGTTGAAGAAATGGGCCTGACCGGTCACACCCACGCCCTGGAAAGCCTCACCGGCGACAACCTGGCCAACCCCTACTGCCTGCAGTGCCACACCACCGGCTGGGACCGCAAGGTCACTTTCGGTTCGGACGAGTGGATGACGGCCGCCAACCCTGACGTCAACGGCTACGACGACTATTTTGACGTTGAAGGCGATGCTGCCGCGACCCGCCGTGAGCACCTGGCTGGCGTACAGTGTGAGTCCTGTCACGGTCCCATGGGCCCCGACTTCAACGACCACAAACCCATCGTCAACTTCGCGACCATTGGCACGCACGATCCTGACGCCGTCGTCGAAGCCGATATCAATTCGACCTGCTTCCCCTGCCACTCGACCCAGTTCAAGGGCCCCGAGGGCGACTTCACTGGTGGCTACGCCGGTTCCGGACACGCCTCGGCTGCCGGTGGCGATGTGGAGGCGTTCAACTCCGAACACTACGCCCACATTTCGTCCTGCAACGGTTGTCACACGAGCGAGGGTTTCATCCGCGAAAATGATCCGTCTTTTGCCGACTACGAATTTGGACCCGACGTGAATTTCATCGGTTGCGTGACCTGCCATGATCCCCACATGGGTGCTGATGGCGGCGGCAACGACGCCCAGGTACGCAACATCGGTCCGGTCGAAGTGGCCTACACCTATCCGTATGCCCCCGGCGATGCCGAAGTGTTCCGCATGACCGACAAGGGTACCGGCCAACTGTGCGCCCAGTGCCACCACGGTCGGCGCGATACGGACAACGTCCTGGGTCAGATCGCCAACGGTTACGCCCATTTCGGTCCGCATCACAGTGCTCAGATGGACATGTACATCGGTGGCGGGTCCTTTGAAATTCCCGGTGTGGATTATTCCGCGGCGCGCGCTCATACGCACCAGTCCGCAACCAAGGGCTGCGTCAGCTGCCACATGGTGCGCGAGACGATGCTGCACGGTGAGTTGCAGGACCATGCGTTCCACAACTTCACCCCGGACATCGGCACCAACTGCAACGGCTGCCACGGCAGTATCGACGAGACCTATGTCACGACGTTCCAGGGCACCATTGAAGGCCTGATGGATGACCTGGCCACGCGGCTCGGTTACACCGACTACCACGATATGGAAGCCAATTGGGACAGCACCGACCCCAGTGTGCAGGTGTGGCAGCGTGAAGCCGCCTACGCCATGTACTTCATCATCGGCGACGGTAGCCTCGGTGTGCACAACCCCGATTACGCGACCAAGTTGATGACCGAAGCAATCGCTCACGCCGACGCCAACCTGCCCTAGCAGACTGGTCTGGCCAAGAGATCACACAAACGAAAGCCCCCGCGCCCCTTGGGTCGTGGGGGTTTTTTCGGGCCGGTTGGTCAAGACGCTAGTCGATGGGCATATGGAAGTGGGATCCGAAACCCGCATCTGGCAGGGCTGGGACAATGAAGGCCGGCCGGCATGGTCGACCCCGCTTTGTGCCCGGCTACCGCCTCTGGCATTGACCAAATTTCTGCGTGTGATAAGTTCAAACGAGTAAAGTGCCAATGCAAGGCACGGTGCCGAAGCGAGGAAATATGGCCAAATTCCAGGAATACCGCATCCGGGATTTTCTCAAAAAAGACGAAACCGGGCTCCTGACCAACGCCGAGATTCGGCGCCTGTCCGAAGACATTCTCGCGGCCGCGGCTCAATTGCCCAGGCACGACTTCCTGTTGGATCTGCGCCACACCACCGTCGAAGAACATTCCCTGGAACAGATTTTGGAGATGGCATCCGAATTGGGCCTGTTCGCCACGAGGGTGCACAGCAAAGTGGCCAACCTTATTCCCGCCGATGGCGATCGAATGGCTGGCGGCCAAAAGTGATCCCCAGACCTAAAGCTGACGGCAACTGCGATTCAAGATGATCGCCAGGCTGAAATTCCTCCGCGGACAGAATTGTTACTATACTTTGTCAGAGTTCTGAAAACCTCGCACGGGGTGCTGCCGGTACCCACCACGGCAATGCTCCCCTTCCGGTCTTGTTTGAGCCTCATCCCATACGGAGGTTTGGGTCCCATGAGCTATGCGCTGCCGGCACTTGCCGGCGTGATTGCCATCATCTCGGTCGTCCTTTCTCCGCGCGCAGCAAGCGAAGGTGCCTTTTTCAGGGGACTTTCGGCCGACGGACGCCAGCCCGGGCTCATGACTCTGACCTTTTCTCAGGTCACGACCTGGATTTTTGCCCGCTCCCTGCTCAATGCCGCCATTCTGGGCTATTTTTATGGCATCTGGGGCACCCTGGCCTATACCGCCTACTATCTCTCATTTCTGACTGGTGGCCGGATCATTGATTCGCTCCGTTTTCAGCACGGCTTCGACAGCGTGCAGGAATTTCTATTCGACCGTTTCGGTGCCTGGGGAACCGGTTGCTACAACTTCGTCATCGGCGTGCGCCTGATCAGCGAAGTCTTCGCCAATTTATTGGTGATCGGCATCCTCTTTGGGACCGCCGGCAGCCAGGCCTATGTCTGGACCATCCTCGGATTTGCCGGCGTCACCCTGCTCTACTCGATGCTCGGCGGCCTGCGGGCTTCGCTCAGAACCGACGTCTTCCAGATGCTGCTCTTTCTGGGCACATTGGTCCTGCTGGTGGTCATGGTCGGCGGTAACAGCCAGGTCAGCCTCAGCGATCTTTGGTTCAAGCCGTTTGTGATCAGCCAGCCCGGGCCCATCCTGCTCATTGTTGCCTTGCTGCAGATCTGGAGCTACCCGATGCACGACCCGGTCATGATGGACCGCGGTTTTCTGGCCGACCGGGAGACGACCCGCAAGAGCTTCCAACACGCCGCTTGGATCAGCTCACTGGCCATCCTGCTCTTCGGTTGCCTGGGCGTCCTGGCCGGCGCTCACACCGTCAGCGGCGAGTCCATGAACGACACCCTGCTGCGCCTGCTGGGACAGGTGCCGATGTTGTTGTTCAACGCCGCGCTGGTGATTTCCGCCATGTCCACGCTCGACAGCACGCTCTCGAGTTCGGCCAAGCTGCTGGCCGCCGACATGGGGGTGATGCGCATGTCGCTGCGCAATGGCCGGATGGTGATGGTGGGTTTCATGCTGGTCGGCTTGCTGCTGGTCTTCTGGGGCAACAAGGACCTCTTCAGCGCCGTTGCAGTCAGCGGGACGGCCTCCATGTATCTCGCGCCCGTGGTCTTCTTTTCGCTGTGGGGCAAAAGGCGGGACATCCCGGCCTGGAGCTATGTCTTTTCGTTCGTCCTGGCGCTGACCGGCGCCGCCTTGTATTTCACCGAATCGAGCCAGTACACAACCCTGCTTGGTGATCTGCACAAGTACACCAAGCTGCTTTGGATCTGTGTCGCGGTGCTCGGTGCCGGCTGCCTGAGTTATTGGCTGGGCGCCAAAGTATCGCCCAAGACAATCGCGGCGGCGGACTGATGCCGCCGAGGGTCCAGCAGCTGGGCGACTTGACCGGATCGTTGCTATTGTTCGGCGGCCCCTACAGCAATCTCCAGGCGACGCAGGCCATCAAACGGGTTGCGGACACCCTCGGAATCCCACCCGAGCGCACGATCTGTACCGGCGACATCGTCGCCTATTGCGCGGATCCCGCCGCCACGCTCGACCTGGTTCGAGACTGGGGCATTCACGTTGTGATGGGCAATTGCGAGGAGTCACTGGCGACAGGGGCGCTCGATTGCGGCTGCGGTTTTGAGCAGGGGACGGTCTGCTCGGCCCTTTCCGTTGACTGGTACCGCTATGCCAGCGAACAGGTCAGCGCGGAACATAGGGCCTGGCTGCGGCAGTTGCCATCCCGTATTGATCTGACCTGGGCAGGGCGCAGCATGGCCGTCATTCATGGCGGGCTCGAAGTGATCAACCGTTTCATTTTTCCCTCCGCCTCCAACGACCAGATCGCGCGGGAAATGGAACTGACGCCTGCCGACCTGATCGTCGGCGGACATTCAGGAATTCCCTTTGGCCGCCAACTGGGCGACCGCGCCTGGCTCAATGCCGGCGCCATCGGCCTGCCAGCCAATGACGGGACCCGAGACGGTTGGTACCTGCTGCTGGAACCGACGACCAGCGGCAGTCGGGCCAGCTGGCATCGTCTGGTCTATGATGCCAAGCAGGCTGCTGCGGCGATGCGGACCAGAGGATTATCCGGAGACTACGACAGCACGTTGCTGACAGGCCTTTGGCCGAGCCTTGATGTGCTGCCTGAGCAGGAGCGACGGAAGCAGGGGGTGCCGTTGTCCCTGCCGGCTATGACCGGCCACGGCAAGGGCAGGATCTAGCGGAGTCCCTCGATAATTTGCAGGGCCACCAACCGGCGGCGGTTGGAATAGACCTGAACCGAACCGTCGGCGGAAATCTGCACCCGGTCGACCGCGGTGATGCCAGCGGGATCGGCCGGGGACAACTCACGCCACAGCACGCGCTCTCCCGTGCCCAGGTCGATGCGGTAGATTTGGGCCGGCAGGGTGTTCATTCGCTGGACGTAGACATGAGTGCCGTCCTGGTCGAAGCGCAGCGGCAGATCCAAAGACTCGAAGCCCGGCAGGGGCGTGGGGCCTGCACCGTCGAGGGCAAATTCCACCGGAGCCTCTTCGGCCGGATTGACGATAATTCGCTGACCGTCGCCTGAGACGAGGTGGCCATTGTGCGCCAGAGACATCTGCGGCGGTGTGACCGGATGTGCCGCCGTGCCGTCGAGGGGTAGGAAATACAGACGGGGTGCTTCGTCACCCTGAGCGGCGGTCAGCAGAAGACCTTCATTGCCGTTGTCGCCCGCTGCGGTGACCCAATTCCCATCATCATAAGTCAGTTGCAAACCGCCGAGCGGCAGCTTGACGATTTTGCCGGCGCCGGTGGGTAAGATCAGCAATTCCCCATCGTCCTGGAATGGTCTCTGGTAAACGGCAAGCCGCTGCAGATCCGGAGCCACCGCCATGGTCACACCGTAGGCCAGGCGCTGGGGCGCTGAGCCATCGGTTTTGCGCTGATAGATCGCGTAGCCATCATCGTTGATTTCGTTGCCTTCTTCGAAAATAACCAGGCTGCCGTCGGCGCTCAGGTACCGAGGTGTCGACCATTCGCGCCAACTGAGGTTCATCTCGGCGGAGTTCAGCGACTGCACGTACGTTTCCCGCCGCATCGTGCCGGCGTTGATCAGGAACCGGCCGGATTCATCGATGTCCAGCAGGTTGACACTCGCGGGAAACTCGGAGACCACTTGGGCCTCTTGCCCAACGCGCTGGCGCCACAAAAAGGATCCATGGGATCCATAAACGTATTGGCCATCGGGTGACCAGGCCAAGCCCCAGGAACCTGGTTCGTCCAGGTCTGCCATGGTGCCGCTGCGGTCGATCACCCGGACCGTGCTCGCGTTGTCCCCACGTATGGGACAGTCCGTGAAAGCGATCTGCTCGCCATTGGGGCTCACGCGGACATTTCCGATCCAGCCCGGCGATTCGTAAATGACCGTCCCGATGGGGTATTCCAGCCGCACGACCCCGTCGACCTGGTGGGCAACAGCCATGGTCCGGCCGTCGGGGGCCCAGTCGGCGGCCATGACATCTTCGAGAATGGCTCGGGGTGCGGCGCCACCGGCCTGGGCCACCGCCAGGGTGCCCAGAGTTTCAAAACCGAGGGTGTAACGGCGGTCCAGGGAAAGGGCCAGTTCGCCGTCGGCCGAGATGCTGAACAGATGGGCCTCGCCGATACCCAAAGGGCCGGAAGTGGTGTTGCCGGAGGAGGCCGGAAACACCTGGACCGGCTCGCCATCCCAGGTGGCGCTGTAGATCGCCGACCCATCTGAGCCTGTGAAGCGAGCGTTGGTCACGATTCCCCGCCGGGAACTGAGGTCCGTATAGCGGGCAACTTCGCGGGGTTCTATCGCTGGCCGCAGAAACCAGGTGGCCGTTGCGCCGATGAGCACGCCCAACAGCACCAGCAAGGCGACCGTGACCGGTTGCGGACGGCGCCGGGGGCCCGCCACGTTCGCCAGCGCCGCGGCGGTCCCGGTGGTGACCGCTGATCCGGACAGAGCTTCGAGACTGAAGGCCAGATCGTGGGCCGAATGGAAGCGTTCGCTGGGCTCTTTTTCGAGGCAGCGCCGGATAATGGCGATCACGGCGGGGGGAACGTCCACCACCAGGGTTGCCAGTTCGGCCGGCTCTTCCTTGAGGATGGCGGTCATCGTTTCGGCCGCCGTCTCCTGCTGGAAGGGCCGGGCGCTGGCGATCATCTCGTAGAGGACCGAGCCAAAGGAAAACAGATCGGACCGGTTGTCGGTGGCCTGGCCCCGCACCTGCTCGGGCGACATGTAGTTGACCGTGCCCAGGACAGTGCCGGGCACGGTGATGTTGGTCATCGTGGCCAGGTCGGCGTTGTCCGTCTCGCCGTCACCAGAGGCGGCGGTGGCCAGTCCAAAATCCAGGATTTTGACGCGCCCGCCGCCGGTCAGGAAGATGTTCTCGGGCTTGAGGTCGCGGTGCACGATGCCCTTATCGTGGGCGGCGGCCAGTCCGCGGGCGATTTGCCGACCGATGTCGGTGGCCTTGCGGGGTGGCATGGCCCCTTTTTCCAGCCGTTCGCGCAGGGTCTCGCCCTCGAGCAATTCGGTCACCAGAAAGGCCGTGCCACCTTCGGTGCCAAAATCGTAGACCGCCAGGATGTTGGGATGGGAGAGGGCGGCAATGGCCTTGGCTTCGCGCTCAAGACGGGCCAGGCTGGTGACGTTCTCGGCCACCGAGGGCGGCAGCACCTTGACGGCCACTTCGCGCTCGAGATTGGTGTCCAGAGCGCGGTAGACCTCGCCCATACCACCGGCGCCGATGGCCTGGAGGATTTTGTACTGACGCAGGAGGGTGCCGGATTCGAGGTTCATTTGTGGCGGATCTTAGCGGATCAGCAATCTAAATCAAGACATGATTGGTCCAATACCTTGAATGCCGTGAGTTTGTTGTTGGTGTCTAAGTTCCAAACTCTGACAAAACTCAGTATCCCATTGGGCCAATCCCGCTGATGCCGCTTGTTGGGGCGTGGTGGAAACAGGTTCGGGTTGGAGGATGGGGGAACGGGTGGTTAAATTTGCTATCCGCAGAAATCCTTGCATCGATTTGGCGCGCCCGTCATGCTCGGCGCAGTTGCCTCAAACGAGCTCGACTTGCGAGCTTCCCAACGAAGGGCCTCAAATTGTGAAAGTGAATGAAAGTATAGAGATTGCTGCCCCAAAGGAACAAGTGTGGGCGGTCATTACCGACATTGAAAACTGCGTCAACCATATCTCTGGCATCACCGCTGTGAAGATCTTGAACAAACCAGACGACGGCCTGGTCGGCCTGAAGTGGCAGGAAACAAGGTTGATGTTTGGCAAAGAAGCTTCTGAAGTGATGTGGATTGTTGAGGCTGTGCCAAACGATTACTACCGCACCAATTCTGCAAGCCACGGTTCACTCTACTCTTCCCAACTTTCTGTGCAATCGAATGATGACAATACCATTCTAACGATGTCGTTCACGGGTGAAGCACAGTCATTTGGTGCGAAAATCATGGCTCGTACAATGGGCGTGTTGATGAAAGGCACGATGGCGAAATGCGTGCGACAAGATCTCGAGGATATCAAAACTAAAGTTGAAGGTGCTTAAGCAGTTGGCTTAGAATACCAGCTAGTAATGAAATGAGCCTGCTTCTGGCTCTCGGCTGCACGTGATGTATTTCACATTTCCATTAACCTCAGATATAGGGCCACAAAGTACTTAGGCGCAGCAGAAAATGGGGTTGGTGGAGGATCTGACCGAGCCTGGCGCCGGTGACAGCTCATGCAGAACGGAATGGGTGATTGAATTTTCTATCCGCCAATTCCTGGATTTGCTCCGCAAGAAAATCGGGCGGACAAGGTCATGATGATGACCGCCGCGACGGAATTGACGGATGAGCAAGCTCGGCGACGCCCGATTTTTTTGAGGGGCCGGGGATCCGGTTAGATGTAGGCTCTCAGATGCTGCCGTGCAGGACGCCGCCGAACTGTTCCATTCCGAATGAAGGCCGCTCGCCCGGAACGGCCCACTGAATTGCCTGTTTCGGGTATTCACCTAATATGTATGAGACGCAATAACCCCGCATTCGAATTTCGAAGGAGAGCCAGCTATGAGCAAACCCAAGATCGCCGCCAGGAAACCCGCCGTGCTTGAACTCGCCGCCGGTACCCACGCCTATTGCGCCTGCGGAGAG
>CAZLUL010000172.1:0-8825 GCA_964562635.1 uncultured Fibrobacteraceae bacterium | reverse complement strand
GATCAAGCCGCGCAACTCGCCGCCGCCATTGAGCACCAGCAGTTTTTCAATGCGGTGCTTGTGCAGGATCTCGGCCGATTCTTCCAGCGTCGTGCCTTCCGGCACGGTGATCAGGTTCTCGCTGGTCATCACCTCGCGCACCGACTGCTTGGTGTCCTTGACGAAACGCAGATCGCGGTTGGTCAGGATGCCCACCAGCTTGGAACCCTCGGTGATGGGCACGCCACTGATGTGGTAGTGGTTCATCAGTTCCAGGGCCTCGTCGATGGTATTGTCCGGTCCCATGGTGATCGGCTTGGTGATCATGCCGGATTCCGAACGCTTGACCCGTTCGACTTCAGCCGCCTGCTGCCGGGGCTCCATGTTCTTGTGGATCACACCAATGCCACCGGAGCGGGCCACGGCGATGGCCATCTCCGCTTCAGTCACCGTATCCATGGCCGCCGATAAAAACGGAATCTGCAGGCGGATGGTCCTGGTCAACTGAGCCGAAGTGTCGATTTCCGTCGGGATGACCTCGGAATAACCGGGCACCAAAAGGACGTCGTCGAAAGTCAGGGCCTCACGAAAGGTTTTCTCGAAACTGCCCTTGTTCTCGCTCATGCTACCTAGGCCTTCATGATGCCGATAAACGGCAGATTGCGGTATTTCTCGTCGTAATCCAGGCCGTAGCCAATGACGAATTCCTTGGGAATCTCGAAGCCCGCGTAGTGCAGGGGCACGTCCTTGATCCGGGCCGCCTTCTTGTCCAACAGGGCCGCCACCCGAATGCTGCGCGGGTTGCGCGTCTCAAGCACCTCGATCAGGTTTGAAATCGTCAGGCCGGTGTCGATGATGTCCTCGACCAGGATGATGTCGCGATCAGTGATGTTGGCCTTCAGGTCCTTCTCGATTTTCACCACGCCCGAGCTTTGGGTACCGCCGCCATAGCTACTGACCGCCATGAAGTCGACTTCGTGATCGACTGAAACGCAGCGCGTCAGGTCGGCCAAAAACGGATAGGCGCCCTTGAGGATGCAGACGAAAATTGGCGTCGAGCCCTGGTAGGCGTCGCTGATCTCATTGCCCAGTTGCCGCACCCGCAGCTGGATATCCTCCGAAGAAATCAGCACCCGTTCGATAAATGGGTAACGCTGCAGATATTCCTGGTCGTCGAATGTCACGAGCGGCCTCCGGTTTGGTTGTCAGTCGCCGACTGCAGGTGTTCCCGCCCTGTAGCCCGCAAATGGTCGCGTTCACGGATGATATTCTGGATCTTGGTGGCAATCAGATCGATGGCCACCTTGTTGTGACCGCCCTCGGGGATAATCAAGTGGGCGTAACGCTTGCTCGGCAGGGCAAACTGCAAATGCATGGGCTTGACCACCGTCAGGTACTGCTCCATCACCGACTCCATGGTCCGGCCCCGTTTGGTCGTATCGCGTTTCATGCGGCGGAGCACCCGCTCATCGGCATCCACATCCACATACAGCCGGATGTCCATCAGCTCGCGCAAGGCTCGCGACTCGAGCACCAGAATGCCTTCGACAAAGACAATGTCGGCCGGTTGGCAGGTCTCGGTTTCGACCTGGCGGCTGTGCTGGGCGTAGTCGTAGCAAGGGACTTCCACCGGCCGACCGGCCCGCAATTCGCGCAGATGAGCGATCAAAAGATCGGTCTCAAAGGCGTTGGGATGGTCGTAGTTGATTTCGGCGCGTTTTTCTAGGGGCAGCTGCGAATTGTCGTGGTAGTAAGAGTCATGATGAAGGATCTGGATGGTCCGGCCGGGGCACGCTTCGCGCACGCGCATGGCCACGGTGGTCTTGCCGGAGCCCGAGCCGCCGGCGACACCGATGATGACAGGTGGGAGAGGTGCCAGATTTGGTTCATTCATGGCCGTAAAATACCCGGTATGCGGGCATCTGTCAATTTTTGGACGAGAATCCGGCTGGTTCTCTCAGCCCGACCGGCCACGGCGAGACAATCGCGCCGCCAGCATGGTGTTTGGGGCCACCATTGCCGCCCACTGCTGTCCAAGAGGATCACCGGATCAGGACCACCCTTTGGGTTGCAATCACTCCATTGAACTCCAAGCGGGCCAAATAGACGCCGCTCGCCAGGTCACCCGGTTGCCAGGTGAGACTCACCGGTCCCGCCTCTATCTCGTTTGCCAGCAACGTCGCCACCCTCTGTCCGCGCAGGTCATACACGGCCAAATGGGCATATCCGCCCCGCGGGGCGCTGAATTTCAGGCTCGTGGTGGGATTGAAGGGGTTGGGCACCGCCCTCAATTGCAGGTGGGTGACACTTGCCGGCACGTCCGAATACGGATTTGGCCAGATTTTCTCGAAGATCCCACTATTGGCCGTGGCCACCGCCCGGCGCATGCCCAAGATGCTGAAATCCACGATTTCCACGGCGCCCAGGTCGCTGCCCCAATCGGTCCACTGCCAATTCAGGCCCTCGCTCAGATCGCAACTGAGCAGGCGATGATCGGCCGTCAGGACCAGAACCCGGCGCAGGTCAGTAGCTGAAATGAAGCGCACTTTTATACAGGGGTCCGCCAGACCTCGAACCCAATCCGCATCCTCATCGGTTTTCAAATAGAGGCCCGAATCCGATGCTGCAAAATACCAATTGCACTGGTCCTGCACCTTGCCCGGGATGCCAATACAGAGGTACCCTATCAGGACATCATGGACCATCGCGACCGGCAGTCCGGAAAAGTCCGGGCTGAAGGTTGCGCCATTGTCCACAGTCGACTGCACGCCCCCATCACCGGCCAGAAAAATTTGCGATACGATTTCACCGTTCGCCACCGCCGGATTGTGGATAAAAGAGGTTGGGCTGGTAAAGCCATGATCGGTCAGTTCCGTCCACAGGACGCCGCCACTGCCGGATTTGAGCACGACGCCAGCCTGGGCACCTCCCGGCGAACAGGCCCAGACGCGGAAATTCGCGAAATAGCCCGTGTCGGAAATTCGTGAAAATGGGCCTGGCTGCCGAGACAACTGCAGTTCGGTGGTGCCATCGGCCAAATAGGTTTTTGCCAGGGCTCCCAGGCCTTCGCTGTCAACCCGACCGGTGATCACATATTCCGGGTAATTCGGGGCGCGCCCCACGGCGGTGACCGGCCAACCGGCCACGCCCTCCCGATTCATGTCCCGCCATGAGCCATCGTCCAACGAAGCGATGTGAAGCCCATCCTCGGTGCCGACGAACAGGTCACTGAGCAGATAACGAACGGTGTGGATTTCGGTGCCAACCAGGCCCAGATTTTCCCAAATCGGTTCTTCAGCTCCGGCCGCAACCGAGCCGAGCAGGGCGGCGACCAGCAATATGGACTTGGCAAAAAATGACATTGCGACCTCCCAAAACATCCCCGTTTTCGCCATTTCCCTGACGATCAACATGATATCATATTTGCAGAACTTGTGGCATTCTCAGTGGACCATCACCGTTGTATCATCAATACTCCTGGCACACATGCCTGCGACCTTTACCCCGATGGAGCCAATTTCGTGCAAAACCTCATCTCCGTATTCGGCATCTTCGTGCTGCTGGCCCTGGCCTGGGTCCTGAGCAACAACCGCCGCCGCTTTCCCTGGCGAGTCGCCGGCTGGGGTCTTGGCTTGCAATTCATCCTGGCGGTTATTTTGCTGCGCACGCCCTGGGGCCAGGCCGGCTTTGGCGCCGCCCGCGCCTTCGTAACCCAATTGCTCAGTTTCACCGATGCCGGCGCATCTTTTCTGTGGGGCAATCTCTACCGCACCAGCCCGGAAATCATCGCCAACGCCAATCCGGACGCGGGCTACATCCAGGTCACCAACTCGGTCAGCGGACAGTTGATGCCCATCGGCACCGTATTCATCATTCACGTCTTGCCGACGATCATCTTCTTCAGCAGCCTGATGGCCCTGCTCTACCACCTGGGCATCATGCAGCGCATCATCATGGGCGTAGCCTGGGTCATGCGCCGCACCATGGGCACCAGCGGCAGTGAATCCCTGAGCTGCGCGGCCAACATTTTCGTGGGCCAGACCGAAGCGCCCTTCGTCATCAAACCTTATCTCGAGACGATGACCCGCAGCGAATTGATGGCCGTCATGGTGGGAGGTTTTGCGACGGTCGCCGGTGGCGTGATGGCCGCCTATGTGCGCTTCGGCATCGATCCCGGCCACCTGCTGGCCGCCAGCGTGATGTCGGCCCCCGCAGCCCTGGTGGTGGCGAAGATCATGTATCCCGAAACCGAAGAGTCACCGACCCGCGGGTCAGTCTCCCTGGATGTTCCGCGGGAGTATGCCAATGTGCTGGATGCCGCCGCCGGTGGGGCTGGCATTGGCCTGAAACTGGCCGCCAATGTGGGCGCCATGTTGCTGGCATTCATCGCCCTGGTGGCCATGGCCAACTACGGGCTGGGCCTGTTCGGCCTGTCACTGGAACAGATTTTTGGCTGGGTCTTTTCGCCCATCGCCTGGGTCATGGGCGTGCCCTGGTCCGAGGCTGGCGCCTTCGGCAACCTTCTGGGCACCAAGATTGCGGTCAACGAATTCATGGGCTACATCGCCCTCGGTGAAGCCACGCAGAACGGAACCCTGTCACCCCGCAGCATCGTCATCGCCACCTATGCGTTGTGCGGATTCGCCAACTTCAGCAGCATCGCCATTCAAATTGGCGGCATCGGCACCATCGCTCCCAGTCGACGGTCCGAAGTGGCGGCCATCGGCTTAAAGGCCATGTTTGGCGGAGCCATCGCTTCGTGGTTGACGGCAACCATCGCTGGCGTACTGGTGGGTTAGGCGATGGCCCGCTTGCAACTGAAGCCCAGGGCGGCCTACGGTTTTCGGACCGAGATCACGGTGCGCACCACCGACCTGAACTATGGCGGACATCTGGGCAATGACCGATTGCTTTCGCTGGTGCATGAAGCGCGCGTCGCCTGGTTGGCCGAACACGGCTGGAGCGAGTTGGACTGCGCCGGGGTTGGGCTGATCATGGGCGATGCGGCGTTGGTTTATCAGGGTGAGGCCTTTGCCGCAGACCGACTGGTTTTTGAAGTCGAGGCCGCCGAAAAATCCCGCAGTGGGTTTCGGTTGTTTTTTCGCGTCACCCGCGCAGGGGACACCGACGCAACCCCCATTGCCCTGGTCGAAACCGGCATGATCTGTTTCAACTATCAGGCCCGGCGAGTCGCGGCCTTGCCGGCGACCGTAGCGGCAGTTTGCCGTGACGCCGACCCTTCTCATTGACAATTTCATATCATTGAGGTAGGATACAGCCTAAGAAAAAAGGATGTCTTATCGCCCATAAATCACCTGAGAGGTTTTGTAAAACTCAATAGCTCATTCAGCGCGGAGAACGATCATGAAAACTAGATTCACCGCCCTATCCCTCCTGACTTTCTTTGCCGCATTCGCCTTGGTCTGGCCTCAAGATCCCGTTCCAGCCCACGACTCCGTTTCACTGCCACCGGCCCCAGCATCCCGCAACACGAGTATGGCTCCCGGGGACCAGAACCAGGAAAACCTGGTGGCCCGGCGCAACTACGAGGTGTTGCGGCTGGCCGACCCGGCGACAGGCAGGCTTCCGGCTGATATTCGTCGCCTCGAACTGATTTTTGCCGACAAAATTCCCCAACGCCAGATCAGCGACAAGTCCTACAGCTGGGTTTCCCGCGGACCGGCCAACGTTGGTGGACGCACGCGGGCCCTGGCCCTGGACATCAGTGATCCCGGTTACAACACCATCCTGGCCGGCGGCGTGAGCGGCGGTATGTGGCGCTCCACTGACGAAGGACTGAGCTGGACCCTGACGACCGGCAATACCCAGATTCACCATGTTTCTTCCCTGGCCCAGGATACGCGCTCGGGCCACCAGAATGTCTGGTACTACGGCACCGGGGAGGGTGATGGCGGGTCGGCGGCCTGGCCGTCAAACGAGCTCTATGTCTATCCCGGCGATGGTGTCTACAAATCCTTCGACGGTGGCCAGAGTTGGTCGATTCTGCCGGCTACCGCCGGGTCCGATCCCCAATTTCTGAATTCACCCTGGCAGGTTGTTTGGCGCCTGGCCGTTGACACCTCCGAAACGGTGGTTGAAGAAGTGTACGCCGCCACCTGGGGCGGTATCTATCGGTCGGTCGATGGAGGCGAATCCTGGTCGCTCGTATTGGGCAGCCCGACAACGCCAGCTGCCTACGCCGACCTGGTGATCTCGCCATCCGGTGTGGTCTACGCCACCTTGAGCTATGACGGCGCCCAGCACGGCGCCTTTCGATCGGTCGACGGCGTGACCTGGACCGACATCACGCCTGCCGGCTACACCGACTATGACCGCATCGTCATGGCCATGGCCCCCTCGGATGAAGACGTGATTTGGATTCTGGTGGCCAATACCCTGGGCGTGGCTGACGCCGCCCTGTTCCGCTACGAATACCTGTCCGGCAATGGTGCCGGAGCTGGTGGTTGGTGGCAGGATCGCTCCAGCCTCTTGCCCTCACTGCCCGGCGTCTATGGCTATACGCACTACGAATCCCAGGCGAGCTATTGCCAGATGCTGGCCGTCCACCCCACCGACTCCGAAACCGTCTATCTCGGCGGTGTCGATCTGCACCGCAGCACTGACGGCTTCCAACTCGCGAGCAATGTTTCGCTGATCGGTGGCTGGGATTATCCCGGCCACCATGCCGATCTGCACGGGTTGTTGTTCCGGCCCGGGTCAACCGCCCGCGCCTACACCGCCAGTGATGCCGGGGTGCATCGCACGCTTGATGCGGGTGCGGTTTCGGTGGCCTGGACCTCGCTGAACCAGGGTTACAAAACGAGCCAATTTTATACAGTGGCCATTGATGAGAATCTGGCCGCCAACCCCGTGGCCATCGGTGGCACACAGGATAATGGTTCGCTGTTCGGTGCTTTGGATCTGCCGGGCGCCAACTGGGGCAACCCGCTGGCTGGCGACGGCGGGTACTGCGCGGTGGCAGATGCCGGCGGACCCATCGGCACCTACTATATGTCCTACCAACAGAATTACGGTGTCTTCCGGATGCTCCTGGACAACAACACCGGTGCCTTGCAGAGCCAGTCGCGGGTCGACCCACCCCTGGCCGAGACTTCCCTCTGGCTGAAACCCTATCAGTTGGATCCACTGGATTCGTCCCGGATGTATCTGGCCGCCGATGCCCTCATATGGCGCAACAGCGACCTGACCGGCATTCCGCTGGGCAACCTCGGCACCACGAACGTCAACTGGAGCGCCCTGACCTCCGTCCCCGGCCAGATCATTTCTGCTCTGGCAATGTCGCGCTCGGCCGCCAGCCTGCTCTATTTTGGCACAGCATCCGGTCAGCTTTACCGTTTGAGCAACGCGGCCACCGCTCCGGCCGGCAATACTCCGATCCGGATCGACACCGGCGCAAATTTCCCCAGTGGAGCCTATGTCAGCAGCATCGCCGTGCACCCGAACAACGACCAGAATTTACTGGTCACGTTTTCGAACTACAACGTGGTCAATATTTTCCACTCGCCCAATGGCGGCGCCACCTGGACCGCGGCCGAAGGCAACCTCGGCGGCCCCCATTCGCCAAGCTTCCGGTCGGTCGCCTGGATGCCCGCCGAGGCGGTGGACTACTGCTTCGTGGCCACCAGCACCGGCATCTACTCAACCACCCTTCTGGACGGCGCCACCACTGTCTGGCGACAGGAAGCCGCCGACCTGATCGGCAACGTTGTGGTCGATATGCTGGCCGTGCGCCCAGCTGACGGATTGGTTGTCGCTGGCACCCACGGCAAGGGAGTCGTCCGGGGAACCAACAGCCCCAGCGCGGTGCCGGACCATGATCTGCCATCATTGGTGCGATTGGACCAGAATGTGCCCAACCCTTTCAACCCGACCACGAGCATCAGCTTCGGGATTCCCATCCCGGGCCCGGTCACCGTTGAGATTTACGATCTTGCCGGGCGCCGAATCAGGCGGTTGTTGAACGAATTTCGCGACACCGGAGACCACCGGCTGGTCTGGAACGGAACCGACGACTCGGGCCGCATGGTCAGCTCAGGAACCTATCTCTATCGGATCAGCAGCCAAGGACAGCAACAGATCAGAAGTATGACCCTGGTCCGCTGATCACATGATTGTCCGCGAGATTTCGGAAGCGCCCTCTTCGGCCTGCTTCAGCATCGTGCCGCCAAAGGAAGCGATCGCTTTTTCGACATCCGGGTAGGATGTGTAAAGCCGGTCCAGTTCCGCCACGTGAAAAACACTCAGCACCCGGTCGTTCTGTCCGCACAGGACAATTTCCCCGTGGTCATTCTTGATCGAGGTGTAGATGGCATTGATGAAACTGACACCGATCGAGGTGATGTACCGAACGCGCGTCATGTCGAGTACGAATTTGCGAAAACCCCGGTCGAGGTGTTCGTTGACCGGGTCGTAGAGAATTTCCTCGAAATTTGGGCACCCGAACATTTTGCCGACGATCTTGACGATGATGATGTCCCCATTTTCATGGCACGAGGCTTTGAATGGACTTCGCATGGGATACCTCCCAGTGATACGAACCGCCACCCGGGCAGCGGCTCTCCCTATCCGAACCGGCGCCAGAGCAGCCCGAAGATCAGGCCCGGCGCCGCAACATGAGCAGCGTAGTGTCGTCTGAGCCATGGCCTCCTTTCAGGAAGACGTTGATCTCGGCGAACATCAGATCCATGAGCTCGGGCAGTTCCGCTTCACTGTTGCGCAGCACGACCTCCTCCGCCGATTCTCTTTCAAAAAACTCATCGCCATAAACAGTCGCTTCGGTCACCCCGTCACTGAATACAGTCAACAGATCACCCCGTTGCAGGCGG
>CAZLUL010000171.1:0-8925 GCA_964562635.1 uncultured Fibrobacteraceae bacterium | reverse complement strand
GGTCAATCCGTGCAGGATACCCTTCTCTTTGCTTTGGGCGCCGATCACCGCCAGGGTGATGGGGATCATGGGGTAGATGCAGGGAGAGAGGCTCATCAGGAGGCCAAAGCCAAAGACGACCAGCAGGAACAGGAAGAGGCCCTTGCTGTCGAGGTAGTTGGCGATCTTGTCGGCGGACCATTCTTCGCCGAAATCCACAGTGATGCCGCTGCTCCAACTGGCCTGCTCAGCGCCGCCACTGGAAGTGGTGGCCGACACATCAACCTTCAGTTGGGCCGCCTGGGGCTGCAGGTCGGCTCCGACGGGCGCGGCCCATTCGAAACGCACCGGTGCGCCGGGGGCAGAGTCATCCAGGGCCCGCAAGGGGTAGGGGCTGCCGAAAAAGGCTTCGGACCCAGGCGTCGTGACTTCGATCTGGACCTTATCGGTCAGCACGGATTCGCCGGCGCTGGGCGTTACGGTGATCTCGAGGATCAGGTCCTTGCCGATCTCGGCGACCTCAGCCCCAGGTTTCACCTGAATGGAAATCGGGCCAGCCAGAGCCAGGCTGGGCAGAAGCGCTGCCAGCAGTGCGCCGATCAGAACGTAGGGGCGGATGAATGCACTCATCTGAGAGGCGACCTCACGGGAGATTGGGTGGGCATTGCCCAGTCGACGACTGGGACTGTGTATTGCGAGGTTTACTATACGAATATATATCCAATCCACAAGCATGGGTTCCCTTTGGGGCCAAAGAGTTGCCAAATTCCGCATATTGTACCAGATTTGAGAACAGATAATGAGGCTGCCGGGTCAACCGGGGCCGGACACACGACAATTGGCGGCTGAAAGGCCAGCCCACGGAAGGATACCCAGGACACATGAAGGTTCTTACCCAGGCTTTGACGCTGATTCTGATATTGGCCCTGGCGTTGATTGCCGGCTGCGGCAGCGACACCGAAAATACCGCCAAAGCGGAGACCTACGGCCAGGTGACTTCCGCTGCCGCTGTGGCTGTCGGCAGCACACCCGGGGCCATGGCGCCGGATTTCACCCTCAAGAACCTGGCGGGTGGAAACCTGACCTTGAGCGATTTGCGCGGCAAAGCCGTCATCGTGGACTTCTGGGACACCTGGTGCCCGCCATGCCGCAAGGCCCTGCCTCACCTCGAAGAGCTGAGCCAGTCCTACGGCGACGACCTGGTGGTCGTGGGTGTCGCTTTCGGCCGTGAAGGCGAAGCCAAGGTTAAAGCCTACATCCAGAAGCATAACCTGACCTTTGAAATGGTGCTCTTTGAGCAAACCAGTACGATCCTGACCGACTTTGGTGGTATACAGAGCATCCCGACCACCTTCCTCATTGACGCCAACGGCGTGATCGTTGAAAAGTGGGTTGGTGGCCTGGACAAGGCGACTTATGAAAAAGCCGTCGTGGCGACTATCGGGGACAAGGCCAAGACGAGTTGAGCTGCGACCAGAGGTTCCTGACGCCGGAGCCGCAGCGGATAGGCTGCGGTGCCGGCTTTTTGCTTTGAGCTGGGGGAGTATCCATGCAGGCGGTTTTGTTGGTTGGAGTGGCAGGGGCTTTTGGCGCCATGTCTCGCTATGCGCTGGGAATGCTGGCTGAACGGCTACTTGGCACCCATTTTGCCTTTGGCACTTTGCTGGTGAATGTCCTGGGCTGCCTGGCCTTGGGCTTTCTATTGGAAGTGGAGCGGGCGACAGATCTGATCAGCCATCCGGCCCGACTGTTGTTGGCCGTTGGTTTTTTAGGGGCATTTACGACTTTCAGCACTTTTGGCTATGAAACTCTGCGATATTTCCAGAACGGGGCCGGCCAGTTGGGGTTGTTGAATATTTCCGCAAACCTGATCCTTGGTCTGGCGGCAGTTTGGGTGGGATTTTTGGGGGCTCGGAGTATTTATCCGCTTATTTGAGGGCTTTTCGCGAATATTGGGCAAAAAAAACCCCTGACTGCGGCGAGGCCTTCAGTCAGGGGCGGTCTGACGACTGGATCATTTTCTCAACCACCAAAAGAGGTCGATAAGGGCTAATCCGGCCAGAAAATAGGTTTGCGGTGCCATTCGTCCTCCCCCTTTCCGTTTATTGGATGTATTGACACGGACTTGATAAAATTCGTCCAGTGTCCGAGCCGCTTTAGCAAAGTTTTGCAACCCACGCTGATCGGCCCTCGACACAGGGACTTGAGCAAGAATGGGTCCGGGTTATCTTTAAATTTTTAAGTCTTTGATTTCCAACAGGATGGCGGTTCTGTCGTCCGACCGTTCGGCCCCCCCGAAGGCATTTACGTGGGAAAAAACCTTCCCGAGCAGGGCATCCGGCGTGTCGTCGAGGTGGGTGTGCACCAGTTCCAACAGGCGTGGGGTGTCGAAAAACTCGTCTGCGGCGTTGGTCTCTTCGGTCAGGCCATCGGTGTACAGGAATAGGCGGTCACCCGGTTCCAGTCCAATAGCGCCCTCGCGATACCGGGATTCTTTCTCGATGCCAAGGACCGTGCCGCCTTTCTTCAGGTCCTGGCGATATCGGGTGCGAGGCCGAAAGAGGACCGGCGGTTCCATGCCCGCGTTGCAGAATCGCAATAATCCAGTGCTTGGCCGCCAGATGCCACAAAAAAAACAGATGAAATGCCCCTGGCTGCCCAGGCCCGTGACCACTTCGTTCAATTTGGTGATCAATACGCGGGGACTGATGCCAGGCACCGCTTCCTGGCGGAAGGCTACCCGCACCGAAGTCATCATCAATGAGGCCGGGATACCTTTGCCCGAAACATCGGCGATGGCGAAACAAAGGTCGCCGTTGTCGAGGGTGAAGTAGTCGAAATAATCGCCACCGACTTTTCGACACGGTTCGTTGCGCCCGCTGATGTGGTAGTGGTCCGAATTGAGGGCCGAGTCGGGCAGGAGGTTGGCCTGGATGTCGCGCGCCACCTCGAGTTCGGTTTCGAGGCGTTTGCGTTCCAGGCTGGCCTGGTAGAGTTGGCGGCTTTCGACCAAGGAGGCGGCCTGGACCGCGAGTGAGCGCAGGTTGGCCAGGTCGTCCTGGCTGAACAGGGCGCCGCTGCGCTTGGGGCCAAAGGCCATGAATCCCAAAAGCCGATTGCCGGTGATCAGGGGCACCACCAGGGCGATGTTCAGGCGCGTGAGCAATTGCAGCGAAGCGGGGTCGGCCTCACCGGCGAACATGTGGTCTTCGATTTCTTCGCGAAAAACCGGTCGGCGCAGGCGGTTGAGCAGGTGAGCCAGACCACTGTCCTGGGACAGGAAGGCTTCTTCAGGCACCCCGGATTCGGCAACCGGGTGTTCAGCGCACTGGCCTCGCAGGCGGGCCAGGAAGCCGGCCTTGGGTGAGGAGGTGGGCAGAAAGAGTGCGAAGCCTTCCGGTCGGTACAAGGTGCAGAGGTTGTCCTGGATGGCAGAGACGACATCCTGGGGATCGATCAAACCGGTGAGTTTTTCGGCCAGCAGGTTGATGGCTCGACGGTTGGCGCGTCGGGCGGGATAGAAGTTGTTGTCCAGCCAGGACTGCACCACGCTGCGCAACGGCATGATGGCCAGGCCGCTGGCCGCCGCGATCACCACCATGACGGGCCAGGTGTCGGCGCCAAACACTCCGGCAACCAGTTTGCCAACCAGTCCCACGGTGAGAAAATAGCCCAGCAAAACCATGACGGTGAGCAAGCCATAGACCAGGCTGATGCGCACGATGAAGCCTGTGTCCAGGGCGCCGTACCGCATGATGGCCAGGCCGAAGCTGACGGGGACCAGCAATAGGAACATGGCCAGGTATTGCCAGTGAGGCAGATGGGAGCCGGGCAGGAAATTGCCGACGATCATGGCGGCCAGAAACGGCACCAGGCCGCCGATGAGGCCGACCAGCACGACCTTCATTTTGGTTTGTTGGATGGGCCGGTCCCGGCGCAGAACCCGGCGGCCGAAGATGATGAGGCCGGCCAGAAAGTAGCCGAGGGCGTAGAAAGTGGAAATGATTTCGATGACCTGTTCGGCGGTGCTGCCGGCGGCGGTGAGTTGAGACTTGTCGAGTCCGGCGATCAGCAGGAAAAGGATCCAAGCTGGCAACAACAGCAGACGGTACTTGATCGGTTCGCCGCTTTCCTTGCGCTTGGGGCTGGGAAACTGCAGGAAAAAGCGCAGAAAAAATGCCGGCAACAGCAAAAACAGAAAAGTGCGCAGGAGATCCTTGCCGTACATGTAGGAATGATTGCCGTGGTCCGGGATGTCGAGCAGGAAAAAGGCAAAGATCAGGCAAAGTGAAAAGAAGTTCCGCGCCACCGGGTCTGTCCGCCGCCACAGGACCCACCAGCCAATGAACAGAAAACCCAGGCCGACAACACCGGTGCTGTAGCCGTGGATCATGTCACTCTGAGAAGTTTGCACCGGCCGGATGTGCAGCAACCGTTCGGCATTGTCCGGGCCCGCGACCTGGATGGTCAGCAGCTGACCGACGGCGTGGCCCGTCTTGGCCGCGTAGTACTCATGCATGCGGGTGGTGGGGGTGCCGTTCACCGCCAGGATGCGGTCATCAACGGCCAAGCCGGATTGGTCGGCGGGGCCATCGGGCGTGACCGAAACGACCACCAGTCGGTGCACTTTGAAGCCAAAATCCGGTTTTTGGTAAATGTTGACCGCGACGGGCAGGGCGAGCGCGAGCAGTACCGGCGCCAGGACGAACAGGCTGATGAGTCGGGAGACCCTCTCGAACGTGGATTCCGTGTAGACCACCGTGTGGCGCATACCGTCCCCGTGGTTGCAAGATCCGGCGCCCGATCAACGCATCGGGCCTGGTTGCTGACGCAGGGTCAGTTTACCACATCTGCCGGAAATTGCGCACCGCATCCTTGGCCAAGGGCTCCGATATGGCCGGCGCCAGCCGGGGCGAGACAGGGGCTGCCTGGTTGCAGGTGGTAGTCGCCAGCTTCGGGTGCGCAATACAGAGGGTCTACGGTCAGGTTGCCGGGGGCTTCCTGTTGCGCAGCCAGGGTTCCCGGCCAATTGCGCTCTGCTGTGGGCAGGATGTTGCTTTGGGTCATGGTCGGTTGGCTGTCAGTGGCCTCGATCAGGGCACTGCTGCTACCGGTAATCACGCAGGACTCAAAAACGGGGTGGGAGCCGGCCAGACTCAGGACAGTGCCCTGCCCATCGGCATCGTTGGCGTGCAGTGTGCAGTTTTTGAAAGTGGGCGAGGCATCGCGGCAGGCCACGGCACCGCCGGCAAGGCCACCGAGATTTTCGGCCAATACCGTGCGGGTGACTGCGGCTTTGGTGCTGACAAAGCTGAGTCCACCGCCGGCATTTCCGGCGCTGTTGGCCCGGATGAGGCTGCCTTCAATGACGATATTGCCGCCTTCGGCTGCCAGAGCGCCGCCACTGACCAGAGCGTGATTGAGGACCAGGGTGCAATCCTGCAAAGAGCCGCTTTGGCCCGTCCAAAAAATGGCACCGCCCTGGTTTGCCGCTTCGTTGCGGCTGAACCGGCACTGCTTGAGGCGCGGACCCTGGGTGCCCATGACAGCCAAAGCCCCTCCCGCAGTGGCATTGTTGTCGATAAAGTTGCAGCGGGTGATGTTCGGGGCCGAGTTCTGGCACAGGATGGCCCCACCGCGCCCTTGTTCATTGGTTGGGGAGGCTCGGCCACCACGCAGGGTGAACCCAACGAGATTGGTGTTGGAATCGGCGTTGCTGAAAATCAGGCAACGGCCCTGATCGCCAGCATCGATGGTGACGCAGTCCGGTTGCAGGGTGCTGGACCAGAGGGAGACACCTGCTTTGACCCAGATGTCATTTTCCCGGTAGGTGCCGCAAGACACTAGGATGATATCGCCTGATTGGGCCTGAATCATGGCACCCTTGATCGACGGGGCGTTGCCCGGGACGGCAATGGTGCGGGCAAAAATGGGAGAGGAGCCGAAAATGGCCAGAATTGTGATCAGCAGAACCGGAAGTGTAACCAGTCTGACCAGACGGTCACCAAATTTTCGTTTCTTAACGACGTGCAGCTTCATCATGTGTCCATCCTTGGATAGGTCAGCAGGATCATCCCCACAATCCGGCCTCGGTTGGTTACCCAGTGTTCGATCCGCGCCCATTCCTGGCCAAATATAGACAAACTCAACGCAATCGGCCGCTTCCCAGGGCGAGGAAGCGGCGGTTTGTTTCCGATGTGCCGTAAATTTCTTAACGGAACAGGGCTTTGACTCCACCCCAAGACTCGTTCTCAATCGCCACGGCACAGTCGCCGTTCACCGTAGCCACCGGGAAATCCCGGCCGCCGGTGGACTGCTTCAGCTCCTTGATGATCTCAATGTCCGACCCATCAAGATAGGCAGGAACCTTTTCGTCCAGCGAGTGGAAACCGATACCATCAATCCACCAGGTGATGGGAGCGTCGGTATTCAGGATGATGAAATCGATGACGGCCACAACGATGGCCGGGTAGGTGTAGGGATTGACCTGAGGGTCAACCGTTCCCACAACATACTCGGGAGCCGTACCGATGTTGATTTCTTGACCTTGCAGGTCAACGCCCGTGATGGCCACGGGACCTTCAGCCCACATCGCGCATTCCCAGCCGGCCACGCCACCGGGGCTGGTCGGATGAGTAATCACGAGGAAGCAATTTGACCTTATGTGCCTATATAAGATCAATTGACTGAAATGATCCGACCGTCGAAAATGGCTGAATGCCGGCCTCTCACCTGCGCCATTGCCCAGTGAGCGGTCAGGTGTTAGATTTGCCGCTTCCATGTATTTGCACCCATTTAGGGGCACTGAACCCCGGTCTATCCGGGCCTTGCTGCAGGAGAAAATCTTGGCTGACATCCGGCAAATGGCACAATACAGCCCTGAGGGCATCGAAGAGAAATGGTACGGCGCCTGGGACAAGGCGGGTCTTTTTGCTCCAGACGAATCGTTGACCGCTGAGCCCTTCGTGATCACTTTGCCGCCGCCCAACGTCACGGGCATCCTGCACATGGGGCATTGTCTGGGCGGTTCGATTCAAGACACGCTGATTCGCTGGGCCCGCATGCGGGGCCAGCCCACTCTTTGGGTGCCCGGCACTGACCATGCCAGCATTGCCACCGAACAGGTGGTCACCAAGCTGATGGCCGCCGATGGCATCAACAAGCGCGAAGCGGGGCGGGAGGCTTTTCTGGAGCGAGCCTGGCAGTGGAAGGAACAATCCCATGGTCGGATCACCGAGCAGATCAAGCGCCTGGGCTGTTCCCTGGACTGGAGTCGCGAAGCATTCACGATGGATGAAGAGCGCAACCGAGCCGTGAAGGCCGCTTTTGTCGAGCTGAAGAATAAGGGCCTGATATACAGGGATGTCTATCTGGTCAACTGGTGTCCTCATGATTTGACGGCCATCAGTGATGACGAGGTGCAATACAAGGAAATCGAAGGCAATATGTGGCACCTGCGGTACCCCTTCGCTGAAGGCGAAGGGCACGTGACGGTGGCCACGACCCGGCCCGAAACCCTATTTGGTGATGTGGCGGTGGCTGTGCATCCGCAGGACCCCGAGCGCAAGCATTTGATCGGCCGGATGGTCAAGTTGCCGTTGACCGAGCGCGTGATTCCGATCATTGGCGACCACCACGCCGACCCGGAAAAGGGCACGGGGTTCGTGAAAATCACGCCCGCCCATGATCCCAACGATTTTCAGGTGGGCCGCCGCAATGAGTTGCCGCAGATCATATGCATGACGCCCTCGGCGATGATGAACGAACAGGCTGGCCCGTTCGAAGGACTGGACCGGTTCGCCTGCCGCAAGGCCGTGGTCAAAGCCCTTGATGAAGAAGGCCTGCTGGACAAGGTGGAGAAGAACGTGCATCAGGTGGGGCATCACGACCGCTGCGGCACCTTGATCGAGCCTTATCTCAGCAAACAGTGGTTTCTGAAGATGGACAGCCTGGCCGAACCTGCGGTCAAGGCCGTAGCCGAAGGAGACATCCGGCTGTTCCCTGACCGCTGGGTGGGGGTCTACAACAATTGGATGACCAACATCCGGGACTGGTGCATCAGCCGGCAGCTGTGGTGGGGACACCGGATTCCGGTGTGGTACTGCGATGGCTGCGGTACGGAGATCTGCGCTCTGGAGACACCGCAGACTTGTTCGAATTGCCAAGGGACCAAACTGACTCAGGACAGCGATGTCCTGGATACCTGGTTCTCCAGCTGGCTGTGGACTTTTTCGCCCCTGGGGTGGCCTGATGAATCGGCAGACCTGAAAAAGTACCATCCGACCAGTGTGCTGGTCACCGCGGCGGACATCATTTTCTTCTGGGTGGCCCGGATGGTGATGGCCAGTTACGAGTTCCTGGGCGAGAAGCCCTTTGGCGAAGTGCTGTTCACGGGCATCGTCCGGGACGAGCAGGGCCGCAAGATGAGCAAGTCCCTGGGCAACAGTCCCGACCCCATCGACCTGATGGACAAGTACGGGGCCGATGCCCTGCGTTGCAGTCTGGTCATGCTCACGCCCACGGGGCAGGACATCTTCTTTGACGAGTCCACCCTCGAGGTGGGGCGCAACTTCTGCAACAAGATCTTCCAGGCCACGAAGCTGGTCTTGGGCTCTTGGGACGAGGCCGGGTTGCCGGCACAAATTGACGGCTCGCCGGCGCCGCGCACCTTGGACGTGGCGGACGTGATTGACGACGGTGCCTGGGAGCAGGATCCCGCGGGCAGCTTTGCCGCCCTGTGGCGCGGTGTTTTTGGCGGCGAACCACCGGCGGCCCTGACCGCGGCGGATTTGCAGTTGCCCGACCGCTGGATACTCAGTCGGCTGCACACGGTGCTGACCGACTGCGACCGCAACCTGGAGAAGCGACGTTTGAACGACGCCGCCTATGACATCTTCAATTTCTTTCGGCACGAGTTCTGCGACTGGTATTTGGAATCCATCAAGC
>CAZLUL010000170.1:0-8996 GCA_964562635.1 uncultured Fibrobacteraceae bacterium | reverse complement strand
CATGGTCATGATGTCCAGCAGGCCCTGGGTCGGATGTTCGTGGGCCCCGTCCCCGGCGTTGATGACCGAACACTTGAGCACCTTGGCCAGGTACTGCGCCGCGCCCGGCGAGCTGTGCCGCACGATGAGCATGTCGATCTTCATGGCCGCCAGGTTTTCGGCCGTATCGCGCAGGGTTTCACCCTTGGAGAAACTGCTGGTGGCGGCGGCGAAGTTGATGATGTCGGCGGAGAGACGTTGTTCGGCGAGTTCAAAGCTGATGCGGGTGCGGGTGCTCGGTTCGTGAAAGAAATTCACCACCGTGCGTCCACGCATGATTGGTACGCTGCGTACCGGGCGGTCAAAGACGGCCCGAAAGTGGGCCGCCACATCCAATACGCCGAGGATCTCTGCGGCCGACAGTCCTTCGAGGCCGAGCACATCCTTGCCTTGCAGGATCATTCGGTCACCTCCCCGACGACCACCTCAAGCTTGTCGTCGAAGTCCATGACCTTGACCTTGATGATCTCTTTTTGGGAGGTCGGCACATTCTTGCCCACGAAATCCGGGCGCACCGGCAGTTCGCGGTGACCGCGGTCCACCAGCACCGCCAGGCGGATTGCCTGGGGCCGTCCCCAGTCCATGATCACGTCCAGGGCCGCGCGCACCGTGCGGCCGGTGTAGAGCACGTCGTCCACCAGGATGATGATTTTTTCATTCACGTCGAAGGGCATCTCGGTGCTCGAGACCTGGGGTGAAGGGCCGAGCGTACTGAGATCATCGCGATAGAAGGTGATGTCCAAAGCACCCTGGGGCACCTCGTGGCCTTCAACCTGCTGGATGGATTCGGCCAGCATGCGCGCCAGCGGCACCCCGCGGCGCTGGATGCCCAGCAGAACCAGATTGTCGACGCCCTTGTTGGCCTCGATGATTTCGTGAGCCATGCGCTTCATCGCGCGGGTGATCTCGCTGGCGTTCATGATGACGGCTTTTTCGGCGAAATTCATGGGTCTTCCTCTGGCTGGATCAGGGCGATTCCCGGGCAAAAAAAAGCATGGCCTTGACGGTCATGCGTTTGTTTCCCAATCGCCTCCTTTAAGCGGATTCCGGATCTCCTGTCGGCCGGAATCTAACAACCCGGCGGGGCGCCAGCAAGCGGATTCTCAGATGGTGGGATTTCGGCTCATACAGTACCGATATCCGGCCCAATCCGGCTGGTTTGGGCGTTACCGGGGGCCTCGTTCCTGAACAATAGAACCTTCAGGCCCTTCTGTTCGGCCTCCACGAAGACCGCCGGCGGCAGAATTTCACCGCTCAAGCCATATTCCGGCGCCCAGACTGCCACTTGCTCGACCAGGAAATCCCGGCTCAATTCCGGCGCGTTGAGGCACAACATCAGCGTTGCGCCGGGAGCCATGAACTGACCCAGGCGGCGCAGGATCTTGGGATAATCCCGCTCAATGTCGACGCTGCCTTTCTGGAACGTCGGTGGATCGCAGATCAGCAGGTCGAAGGGCCCCCGCTTCTGCAGGCGGCCGAACGACTTGAAAATATCCAGCTTTTCGAAATCCACCGCGGCCAGGGACTGCCGGTTCAGGTGGTGATTGTCACGACCCACTCCCAAAGCCGCGCTGCTCATGTCCACGTTCAGCACCGAGCGGGCGCCGCCGGCCACCGCAGCCACCGAAAACCCGCAGGTGTAGGCAAACAGGTTCAGCACCCGCAAGCCGCGGCTGTGCTGACGCACCCAGTCCCGGCCCGTTTTCATGTCCAGGAACAAACCCGTGTTGCGGGCCTGCCCGAGCCGGAGATGGAACGCCAGCTCCCCCTCGGCAATGGCCAATTCGCGGATTTCCCGGCCCCACACCACATCGACCGGGCCGGATTTCTCAAAGCGGTGCTGCACCTGGACACTTTCGCAGGTGGGCAAGGCTGCCGCTAAATCCTGCGCCAACTGGAGGACATCGGCAGGCTTTTCGGGCGCAAAAAGAGTGATCAGCGCCACGGGTGGCAACCAGTCAACAGTGACGTGGTGCAAGTCGGCATAGGCATGGCCGCGGCCGTGGAACAGGCGCTGGGCCTGATCGCTGGGCACCGGTCGTTGCAGGTTTGGCATCAACTGGGCCAGACCGCTCACCGGAGGTCCAATCCCTCAGGGCGAACTTCGCACACCCGGCAACCGGCCCGGGCCAGGAAATCCTGATCGTGTGATGCGATGACCAGGGCCGTTTCGGACGGCAGTTGGTCCAAAAGGCGCAAGATGCGCTCTTGTCCGGCGGTGTCCAGGGCGGCCGTCGGTTCGTCCAGCAGAATCAAGGGGCGGTTCGAAAGCAGGACCAGGCCCAGAGCCAGGCGGCGGCGCTGACCACAGCTCAGATCGTGGGGGTTGCTGTGCGCCACTTCCGGCGCCAATCCCAGGGCAGACAGGAAAGTCTCGGTCGACTGGCCGGCCAAGGCGGGATCCAGCGCGATCTCCGCCGTGACATCCGACCGGGTGAAAAGGTACTCGGGGAACTGAGGCGCCAGCAGAGCCCGACCGTGGTCCAGATCCAGGCCAGGTTGGCGGTACAGGGGTTGTCCAGCCAGAACGGCCGTGCCGCGGTCGGGCCGACGGGCACCGGCGCACAGCGCCAACAGCGTCGACTTGCCACATCCGTTGCTGCCCATCAGGCCCCACCTGTCACCAGGACGGACGGTCAGGTCGATTCCTGCCAGGCCACCGCCAGAAACAAAATCACAGCCGACATCGCTCAGGATCAAGACCGGCTCGCCCGCCGCATCGCCGCTGACTGGTGACGCGGTGTCTGGTGGTATTCCGGTCCCCAACAGCTCCACCACGCGAGGGTCGTCCAGCAGCTCGGCCACTGGTCCCTGGGCCAGGATTTTGCCGTCAGCCAGCACCAGAATCTCATCGGCCCTGGCGGCTTCGTTACGGTCGCAAGTCGCGGTTACCAGAGAGCCGCCGGTTTCGTGCCGCCAGTGATCCAGGCGATCAAGCACCCACTGCGCCTGCCCCGGATCCTGCAGACTGGTCGGCTCGTCGCACAGCAGCACCTGGGGCGAATCACCCAAAGCCACCGCCAGGACCAGGCGTTGTTTTTGGCCCGCCGACAACAGGCGCGGGTTCATCTCCCCCAACCCTTCAAGACCAAACTCCTGCCGCACCGCCTCGGCATCGCGGCCGGTTCGGCCCAGCGTGATCTCGCGGTCCACGCCGGTGGCAAAAATCTGGTCGTCGGGATCCTGGAACATGATGGCGGCCTGATCGGCCAGGGGCGAGTCTTCGGAGGCGAGGTATTTCAGCAGGGAGGATTTGCCCGAGCCATTGGCGCCGATGACCGCCAACCAGCGGCCGGCGTGCAGATCCAGGTCGATGCTGTCCAGCACCGTGCGCGGGCCTGCGGCCGAGTGGCGGTCCAGCGACCAGCCACGCAGCGACAACAGGGGACTATTGCCCGGGCTCATCCTGCAGCTTCCGCAGGTTGCGCCGGGCGGTGGCCGCCCAACTCGAGGTGCTGTCCAGTTTCAGGTAGTCTTCCCAGGCGGTCATGGCTCGCTGGCGCTGGCCGGCTTCCTGGTAACTGCGGGCCAGACCAAAGGCCGCCCGCTTGAATCCCGGACGGTATTCCAGAGCCCCCGCGAATTGCACCACCGCCTCGTCAAAGCGGGTCGACTGGAACAGGGCGTTGCCCCGGGCGAAAAGAAAATCCGGATCTTCGGGGCGTTCGGTGGTCAGCTCTTCCAGCAGGATCAGCGCCCGGTCATTGCGCCCGCGCTTGAGATGCACCAGGGCCAGGTTGTACTTAGCCGCGCGCAAGTCCGGCGCCGTTTCCAACGCCAGTTTGAATTGTTTCTCGGCCTCGCCCACCCGTTCGTTGGCCATCAGGTCGACACCCTTGTTGTAGGGCTTCAACGCCGCGGCCCGCTGACGCGCAGCGTCCCATTGGTCGGCACTGAAGCTGAGGCGCAGCACCGATCCGGGCACGATCCGGCCGGGATCACTGATGCCGTTCTCACGGGCAATGTCCAGGTAGCGATCTGGATCGCCATAATAATTGTCGGCAATGCGGGCCAATGATTCGCCAGGACCAACGGTGTGTTCGATGATCCGCTGGTCGGCCGGCACGATGTCCTGTTCGGACAGCCCCGGGGCGGACTGCTTGGCGCAGCCGGCCAGGAGACTCAGCACCCCCACCGCAATCAGCAGGACAATACGTCGCCTAGTTGTCAGCATGGGCATCTCCCTCAGCCTCGTTGAACTCGTCGTAGCGCGGATCGCCGGCAGCGGCGGCATCCCGCAGGATGGTTTCCATTTCTGAAGCCACTGTGGTGGCGTACAGCTTGCGGCGCAGGATACCCGCGCCGGGATAGCCCTTGAAACAGCGGGCGATGTGTTTGCGCACCACAAACGATCCCTGGGGTTCGCCCCGCAAGGCGACTTCGCCCAGCAGGTGATCTATGGTCGCCAGGCACATCTCCGAAAAACTCACTTCGGGCGCGGGTTTGCCCTGATCGACGGCATGCATCTCGCTAAAGATCCAGGGATTGCCGATGGCACCCCGCCCGATCATCACGCCATGGCAGGACGTATGCTCCACCATGCGGCGGTAGCTTTCGCCATCGACCACATCGCCGTTGCCAATCACCGGGATGTCCAGGGCTTCCACCAGGCCCGCGATGCGGTCCCAATTGGCCTGTCCCGTGTACTTCTGGGCCCGAGTGCGGCCGTGCATGGTGACCCAGCACATCCCCGCCTCTTGCAATAGCAGGCCCACCTCTTCGTAGTTGACCGTTTCTTCATCCCAGCCCGTGCGGATCTTGGCCGTCACCGGCACCCGGGATTCGGAAACCACGGCCTCGACAATTTTCTGCAGCAGAGGCAAATCAGCCAGCAGCGCGCTGCCGCCACACTTCTTGACCACCTTCTTGGCCGGACAGCCGAAGTTGATGTCCAGCACATCCATTTGGCGCTCGTTGAGCAGGCGCGTCGCGGCCATCATGTGTTCGGGATCCGAACCAAAAATCTGGATGCCGACGCGGCCCGCTTCCCCTTCGGTATCGACCAGCGACCAGGTCGCTTCGCCGCCGTAAGCCAGGCCCGCCGCCGAGGCAAATTCGCAAAAACCCATATCGGCGCCGTACCGGCGGCAGATCTCGCGGAAGGGGCGGTCGGTGACGCCGGCCATGGGCGACAGCAGGCGATGCACATCGCTGAACCAGTCGACACGGGGGTCGAAGTGGACTTCTTTGCGTTTCAGGGCAGTGCTGGACAACGAGAGCCTCGGGCCACTGGGGCCAGGTGTTTGCCGGAATAGGGACGTCAGGGTTGCCAGAAAGCTAAGCCACCGGGTCCGGTATGGCAATGGTGATGGCCAACTGACCGCAGATGACATTTCAGCGGTCGCCATCTCCCACGCCGATGGTACCGGCTGCCATTGTTCTTGGCGAGGAAGGGCGCGACCACTATGCTGGGCCCTCAATCCTTTCTGAGCCTGAACTGCGGAGCAATACGTGTCATCTTCCCCACGCCCCTACCGCCTGTCGTTCGTCAACTCCATGCGCAGCTGGGGCGGCGCCGAAGTTTGGATGCTGGAAACCGCCCTGGCCCTGCGCGACCGCGGCTGCGCCGTCGAGTTCGTGACCAATCCGGACAGCGAGTTGCGCGCCCGGGCCAGCGCCGAAGGTTTGCCCGTCAAGCCGCTGACCATTCGCATCGACGGTGCCCCCTGGACCATCGCCGCCCTGGCGGCGCACTTGCGCCAGACTGGCGCCACCGCCCTGGTGGCCAACCGCACCAAAGACGTGAAAGTGGCCGCGCCGGCCGGTCGCCTGGCCAGAATGCCCTGCGTTTTGGCTACCCGCGAAAGCGACTTTCCGCTGAAGGACCGCCTGGACTACCGCTGGTATTTTCAGGTTCTCTGCACCGGGGTGCTGGTCAACAGCCTGGCGACTCGCCAAACAATTCTCGAAAGTGGGCCCTGGCTGGATCCCGAGCGGGTGCACTTGCTTTATAAAGGCATCGACATTGATCGCTTCGTTCCTGGCGGCGCACCTTCAGGCCGGCCGGTCGTAGGGGCGGTGGGCCAGTTGATCGAGCGCAAGGGCATTCCCGAATTGATGCGGGCCTGGACGGCCATCGACGCGCAGGAGCGCGCCGAGCGGCCGATTTTGCGCCTGGCCGGCGAAGGCATCCTGCAGGCTGAGTTGGAACGCTGGCGCGCCGGGCTGCGCCACCCCGAAGATGTGGAATTGTTGGGCTATACCGAAAACGTGGAAAAGTTTTATCAGGGACTGCACATCCTGGCCATGCCGTCGCACGCCGAAGGATTTGGCCTGGCGGCCGCCGAGGCTTTGGCCTGCGAAGTGCCGGTCATCGCTGGTGACGCCAGCAGTCTGCCTGAAATCGTGGTCGATGGCGAAACGGGATTGCTGGTGCCGCCCGGTGACAGCGATGCCTTGCTGGCAGCCCTGATCAAACTGCTGGATGACCCCGCCCTCGCTCGTCGTCTGGGACTGGCCGGCCGCGAATTGGTCGTCAGCCGCTACCCTCGCGAAAAAACACTGAATCGATTTCTGGGTCTGACCGGACATCCCGACTACGACCCCGACGGGAACAGGCGATGAAGGAACTGCAGATTGCCGCTATCCAGACCCACCCGGTATTTGGCGAAGTCCAGACCAACATCGACACGGCTTTGGGTTTGGTTCCGTCCGGTTGTGACCTGGCCGTGATCCCCGAGCTGTTCAACACCGGTTACCAATTCACTTCACGCGAAGAGGCGCTGGCGTTGGCCGAGAACCTGACCGGCGATACCCCTGGCCCCACCTGCGCCCGCCTGACCCAGTTCGCCGGTGACACCGGCACCACAGTCGTGGCCGGTCTGGCCGAATCCTGCGGCGACCAGGTGTTCAACTCGGCGGTCCTCATCCGGCCCGACGGCAGCCGTGGGATCTACCGCAAGGTGCACCTCTTTCTGGACGAAAAATCCATTTTCACGCCGGGCGATCTGGGCTTTCCCGTTTTTGAGGCCTGCGGCACCACCATTGGCCTGATGATCTGTTTTGATTGGATATTTCCCGAAGCGGCGCGCAGTCTGGCCTTGGCCGGGGCCGAAGTCATCTGCCACCCCTCGAACCTGCTGTTGCCCTGGTGCCAGGACGCCATGATCACCCGCTGCCAGGAAAACATGGTGGTCGCGGTGACAAGCAATCGAGTCGGGACGGAAAACCGAACGGGAACGGCGCTGACATTCAGCGGACGCAGTCAAATCGTATCGCGTCTGGGCGAAAGATTGGCAACCTTGGCCCAAGGCGGTATCGGGGCAGCCACTGCGGCCGTGGAAATATTGGAAAAGGACAAACTCTTTACGCCGCGCAATGATTTGTGGGGTGACCGACGCCTTGACATGTACCGTGATACTGTTGAAGACGGAGACTGAAGCTATCCCTGTGGCTTTTGAGTCCGCCCCATCGTGCCCCTGCTCTGCTTCTGATTCTCCGAAAACGCACTTACTGAAACCCCTATTTCACTAAATCCCAAAAAACGATGGGCAAAATGAGCTGACAGGGTCCTGCAAGTGTCATTATTTCAATAACTAAGATATAAGAGAATGTTTTTTGCAAAATTGTGAAAAACAACTTGATTCGGTTACCGAACATAGTTTACAATATCAGGGTTGAACTCATTGGGTTTGTGCGTCGGAAAAAGGCATCTTGATCGCCCTTAAGATTCCGAGCATTTCCCACAGGTAAGAAAAGGCGAGACCCGAAAAACCGGTCCAGCCAAAACTCAGGGAGAACCCAAAATGAAGACACGCGCTATTGCTTTCTTCGCCGTCGCCATCCTTATCAGTATGATTCCTGCTTCCGGTATGGCTATCGAGGCGTACAACCAGGATTTTGAAGGTCTGAACCAAACCGGCGGCAGCGCCCTTGCGGACGATGGCTGGTTGGTCTTCGCCAACGTCTTCGGACCCGGCGGTACCCCTTACCTGTATGGCTACGGCGTTTTCGGCGCCCCCAATGATGGTGGCGGCTTCTGCCAGATCGCCGTTGGCGAGGGCGGCGCGGGCCAGGGTAGCCAGCAACTCAACATTTTCAGTGATTACAACAATGTCGACCACGCCGTCGGCAACGTCATCGAGGCCAATACCTTCCAGGAAATGGTGATCGGCGCGGGCGACGTCGGTGAGACCTGGGTTTTCGATTTTGACGCGAAGCTGGCCAACCTGGCCGGCGCTTCGACGGCCTTGGCCTTCATCAAGACCCTGAATCCCGCCGCCGGTTTCGCGACGACCAACTTCATCACGGAAGACACGACTTCCATCCCGGCCAGCTGGGGCAGCTACTCGCTGTCGATTGACATCGATGCGAGCCTCGTTGGCCAGTTGCTGCAGATCGGCTTCTCCAGCAATTGCACCAACTATGAAGGTTCGGGCGTCTTCTATGACAACGTCAACTTCTACCCCGCGGGCCCGGTTGCGACCGAGGACATGAGCTGGGGTGGCGTGAAGTCCCTGTTCCGGTAAATCCCGGTCCTGTTCACAAGTTGATTGCGCTCCCCTTGTCGGCAGTCCGGCAAGGGGAGTTTTTCTTATGGGTTCCGGTTTCGTTGACCTGAGTCTGCAACGATATTTCCCTGTCTCAAATATCAACAAATGTCCTGGAACCCGGAGCTATAATGACGGACGAGCCATTTGCCAATCTGGCCCGATTGACGCTTGCGACCAGTCGCGGCCTGGTCGGGTAGAGTTTCACGCGCGCCAACGACGCGGGACCCGACATTGTCCTGCGCCTTGGCTCGGCAGAATCGGCCCGCCACGTGCAGTGGGGCTTCCGGACAATTGGTGTGAACGTTTGGATTACCGATGTCGCTCCTTTCGGAACGATGGTCATCGCCCGCGACAGCGCGGTTGCCACGGAAAATGCGAGCTTTGGCGATGTCAAGGCGCTGTACCGTTAAGCGAACCGGCTTTTGAAGTTTGCCAAGGGGACCCGGAGCAATCCGGGTCCCCTTT
>CAZLUL010000169.1:0-9112 GCA_964562635.1 uncultured Fibrobacteraceae bacterium | reverse complement strand
GCTACATCTACATGCCGCGCGGCATCCTCGCCTTCTTCAATTCGGAGGACCAGTTGGCGGGCGTCATGGGCCACGAGACTGGTCACGTTGTGGCCCGTCACAGCGTGGAGCAGCAGTCGCAGCGGGTCCTGTTCACGGGCTTTGGCCTGACCGACCGCCTGGCCCAGCGTTTTCCGGTCATCGGCGGCGTAGCCACGGCACCGATCAACCTGGGCCTGCTCAAGTACAGCCGCGACCAGGAGTCGGAATCCGACCGCCTGGGAGTCGAATATGTCACGCGGGTCGGCCTCGACGCCCACCCCATGGCCGACTTCTTTCATACGCTCGGGGCCATGTCCACCGGAGCCGGACATTCGGTACCGACCTACATGTCGACCCATCCCAATCCCGAGCAACGCTACGAACGGGTCAACGAACTTGCGGACGAGTGGCAGTTGAAGATCGATTTCGCCCCGCGGACCGTGGTCTCGGCGGACTACCTGAAACGGATTGACGGAATCGTCTACGGGCCCGACCCCCGCCGCGGATTCACGCGGGAAAACGTATTCTACCATCCGACCCTCGAGTTCCAGTTTCCCGTGCCCGAGAAGTGGAAACTGACCAACTCGGCCAGCCGCGTGCTGGTTGTCGCCCCGGATGACAAAGCCCTGGTTCAGGTGGTACTCTCGGAGGAGAGCTCCGCCTCGGCGGCTGCCGAAGCGTTTTTGACCGCAGAAGCTCTCCAACTGGTCGAGCGCCGGTCGACTGAAATCAACGGCCTGACAGCGGTCGCGATTGAAGCCAATCACGTCCAGGGCCGGCAACGGACCCGCGTGCGGGCCCGGTTTATTGAGCACGACAAGATCGTCCTCGGCCTCTATGGGCTCGTTTCCGAATCGGACCTCGCAACCCATGGGAGCCGAATCAATGCGCTGCTCGACGGCGTCGCGACCATCGAGGACCAGAAAATCCTCGCGGTGCAACCGCTGCGTGTGCATGTCGTCAGCGCGCCCACCGCCGGAAATCTGGGCGCTGTGCTCAGCGAGCTCGGGGTGCCTCAGGAGGCGCAGCAGGAGACAGCGTTCATGAATGGGCGTGACCTGAAAGACCAGATAGCCCAGGGAGACTTGCTGAAGGTCGTGCGGTGACGGCCGACGAACGACCGCCTGACAAATCAAGATCAGAAAATGACAAAGTAGGCTGCGCCGCTGACGCGGTGCAAATCAGGAGGACGACATGATCAATTCCGCTTCACGATTCAACCGACTCATCGCCGGTGTGGCGCTTGGCACCCTGGTGCTGTTCGCCATGGCAATCACCGAAGGGCCGTCGGCCGCAGCGGACGGGCAAACATCCCAAGTGCCGCCGAGCACCAACCCGACCCAGAAGGTTCTCTTCCCCGGCTCTGAACAGACCGAGGAGCAGCAAATGGCTGACCAGCTCGAGTGCTATCGCTGGGCGACCGAACAGTCCAGATGGGATCCGTACGAGGCCTACGACGTGCTGGTAGAGAAGGGCTATGCCGCGGAACAGACCGCCGAACAGGCCGAAGGCGGAGTGATCGGCGGCGCGGCCCGTGGAGCGGCGGCCGGCGTGATCATCGGGGCCATTGCCGGCGACGCGGGCAAGGGTGCGGCCATCGGGGCGGCCGCCGGTGGACTGGCCGGCGGCCGGCGTTCCCGCCGTGCGCAGGAGCAATCCGATTCGGCGGCCCAGGCCGCCATCGACGAGTTCAATCGCGGGCTCGAGAAGTGGGACCGCAACTACGCGGCCTGCATGACCGGCAAAGACTACGTCGTCAACTGAGAACGCGGGCCATCGCCGCAACCAGGAAGGTACACATGTTTCATTTGAAATCCGTAATACTGTTGACAGCGTCTCTGTTGCTTGTAGGAGTCGGCGGAGCCATGGCCGAGACGCAGTTCATTTGCTCGATTACCGAGTCCCTGGAGTGCTCCGCGGGCGTGGACTGCGGGCCGCCGGAGTTTGACGGCGTCACCCCGCCCACCTTCTTCCACCTGGACATCGGGAAAAAGGTCATCACCCTGCTGGCTCCGGCCGAACGGCGCGGCGAAAAAAGCGACATCGACGCGGTGCTCGAGCAGGATGACGGCTGGGTCGTGGCCGGCCTCGAAAACGGACGCGCCTGGAACGTCTACGTCACCCACGACGGGCACATGACCCTGACGGTCACCATGGACGGAACCACCTGGATTGCGTTCGGAAACGCGATGCCTGCCGCTCACGCGGCACCCTGATCCGGGCCCATCACCACCGGGAACCGGACGCCATGTACGGGGTCTCCAGACAGGCCCTCATGATTGACCCCGTGCAGGCCTCTTTCGCCAGTTCAGAATTTTTAGCGGGACCCGAAGCCCTGTCGAGCCCGTTCCCTACGGAAGGAACATATTGTTCATGGAAAAGCGCACTCTGATATTCCTGCTCGTCTTACTGGCAGCGGTCTCGGTGTTCCCCCGGTTGAGCGCCGCCGAAGATTACGCCATTCAGCGTCTTTTTCACATCGAGCGCAATAAGAACGCGAACATCGTGGTCTACGATGCCCGGGTACTGCCGGACGGGAAGCTGACCAAGAAGGACCCGGTCGAAGTCTACTGGCTCAAGCTGGCCGAGGACGGAGAGCGCAAGAAGCTCAAGCGCATCGAAAAAAAAATGGCCTACGGGTTCAAGGTTCGCGACCAGCAGGACGCCCAGCTGCGGCTCGAGATGAAGGCTGATATCGGTCGCGATATCTTCGTCGCCGCCGTACAGGACACATTCCGCGCGCTCATCGACATCGACGGCCGCCGCGCTGTCCTGAACCGGATCTACATATTCGCCAAAGAGGGCGGGATCTTGCCAACGGTCGAGTACATCGAGATGTTCGGCGTCGACCTGGAGAACGGCGAAGAACGCTATGAGAAGTACCTGCCCTAATGCCCGGTAAACCGCTCACGACTTGGTGCCTGTCAATGTCTCAGGAAGGTTTGGGTATGAATTTTCGCTTTGCTCACGTGATCGGTTGGAGCCTTTTGGCGCTGGTCCTTGGCGCAACCGGTCCCTCCCACGCGCAGCAGCCTGCCTCGGCCTGCAACTGCGACTTCAGCGATCTGCCAGGGGTTGTCTGGTGGGGAACTCCGCGCGACATGACGGTGGCAGAGTTGGCGGCATACGCCGCGCCGGTGTTCTGGTTCTCTCCCGATGAACCCTCACTGAATGATGCCCACGGCTCGAAAATCCTGACTCCTGATCCGTTCCCATTTGAGACCGCTACCCGTCCGGTGGTGTACTTCCAGCTCAAGGAAATTGTTGGCAAAAAAGAAGGAGGCGAACCCGTCTTCCGCGAGACGGGAACGAGCTGGGCTGAGGCCGTGATCAACACCGACGTCGGAATGTTGCTGCGCCTCGATTATTACGCTTATTTCGCCAATGAGGCCGGTTTCGGCTCGCACCGGCACGACATCGAGACGATCGAAATGCGTATTGGCGTGGCGCTCAGCGACGGTGAGTACCTGTCCGGATTGGGGTACCCAGACTGCGGCACACCCCACGCTGTGATCTTTGTGAACCGTGTCGTGGGCAAGGCCCACGGTATCGAGTGGTACTGGAACATTCTTGAGGTGGAAGGAGACGCCGAGTTTCCCATGAACGTGCTGGTGGAAGAAGGTAAGCACGCCCTGGCACCAGACCGGAACGGTGACGGCTACTTCACGCCGAGCTACGACGTCAATGTGCGGGTCAACGACGCGTGGGGAGTGCGGGACGTCATCCGCTCGGGCGGTCTGTTCACCTCCACCTACCAGGCATGGATGACCAAGGTGCGCCACCCGGAGGACCGCGTGATCCCGCCGCTACCAGGTGACAGTCCGCTCCACGGTCAGCTGAGGGGGCGGCAGGCCGACGCCGGCAACAACCAGATTTACGAGTTGCGAATGCTGCCGCAGGCGTCCGTGGCTGCCGACTGGGACGCGCAGCAGGTCGGTAAATCCCATCTCGAAAGGTTTTTCGTGGGCAAAGCGTTGCCTGACGGGCCCGTACACCGCAAGGTCTCCACCCTGGACGAGGCCTGGAACTGGTTCAATGCCGGTGCCCTCAAGCGCTCTTTTTCGGTCTCGGCCTACTCCGACGGTCGCTTTGGCTTCAGCTGGACCCTTCCCTTCTTTATCGGCAAAAACATGACGATACCGATGACCGGCGGTTACGTACTGCATCGCGGTTACGCCAAGGGCAACAACCTGCGGGACTTCGGCTGGACCCTACTCTACTCCAACTCGGCTTCGCGCTGGCTCGACTCCTACATCGCCGTAGGCGCGGAATGGTATGACCGGGACCCCGGAACCGGTATAATGGAGCGGCGCACCGACCTGGTCGTCGACGCCGGGTTCAAGTTCCGCACGCAGATCGGACATTCGCCACTGAGTTTCCTGTCGTTTATCACGGATTTCTGGGGACTGCGGCTCGGGGTCAAGAACTATGGGGCCTTCGACATAAATCGCTTCACCTACGTTGTGGAACTCGGGGCGGGGTCATTCTGATTGGGCGGCATTTGCAGGAACAGGAGAATGCCGTTGGCTCGGATCGAGATTTCGCCTACACTGGGCTACACTGAGGTACTGAGGTCTCGTCGAACAATTCAGATCTCATTGGGAGCGAATCAGGAGGACCTGCCATAATCAAGCAAATTGCACACCTTTCGCTGACTGTCGTTGTCCTGGCCTCCTTGCCTGCCATGACAGGTTTGGATGTCGGCACCGCCACCGCTGCCGAACTCGCCGAAACGAGCTTCACCGAACGTATAGAAGACAGGCGTCTGGCGATCTCCGCCGGCGTTTTCCTCGTTCGCTTCGACTCCACATACAAGTACACCGATACCGAGTCCAACGATCAGGCTTTTGTCGATATGGAGGGCCAGCTTGACCTGCCCACCACCGAGATCGTCGGCAACCTCAACGCGCTGTGGCGGATCACGGACCACGCATACGTGGCGGGAACCTTCTCGCGACTGCGTCGCTCGGGTGAACGCCGCGTCGTCCAGGAACCCATCGTCATCGAAGGCGACCTGGTGAGTCTGGACGGCGTGATGTCCGCGAGACTCGACTACGATTTTCTCGACCTGAACTACGCCTACGCCTTTCACAGCAGGGAGCAGAGCCTGGTTCTCGGCAAGGCGGGTGTGCACATCTTCAGCACGCATACGGGCTACTTTCTCGACGGCGATCTTATTGTCAACGGGGAGCCGGAGACCGGCACGATCGGCGATGAGGCCGAATTCGTGGCGGCCTTTCCCCTGATCGGGTTGGTCGCCAACTATCAGCTGGGCAGCCGCCTGATCATCGAGAACGCCGTGGATTTCGTCTACCTGCCGGTGGGCGACACCCAGGCCTTCGCCGTGCGCGCGCAGCTGGGTTGCCGCTACATGGTAGCCCCGTGGATAGGCGTCAAGGCGGGCTTGTCATACAACTTCGAGCGGGTGGAATACAAAGAGGACAACATCGCCCACGAGGTCGAGTTCGACTTCAGCGGGCTCATTGCGAAGGTCTATCTCGCCTTCTGACCGGTCACCATCAGTTGGATGTTGCGGCCGCCGGGAACGGAGGCCGGCGAATTCAACCTTCATGCCTCCCCTGGGGCAGCAGGGGCCCATTCAGCGCCCTGAGCACAGGCGCGTCCCGATCATAGAAGTCGGTGCGGAAATTGACTGAGCCGGGGGCCATTGAATAGGCCGTCCAATATAGCAGAATCACGGGGATCGGCTTGCTCAGATTCACCCTGGTCCGCTTGCCGCTGGCGATGACCGCGTCAATCTCCGGCGCGCTCCATCCGGACTTGTCATCCAGCAACAATGCCGCCAGCTCCAGAGGGTTTTCCGCGCGGATACAACCATGACTGAAGGCGCGATCTGAACGTTTGAAGTGTTGGCGGCTGGGCGTATCGTGCAGATAGACCGCGTGTTTATTGGGAAAGATGAACTTGACCCGGCCCAGGGCATTTGTGGGCCCGGGTTCCTGCCTCACCGTGTAGGGCATCCGGGTCTGGGCGCTCCAGTCCACGGTCAGGGGGTCGACCTTGCTGCCGTCCGAAGCGAGCAGCACCATGTTTTTGGTGGCCAGGTAGCCCGGGTCTTTCTTCAGGTGTTGCAGCGTGCTCTTGTTGCTGATCGACGCGGGCACCGTCCAGGTCGGATTGAACTCCAGGTAGATCATCAAATCGGTAAAGACCGGCGTGCGCGTGAAGGGTTTGCCCACCTGCACCCGTGTCTGCCAGACAGCCTTATTGCCGCGGATCAGCCAGGCCTGGTAGGAAGCGATATTCACCAGTACGAGTTCCGAATCCACTTCGTGGTGGATGCCCCAGCGGGCCCGTTCCAGATTGACTCGGATCTGGTCGACGCGATCGGCAACCGGCACGTTCAGCGCGGCGATCGTGCGCTTGCCGGCGATCCCGTCGGCGGTCAGGCCGTGTCGCGCCTGGAATCCGGTCAGGGCCGCGGCGAGGTCGGCGTCAAAAACGCTGCTCCCGGTGTCCGGGCCGGCAAAGTCCCCGGTCACCTGCAGGCGGCGGCGCAGGTCGTTCGCCCGGGGATCGGTATCGCCTTCCCTGAGAGTCGCGCCCTCCGGAACCGCCTCCCAGCCACCGACAACTTCCAGATCCCGGTACTGCTTGTAACCGGCGCGCAGATTGCGATAAATCGGCAACTGCGGTCTGACCCTTGCGTACAAACTTCCCAGATCGCCATCAACAATGGCGTTGCGCACGGTAGTTGCCACTTCGGCCCGCGTATTCTCGTCAGTCAAGTCCACATCCACGAACAATTCATCGAAGGTCCAATCCTGATCCAGGCGTTGCGGGTCAGCCTTGCCGAAGGCCAGATGATAGAGCATGACGCCAAAAGCGTCGGTCAGCAGCACATCCCGGTTGGCCAGAACATCGGGGTCATCAGGCATCGCATCGCCGAAGGATTTCAGAGCCGCCGCATGGTAGTCCGCCGGGTCCAGACCGTCATCCGCCATGGCCTCGATGCCGTCGAGCAGTTGCCGCACCGTGGCGCTGTCGGTCCACAAGGGGGCGTTGTCGCTACCGGCGTAGATGAGCGGCAGGATGCGGACGCCCAACACCTGTTCACCGGACAGGTCCAGCGCCTGGTCGCGGGTCATTGTATCGATCAAGGTGCTGATGGCCGTGGTGGCATCGGTGGTGACATTGGTGGTGGCATCGGCCAGCGCCGTGGCCGCAATCGGCACGACCAATAACAAACAAATCAAAACGATGCGCATGAACTTGTCCTTTGGCTGGAACGAAAACAGATGCGATCTTTCAATCGTCACCGTAAACAAACACACAGGAACCGTTCTTGATCAGGTCAATGATTTCGCCAGTGGACTCCACAGGCAGAGCCGGACAGCCCCAACTGCGGCCCAATCGACCGCAGCGGTCGGCAAAATCCGTCGATACGTATTTGGCCCCGTGGATGACGATATTGCGCTTGAACGCTCACCTCTCACTTCAACTTAGGGTATCGGCAAGAAGTCGCCGGCAGCCTTTTTCGCGAGGCCAAAAATATCAATCTCGGCCGGGTCGGTGATACCGGAGGCAAGCCGCTGGTGAGCGCGAGACCACGCGATCATCGCCACGCGCGCCTGACGCAGAGCCGTGTTGAACGAGGCGGTGATTTCCTCCAGTTCGGCCTGCTGTTTCCAGTAGAGCTCGACATCCGGTTTCAGTTGATCACGCACATCGCTGATCGTCTGCAGTCCAAAGAGTATGCGTTCTTCGGTTACCGCCAACTCCTTGATAGTCAACCCATCCTCGGTGGCCACCATACCCGATAGGCCCGGTGCCAGGACGATCAGGGTGTCCAGGGCCGCCGTATCGCCTGCGCGGTAGCGGACTATCATCTCAATGGCCCTGACGCCCCGCCATTGGAAATCACGCATCAGGGCATCCTGGGCCAGGACCGGAGCAATATCGTTCTCAATCTCCCGCTGGGTGGCTGCCACAGCCTCGTCGAGGGCGTTCTTGGTATCTTCGAAGATCTCGCCGGACAACCGGGCGACCTCATTGATGATGGGCTGTGCAGCGCCGAGGCCGTCCAGGAGATTCTTCGAGTCACGCACCCTGGCGACGAGCGTATCGAGCTGGGCCTCGCTGATGTTCAAGGCGGCCGTCGGGGGCTGGATCACGGGCCGCACCAAGTCCTCGATTTTTTGGCTGAGGGCCAGGGTCCGTTCGGACCCCGACAGGCGGGAATCGGCCAGGGCGACCACCTCCAGAGCATAGGAAATGGCGTTCCGGATCAGCAAACGGACCTTCGCCGAAATTACGAGCAGTCTCGCGGCTTCGGGCGTATCATCGTAGCCGTGCAGGTAGACGGAGTACGTCTGACCGAGGCCGTACTGGATGTCCCCCGCGACTGCGATCATGTCCTCGGCGAACGGGGCCAGGTTCAGTCGCTTGGAAGCCTTGAAATTCGAGCAGCCGGCCTGCGTGATCACTCCGAGAATCACAAGCACCATCAGCAAGTTGCGTATCTTCATGGCTAGCCCCTTAAAGTCATTGTCTCATGGGGTAATGGGCCCGATACGGCCCGGTGCCCGCCCAGGTGGTCAGGCGGACAAAAACCCCACATTAAACTGCCTCGCGATCACTCCGCCGACTCTCTACCGTCCATCCAGAATACTTGTCAGGAAAGTCACATTGAGCATCAGGTGCGAGTTGTCGAACCGCTGCCGCATCCCGGAGTCAAAACCGTATCTGGCCGTGACCTGGAGGCGCCCCGCCCAGGGCCAGAAGCCGGCCCCAAGCATCAGCGTATTCTTCCGGTCGCGCGCCGCCGGGTCCCAGAAGACATCGTTGCCGGCGTCGTCGGTGACCTGCCAATTGTGCGCGCCGTGCACCGATAATTCAAACGAAGAATTGAAGTAATGGCTCAGGCCCCATTCCAGGCTCAGGCGGTTGCCGGGATTGACGTCGGCGTCCTTGATGCCACCATTCAGTTCGTAGGTCAAACCCGCCATGAAGGCCGTCGCCTGGTGTTCCCAGGGATAATAATAGCCGAAGCCCTGGAACTGGTGTGTCCAGAAGCCCAGACCGATGTTGTCGGCCGCGCCTGTCTCGTAGCGGCCGGTGGGAGCGGCGA
>CAZLUL010000168.1:0-9116 GCA_964562635.1 uncultured Fibrobacteraceae bacterium | reverse complement strand
CTGCACGTTCTGCAACATTCCCGGGGGCAAGGTCACGCCCGTGGATCCGGACGAGCCGCGGCGCGTGGCCGAAGCGGTGGCCGAACTGGCCTTGAAATTCGCGGTGGTCACCTCGGTGAATCGCGATGACCAGCCGGACGGCGGCGCGGCCCATTTTGCTTCGACGATTCGGCAGATCCGGCGGCGCAATCCCGGTTGCGGCATTGAAGTCTTGATTCCCGATTTCATGGGCGACCCGTTGGCCCTCGAAAAAGTGCTCGAGGCGGCGCCCGAGGTGTTGAATCACAATCTGGAAACGGTGCCTCGGCTGTACACCACCATGCGGCCCCAGGCCGACTACCTGCGCTCGCTGCAGGTGCTCCGGCGCAGCCGCCAATGGGCCGACAGTTTTGGCGCCAACGTGCGCGTAAAGACCGGCATCATGGTCGGGGTGGGCGAGACCAAGGAAGAAGTTGTCCAGCTGATGCAGGATGCGGTGGACCACGGCGTGCAGATTATGACCATCGGGCAGTATCTGCAGCCCACGGCCAAGCACCACCCGGTGCTGCGCTACGTGGAGCCGGCGGAGTTTGACGAGTACGCCCGGCTGGGTCGCGAGCTGGGTATCGAGTGGGTCGAGAGTGGGCCCATGGTGCGCTCGAGCTACCATGCCCGGGAGCAAAGTGAAGCCCTGGCCACGGGTGCTCAAGAAGTTGTTCAAGAAGTTGTTCAAGAGGCGCAGCAGCCGCCATCCGGCCGCGCCGAAGCCGGATGACCGGCGGCCGGCGTTGGTTCGGTTGGGCCGCTCTGGCCTATGCGCTGATCATCGTCGCGGTGACCTTCGGGTTGGGCCGCATGTACAACGGGGCCCACGCCCGCCTGGATGAAGCCCTCGGGCAACGGTTGTTGGCCGTGGCCCACACCGTGGCCGAAATGACCGACGGCCAAGCCTTGCTGAGCCACTCCCTCGGCGATACCACCAGCGACTACTACCTCGAAACCCTGCACGAAAAATTCACCGCGGTGGCGCGCCAGGAAAACCTGGCCGAGATCACTCTGACCAATCCCCTGGATCAGGTGGTCGTCCTGTCGACCTCCGCTTCGCTGGCCGCTGGCCAACCCAACGACTATTGGCAACTGGACCCCGGGGCGGTCGAATCGGCGCAGTTGGGCAAGGCCGCCGCCACCCGTCTGTATGATCTGGGCGGCACTGAGGGGTTGAAACAGAAATCAGCCTACGCGCCGATCATGAACTACGTGACCGATGGCGGTTATGTGGTGGCCATCGTGACGGTGAGCGGCAGCCCTGATTTTTTTGAGGCCCTGGATGATTTGAAGATGGCGGCCTGGCTCACCGGCGGCCTGGTCTTGTTGGTGCTGGTGCTGATGGGCGTCTTTTTGTCCCAGATCAATTTGGCCATCGGCCGGTACCGCGCCTCGATCCAGCGGCAGGAAAACCTGGCCGCCATGGGGCGCATGACCGCGGGCATCGCGCACGAGATCCGCAACCCGCTGGGCATTATCCGTGGGGCGGGCGAACATCTGCAGCGCTTGCTGTCCGAACAGGGCATCGCCGACGAGGTGGCCGATTTTATTCCCGAAGAAGTGGACCGGCTGGACCAGATCCTGACCGGCTACCTGGCCTTCGGCACGGACAAGGACGCGGTGGTCGAAGAATTTGACCTCGCCCTGGGCGTGCGGCGCACGTCGCATCTGGTGCGCGATGAACTTGCGGCGGCCGGTGTGCAGTTGGAAATTCAGGAGTCCATGCCCCAGGCGCTGGTGCTGGGCGATCCGCGCCGGTTGCAGCAAGTGGTGCTCAATCTGTTGATCAACGCCCGTGATGCCTTGGCCGACGGTGGGGTGGTGGCCGTCGCGGTGACCCTCGAATCCGGACAGGTGCGGGTCGTTGTCACCGACGATGGCCCGGGCCTGGGCACCGCCGATGTCGGCAAACTGTTCGAGCCTTTTTGGACCAGCAAGGAAAAGGGCAGCGGACTGGGGCTGGCCATGTCGCGCAAAATCATGGAGGATATGGGCGGCCGCCTGACCTTGCGCGACCGCAGCGACGGCAGTGGCGCGGTCGCCGAATTGTGGGCACCCCTGGTGCCGACGAACAAAACCTAGGAGCACAACGTGGCCAGGATTCTGGTGGTCGACGACGAAAAGAAGATGGTGACTCTGCTCAAGAGCGCTCTGGAGCACCGCGGGCACGACGTTGTCGGTGTGTACGGTGGTCAGGAAGCCCTGGATGAGGTGCGGGCCACGGCTTTCGATGTGGTGCTGACGGACCTGCGCATGGAACCGGTCGATGGCATGGGGGTGCTTGAGGGCGTCAAGGAGACCAGCCCCGAGACGGCGGTCATCATCCTGACCGCCTATGGGGAAGTGAAGAATGCGGTCGAGGTTTTGCAGAAGGGTGCCTACCAGTACCTGACCAAACCTTTCAATTTTCAGGAAGTCGCCCATGTGGTGGAACAGGCGGCCGAAGAGGGCAATCTCAAACGGGAAAATCGCGCCCTGCGCACTGTCACCGGGGCCGCCAGTTCGGATCTCGACCTGATCGGCGAAGCCGCCGCCACGATGACCCTGCGCGAGATGATCACCCGGGTGGCGCCGTCCGATGCCACGGTCCTGATCCGGGGCGAGAGCGGGACGGGCAAGGAACTGGCCGCTCGCGCCATCCACCACCGCGGCCCGCGGGCCAAGCGCCCCTTTGTGCCGGTCAATTGCGCGGCCATCGCCGAGACGTTGCTCGAAAGCGAACTGTTCGGCTACCGCAAGGGCGCCTTCACCGGCGCGGACAAGGACCGTGAGGGATTGTTCGAGGCCGCTCGCGGGGGCACGCTTTTTCTCGACGAAATCGGTGAGGCCGGAATGGCGGTTCAGGCCAAACTGTTGCGCGTGCTGGAAGAAAAAAAGATCAGCCGCGTGGGTGACCCCATTGAGCGCGAAGTTGACGTGCGGGTGATCGCGGCAACCAATCGTCCTTTGGAAGAAGCCATTGCCGAGCGCACTTTCAGAGAAGACCTGTACTACCGGCTACTGGTGTTTCCCTTGGACATGCCGCCGCTGCGGGATCGCGCTGACGACATTCCCCTGTTGGTCGACTATTTTTTGCGCGCGTTGGGCCGTCGGGGCTACAAACTGCCGGCTGCCACCATGGCGCGCCTGCGGGCCTACCGGTGGCCGGGCAACGTGCGCGAGTTGCGCAATCTGATGGAGCGCGCCCACATTCTGGCCGGCGACGGGCAACTGGGCGACGAGCACATTCTGGTCGACGTGGCGGCCGCTGCCAGCGGCGAAGCGCCTGGCGAAGACCTGAACCTGGACAACAACGCGCGGCGGCTGATCGCCGCTGCGCTGCAGCGCGCGGGCGGCAACAAGAGCCAGGCGGCCAAGATGCTGGGCATCACCCGCCGCACGCTGTATTCGCGCATGAACCTGCTGGAAATGGAAATCGACGGCGAGCAGTAGGATCCTGCTCCTGAAGGTGCGGATCGGGCCTGAAACTGTACGAGCAGGGACACCTATGCAGCGGAGAACAGCACTAAATCTGCGCTTGGCCCATTGCAATACGTTGTGTAGTAACAGTATAGGCCATGATCGACAAACCGCTCAGGCGGTGGCACAAGGCCTGCATCCGAGGTTATGGAACCAGATTTCCTGCTCCAGGACCCCTGACCTGAAAGGTCATCTCGTGGATACCCCTAAACCACATAACAACAATAGGTTGGATTCATCCAGATCCGGTATCTGGGTGGCGTCGCTGGGTTTGGTGTTTTTGGTGCTGGCGATGTTGCCGGCAACGTCCGAGGCCCAGAACCACAGCGACAGTGTGCGGCAATATATCGAGCGCACCGAAGAACTGCTCATCTGGGCACAGGGCCTGGTGTCCGAGACGCAGAGCGACCCGGCGCGCCGGGTTTTGCGGCAGGCCGCCGAGCTGCACCACCGCAGTATGGGGCTGTTCGAACGGGGCAATATGATCGAGTCGTTGGGTGTGGCTCGGCGCGCGCGTGACGCCATGTGGCACTCGGTGCGGGTGGCGCGCGAGGCCATGGGGCTGGACGAACGCATCCGCATCCGGGCCGAACGCTTTCGGGACCAGCACGCCAACCTGATGGAAAGGGCTCGCGATAACCACAATGAACAAGCGCTGGAGTTTCTCGAAAGAGCTCGGCGACAGGCTGATCGAGCCCGGGATATCTATCACCAGGGTGATGCCAAGCTGGCCTGGAAACTGTGGGAACAAGCGGGCGACCTGATGCACCGCGCGGCCCGGCTGTTGGCCGATGGCGGCGGACCGGAACGTCTGGAATCGGAGCTGGAGCGCACCCGGCAATTGATCGACCGCACCCGCGAACGTCTCGGCAGTGAGGCTGGTCCTCATCAGCGGCAACTGTTGGGCGAAGCCGAAGAAGCCCTGCAACGCGCGCGGGCTTCCCAGGGCGAAGGCCAGCCGGGCCGAGCGTTGCAGATGGCGGGATTGGCGGCGAACCTGGCCAACCGGGCGGGCGAAGCGTCTGCCGGCGCGCCGGACAACGAAGCCGTGGAACGCCAGTTGGAACGATTCGCGGCGCGGGCCGGCCGCATTGCTGAACAAGTTGCCGATCAGGTCGGCGAGTCGGGTTCGAAGCAGGCGCGCAAGATGTACGAACGGGCTTTGCGCCAGCGTGACCGCGCGGTCGAGGCCCAGCAAGCGGGTGACCCGGAACTGGCTTTGCGCCAACTCCGCGCCGCCCATGGCCTGTTGAACCAGGCTGAAGAGCTGACCAGGTAGCGGGACAGAACCATCAGCACAACTTTGCGCATTGTTCTTTTTTTGGCCGGCGGACTCCTGGTGGGGTGGCCGGTCGCTGGCGTACGCGCCGCCGACGATGATTTCCGTATCACACCCGAGCGGCGCACCTGGACCTATGACCTGACCTCGGGTTTCGATTCCTACCTGCACTCCTATGCCCTGGCCACCGACGACACCACCGAAACCATTTCCGAATTCCTGCTGCAGGCCGGCCTCGAAGGGCAGTCGCCATTTCGGGCCCGACACCGCTGGCGGGTGCGGGCCGAAGCCAGCACCGGCACCGAATTGTTCCGCGAGCGCTTTCTGGGCGAGTACCGCTTTCTGGGCGACAACAAAATCGAACGGGTGCGTTTGACCGGTTCGTTCTGGGGCCGGCAGTACCGCGAGACCACCGAATATTCCCGCAGCAGCAATAATTGGGAAGGGCGTCTGGAAGGCCGGGTTGCGCCAGTGGTAGGCAGCAAGGCCAAGCTCGAACTGCGGGGGTGGGCCAGTACCATCGACTACGCCACCCCGTCGACCCTGGAAGTGGACTACCGCAATACTGGGGCCGGTGTCTTTGTCCGCTCGACGACTTTGGGCAATACCCTGTGGGGGGTGGGCACTCGTCTGGGCGCCCGCACTTATCCCGATTCTTCAGCCATCAACCGGGACACCTGGAGTATGGAGGCCGACCTGGATCATCATGATATGGCCGGCCAGGGTTTGCGCCTGTACCACAAGAGCGAACGCCGCCTGATCCAGGACGAAACGGTGCGCCCTTCAGCCTGGACCCACTGGTCCGACTTCACCGGCGCCGTCACGGCCGGCGGCGGGCACATGTTTCTCGATGTGCAGGCCGAAGTCTGGCAGTACGACGTCGAGACGGACATCTATTTCAACAGCGTGCGGATTGACGGGGCGGCGGGATATCGCTGGGGCGACATCCTGGCGGCGACCTGGAAGGTGGCGCTGGCGGGCGAGCGACTTGATGCGGGCGACTCGCCGGAGACCTACAGCCAGGTGGGCCTGCGTGGTGGCGTGGAATCCTACGGCTCTGACTTGGGGGGCTCGCTGACCCTGGAATACGGCCGACGCAGCTACGCCCAGGGCAACCTGAATATCGATCCGGACTCGTTGGATCCCTCCCTGTTTGACATCGTGGCCCTCTACACCGACTTCGACTATTGGAAAATCTGGCTGATGGGCTCGTGGCGGATCAATCCGCATTTTGACCTGGATCTGATGGCCAACTACGAACCGGAGAGCCACACCGAGAATGCCGACGATTCGGCTCTGGGCTTCGCCAGCCTGCGTTTGCGGTGGCGTCCCTGATTTTTCGGCACATCTGGCCCTTTTCGGCGGGGCCACGGCCTGTTATCATGTTTGGGCCCGCAGCCTCGGAGTTGGGGGCCTTGTCTTATTCTCCGATTCTCTTGTCCGATACCCGAATGTTTGCCGCCTTGGCCGGAGGAATTCCTTGTCCGCCCTCAAGTTTGCTGCCGAGACCCTGTTGGACAACCATTCGCCGGCCTGTCTGTGGCGCCATCCCATCCAGGGGTTGCGGGTGATCGTGGCGGTGATCAGCAACTTCATGCTCAGGATCGAGGCCCGCTTGGCGCCCGGCGGTGGCCGCGAGTGCACGGTGTGCAACTGGACCGGACGCCACTTCCGCACCTTCATCTCGGCAGACGAAGTGATTGCGCAGTGCATTTGCCCGGGTTGTGGTTCGTTCGACCGTCACCGCCAACTGGTGCTCGGAGTGCGCCGCGAGCTGGCCCGGCGCAAAGGCTGGACGCCGGACGTGATGGTGGGCTTCAGCCTGTCGACGGCCATGCGGTTCCTGCTCGAACATGAAGGTCTGGCCCGTTGCTTCCGCACCGACATCGATGCCGATGACCAGCGCTTTGCCCCCGACGCGGTGGCTGATCTGCGGAACGCTCCATTTGGCACCGGCGCGGTGGACTGGGTTTTTTGCAGCCACGTTCTGGAACACATCCCCGAGTTGGAAATGTGCGTGGATGAAATTCACCGCATGTTGAAGCCCGGCGGCACCGCCTGGATCCAGGTGCCTTTCGAACCCGGTCGCGCCCACAGCCGGCGCATCGAGATTGACCCCCGTCGCGCCCATGCCCACGCCTGGCAGTTCGCCCCGGATTTTGGCAACCTGCTCGCGCGTCCAGGTTGGACCGTGACCGAAATTGTCGCGAGGGACGAAGTCACGGCCGAAGACCGTTTCCGCTATGGAATCGATCCTTTGGAGCGTTTCTGGTTGGCCCGCAAGAACGGTTAGCTCTAAGGATTTCTTCAGAATCTGCCGATAACGGGAAAGTGGTCGGGGTGCGCCCGATCGCCAACCCGGGATGGCACCATGAACTCCGCCGATGTCTTTGCCCAGATCGAAAAAATGGGCGAACTGCCCAGCTTGCCCCAGCACCTGTTGCAGACTCAGCAGGTGGCGACCGATTCAAAATCCAACGCCGATGATCTGGCCCAGTGTATCCTGCAGGATCAGGCCCTGACCTTGCGGGTGCTGCGGGTGGTCAACAGTGCGATGTACCAGCGGCGCAATCAGGAAGACGTGTGCACCGTCAGGCGTGCGGTGATCATCATGGGTTTCGAGACCGTGCGCAAACTGGCGCTCGGTCTGTCGGTCTTCGACATGATGAGCAAGCTGTCCCGTTCGCCCTACCTCGCGACCATCACCAAACACAGTCTCGTGACCGCCGGCTTTGCCCAGATTTTGGCCGAAGCCACGGGCCGGGTCATGCCCGAAGAAGCCTTCGTAACCGCCCTGATCCATGACGTGGGCAAGGTTGTGCTGCTGGAATGTTCGCCCGAGGCGATGGACGATGTGCTGCACGACAAGGCCGGTGGCATTCCCGCCCTGGAAGCCGAGCGGCGCTATTTTGGCATCACCCATGATCGGGCCGGACGGCGCCTGGCGGCGCGCTGGAAACTGCCCATCGAGTTGCAGAACGCCATCGGCGATCACCACGACATCGACCCCCTGAATCCGCCGCGCAATCTGGACCCGACCCTCGGCGTGATCGTCTACGCCAACGCCATGAGTCGCTTTCAGGGCGACCCCCAAAATGGGGAAGAGGAATACAAGCTGGTGCGTAAGGCCTGCAAGGCCCTCGGCATTCCGGCGTCCCGGCTGGAGAATATCCACGCGCAGGTGGCCAGGGAAATTCCGGATCTGGCCGACAGCATGGGCCTGGAGAACGTGAATCTGGACGAGTTCAGCCAGGTGGTGAATGTCGAGGGCAGCGCCACGGTGGCGCCGACGCGGATGTCTGCCGCCGAGTTGACCCGGCGCACGACCGCCCAGCTTGAACTGTACCGCACGGTCGGCGAAGGACTGGCCGCCGGCCGCGATTCTGACTGCCTGGTGGATGAGATCCTGGCCGGGGTCGTGGATATCCTGGGCTTCGAGCGGGTGGTTCTGTTGCAGGTGGATCGCGATCTCCAACAATTTCAGCCCCTGCGCTGGGCTGGGCTGGAAGCCGAGGCCCTGGCCGCCCAGATGACCTTCCTGCTGACCCAGACCACGGGTGCCCTGGCCCTGAGCGTTTTTGATCAGCGCCTTTACCACGTGCCGATGGCCAATAGCGAAGCCTACAACAACATGGCTGGCGAAGAATTGCTGGCTGTTGCCCGGTGCACCGGTTTTGCCGTGGCGCCGATTCAGGTGAGTGGACATGTGATTGGTGTGCTCTATGGCGACGGTGGCGCCGATGGCCCGGATGTGGTGGCGGAGCAGGCGCAGGAGCTCGAAGGCCTTGCGACCCAGATTAGCCTGGTGCTCGGCGTCAGGCAGGGCCAGCCCCAGGCATCGGCCGAGCTGTAAGGCTCTGACTTTCCAGTCGCTTTGAAAATTGTTCTCAGTTAGTATGGGCCCATGTCCACTTGCCCCTCATGCCGCCATGCGCTGCCGGCCACCAGTCCATTCTGCCCCACCTGTGGTGCGGACCAGTCGCTGGTGCCCCCGGCGGATGCCGATCTGACGATCGCCACTCCGGTTGATGATGTCACGATGACTTCAGTGCCGACGGCCACCGGTGGGACGGTCTCCCCGCCCACAAATTCGGCTACCAGCACCCGTTTTGTGCCGGGCGCGATGGTCACCGACCGCTACCGCATCGTCGGTCTGCTCGGGCGCGGTGGCATGGGCGAGGTATACCGGGCCGATGATTTGAAGCTGGGGCAGCCCGTGGCCCTGAAGTTCCTGCCGGTCGGTTTGGAGCACAATCCGGATCGCCTGCAAAGATTCCTGGCCGAGGTGCGCCTGGCCCGTCAGGTGACCCACCCCAATGTGTGCCGGGTCTACGACATCGAAGAAGTGGACGGC
>CAZLUL010000167.1:0-9199 GCA_964562635.1 uncultured Fibrobacteraceae bacterium | reverse complement strand
ACCCTGAAAATATCTTCGGCGGAAATCCACGAGGCCCTGATGGAGCCGATCCAGGCCATCTGCGATGCCTTGAAACAGTCCCTGGAACAGACCCCGCCCGAACTGGCGGCCGACATCAAGGACCGGGGCATTGTCCTGACTGGTGGGGGAGCCCTGATCAAGGGTCTGCCCGAGTTGTTGCGTGAGCAGACCGACCTGCCCATCAACCTGATGGACGATCCGCTGTTCTGTGTGGTGCTGGGCACCGGAAAAATTCTCGACGACTTTGACCGTTACCGTCCGGTGATCATGCAGAGCGGCCGCAATTGATCCGGCGCGGCTGAATGACCAGGCCTAATAAAGTGGATACCGACCGATGATGGTGCGTTCGCTGAATTTTTCCGTCCGCAGTGAGATCCTGACCCTTGTCGTCTGTGTGGCCCTGTCTCTGACCCTCCTGTTTCTGCCTTCGGGCCAGCGCATTTTCGTGGCCGACCGCCTGGCCCTGGTGCTGACTGCTCCCTATTGGAATGTCCGCAATTATGGGGAAGATGTGTTTCGCATCCGGGATGAGAACGCCTGGCTGAAGGAACGCGTTGCGGAACTGGAATTGCTGGCCGACTCCGGTGACCGCATGCAACGTGATGCCCAACTGATGGTGGGGCCGGCGCTGGACCCGGGGTTTGATGGCGAATTGGTGCCCTGTCGGGTGGTCATGCGGCAGCGCAGCCGTTTTGCCACGATGATCAAGGTGCGAAGCCTCGGACCGGTGCAGTGGGAGCCCTGGATGCCGGTGATCTCCCGCTCGGGCTATCTGGGGCGCCTGCAGACGGTGATCAATGATCAGGAAGCCTGGGTGGAACTGATCTCGGCGCCCGATTTTGCCGTGGGGATCGAGATCGAACGCACGGGGTTGTTGGGTGTCCTGCGTCCGCGGGGTGACCGTTTTATCGTCGAGATGATCGGCCGTGATGAAGACGTCGTGGCCGGAGATGTGCTGATCACCTCGGGCATTGCCGAGATTCGCGAACGGGCGACAGACGGGTCCCAGGAAATTCTCACACCCCGGGGGTTTCCCGTCGGTGTGATCACCAGCGCGACTTCTCCTTCGGACCAGATATTCAAGGCGATCACGGTGGCGCCGGCCGCCTCGCTGGATCGCAATGAAACCGTTTTTGTCGTCACGGCCCCTGATCCGGGGGGCACCCGCTGATGCGCGCCTTCATCCGCACCACCTTGACCTGGGTTGTCCTGGCTTTTGTCGGCGATACCATGTTAGGGCCCTTGATCGACATCCGGGGCGTGGCGCCGGATTTTTCGGTCATCGCCCTGGTGGTATTGGCTCTGGCGACGGGCGCGGGGCCGGCCACCGTTGGCGGATTCCTGTTGGGCCTGGTGCAGGATCTTTCCAATCCCACTCTGCTGGGCCTGCAGGCGCTGATCAAATCCGGACTGGGATTCGGCGTGGGGTCGTTGCGCGGGCGTTTGGTTTACGGCGTGCCGCTGGTTGAGGGCATGGTGGTGGCCATCGCCGTTTTTGCCCATGACTTTGTCTTCCTGCTGGTGCAGAGCATGATGTCGGATGAACAGTTCCTGTTGCCCCTGTTCACGCGCACCATCCCGGCGGCGGTTTATTCCGGCTTGATCGGCATACCGGTGATCCGGATGGCCGAACTCCTGGGCATTCTCCGGCAGGAGGACTGACATGCCGGATCGGGCATTTTTGCTGCGGGTGGGCATCTTCCGCATGATCGTCATCGGTCTGTTCCTGATCCTGATCGGCAATCTGTTCGTGATGATGGTCCCGCGCCATGCCTTCTACAAGGACCAGGCCCTGGAGAATCGCCAGGACCGATTCCGCGTCACCGCGCCAAGGGGGCGCATCTTCGACCGGCACGGCACTCTTCTGGCCGACAACATGTACATTGCCGACATCGTTGTGGCGAGCAAGTCCCTGCGCGCCGATGGGCCCGATACGACACTATCGCGCCTGCTGACCTGGTTTGATCTCCCGGTTGAAAAAACTCTCGAACGCCTGGCGGAGCTGAAGCGCCGGCAACGACCCCTGGTGCTGGTGCGCAACGCGAGTATGGCCCAGATCTCTGCCGTCGAAGAACGAGGCCGGATATTGCCTGGTGTGCGGGTCGAGGCCCGTTCGCGGCGCCGTTATCTGTTTGGTCCCCTGTTTGCCCATGTGATCGGATATGTGGGTGAAGTGAAGCAGACGGACCTCGATACGACCGGTGACTGGTCGGGCTACCGCCTGGGTGATGATATCGGCAAGCAGGGGCTTGAAGTGGCCATGGAGGATCTCCTGCGCGGCAAGGTGGGGATGAAGCTCGAGGAAGTCAATGCCTCCGGTCGCATCGTGGGGCGCGAACCGGTGTGGCTGAGTGAAGTCGAATCGGGCAGCGATGTGACTCTGTCGATTTCACTGCACCTGCAGCAGGTGATGGCCGCAGCGATTGGCAACCGCACGGGCTGTGGCGTGGCGGTTTCGGTCGCCACCGGCGATGTTTTGGCAGCGTTCAGCAATCCCTCTTTTGATCCCAACCTGATGTCCGTTTCGATCAGCTCCGAACAGTGGAACAAGTTGGTGAATGATCCGGCCAAGCCGTTTTTCAACCGGGTGGTGCAGGCGACCTATCCGCCAGCTTCGCTTTACAAGCCGGTGACCAGCCTGGCGGGACTGAGCAACAGCCTCATCGGCCGCGAAAGTTCGCTGGAGCCGTGTCTCGGCGGTTGGGAATTTGGCAACCGGTACTTCCGTTGCTGGAAGCACCGCGGCCACGGTGAGGTGAACCACACCGAAGCGATCGTGCAAAGCTGCGACACCTTCTATTACCAACTGGCCCTGCGTCTGAATATCGATCAGATCGCCGCTGCGGCCCGTAGCTTTGGTCTGGGCCGCACCTGCACCCGCTTGTTCGCTGACGAGGCCGCGGGCAATGTGCCGGACACCGCCTGGTACGACCGACGTTTTGGCGAGGGGCGCTGGACACGAGGGGTTCTGCTGAACAATGCCATTGGGCAGGGCGAGTTGTTGGTCACGCCGATTCAGATGGCCGTGCTGGCCGGGCGGCTGGCTTCGTCCGGCACCATGCCCGACCCGGAATTTGTCCTGATACCGCCGCAGGCAACCGTTCGCCCTGAGCCCCTGGGATATCGGGAAGCCGATCTGGAATTTGTGCGCAGCGCCCTGCTGGCCACCGTGGATCGGGGCACGGGCAAGGCCGCGCGCCTGGAAACCATCCCCGTGGCCGGAAAAACAGGCACGGCCCAAAATCCCCACGGAGAGGATCATGCCTGGTTCATGTGTTACGCCCCGGCGGACAATCCGGAGGTCGCCATGGCCGTGATCGTCGAGAACGCCGGTAACGGCAGCACCGAGGCGGCGCCGGTGGCTGGGATTTGGCTGAAAGCCTACTTCACAGAGACAGGCCTGTTGGTGCCGCCGGATCCTGAAACCGAAGCGGGGGGATCGTGAACCTCTTCGGCTTGCTCTTTCCTTCGGGCGACCGCAGTCTGTTCCTGGCCTGGCTCTTGTTGTGCCTGGCAAGCCTGGCGGTGCTCTGGTCGGTGACCGAACCGATCAGCGGACCCTACGAACAGCTGGATCCGGGGGTGGCCAAGGCGGTCTTCATCAAACAAGCGATCTGGATGTTTGTCGGATATCTCGGGTTGTTGATGGCGACCCGGGTTCCGCTGCGCTACCTGGACAACGTCGCGGTGCCACTGTACCTGTTTTCGATCCTGCTCTTGTTGCTGATTCTCCTGATCGGCGTGCGCATCGGTGGCGCCCAGCGTTGGCTTTCTCTGGGGCCTTTGCGGCTGCAGCCCTCCGAGCTAGCCAAGGTCACCTTCATCATTATGTCGGCCAGCGTTCTGGCCCGCTCAAAAGACACCGGCAGCCGTTTCATGACCTCGCTGTTGTCGTTTGGCGTGATGATATTGCCCACGGTGCTGATTTTGCGCGAGCCGGATCTGGGCACGAGTCTGGTCTTTGTCGCGGTGTGGGTGGGCATGATCTTCTGGTACGGTATCCCGGGCATCCTGTTGCTGGGTGCCGGCAGCGCGGCGATCAGCGCGGTGATCATGTTCTATTCGGAGTCGGTGGCCAAGCAGGCCTGGCCCTGGGGTGGCTATATCCTGTTGTTGGTGGGTATTCTCTACCTGGTGCGCTGGAGCATCGTGGCCAAAGTGATTCTGCTGGGCATGAATGTGGCCTCGGGCATTGGTATTCCCTTTTTCTGGGACAAGTTGAAAGGGTATCAGCAGGAGCGCATCCTGACCTTTTTTGACCCGACCCGGGACGCCTTCGGCAGCGGGTACCAGGCGATACAGTCCAAAGTGGCCATCGGTTCGGGGGGCCTGTTTGGCACCCACTACCTGCAGGGAACCCAAAAAGGGCTGGCCTTCCTGCCCGAGCGCCATACGGATTTCATTTTTTCGGTGGTGGGTGAGGAACTTGGTCTCTTCGGAACGGTTGTGCTTCTGGGGCTATTTCTGGTGATCATCATGCGCGGCCTGAATGTGGCGGCGGTGGCCCGGCAGCCATTTCAACGTTTCATGGCCATTGGCATCGTGACCTACTTCGTATTTCATGTCGTGGTGAATGTGGCGATCACGACAGGACTGTTGCCCGTCACCGGATTGCCCCTGCCGCTGATCAGCTATGGTGGTTCGAACCTTCTGATCAGTTCGGTATTGCTCGGATTGCTTCTGAACGTGAGCTCAAGGACCTTTGACGACTGACTGGATTTCGCTCCGGTTGGGATCCCTGGAGAACGACTATGTACCCCGAAATTTTCGGCTTCATCAAGAGCTATGGCTTCATGCTGGCCCTCAGTTTTGCCGTCGGCCTGTGGCTGAGTATCCGGCGCGGTCGGGCACATCAGGTCAGCTCCGAGCATATCACCGACATGGTCTTCGGCATGCTCGTGGCCGGCATCGTGGGTTCCCGGTTCTTTTTTGTCGTGACTCACCTGGGCGATTTCCATCCCTGGTACCGCGCCTTTTTTATCTGGGACGGCGGTCTGACGCTCTATGGCGGCATCATCTTCTCGACCACAGTGGTCTATGTGCTGGCCCGGCGGCGCGGTATCCCGTTCCTGGTGATGGCCGATATCTTCGCGCCGGGTGTGTTGATGGGCGTTGGGATGAGCCGCATCGGTTGCTTCCTGGCCGGTTGCTGTTTTGGGCATCCGAGCGGCATCTCGTGTGCGGTGACTTTTCCGGGTGATGCGCCGGCCAGCCTGCAATTTGGGCCCGTGGCGGTGCACCCGTCCCAGTTGTACGCCTCGGCCGCCGGGTTTTTGGCCTTTGGCCTGCTTTTGTTGCTGGAAAAAATCTGGTACTACCGTGGCGCCACTTTTGGCCGTTTCCTTTTGCTCTACGGCGTGAGTCGTTTCACGGTGGATTTCACCCGCTACTACGAACCAGAGCAACTGATGGCCATGGGCTGGAGCAACAACCAATGGATCAGCATGGGGCTGATGATTGCCGGACTGCTGGTCATGGTCATGGCCAATCAAATGGGCAAGACCCAGGAGGAAGTTCGTGTTTGAAGTGTTGGAACTGGACGCTGAAGGCTGGCGCCGGGATGGCGAACCCTGGGTCCCGACCCGACCATTTTACGCCGTGTTGGGCGACCCGATCGCCCACAGCCTTTCGCCGGCGATGCAGAACGCGGCCCTGATGGAACGCGAAATTGACGCGGAATATCACCCTGTGCGCATCCAGGCCAGCGGCTTACGGCGCCTGAAGGACAGCCCGGTCGGTCAACAACTGGTGGGCTTCAATGTGACGGCGCCCCACAAGCAGGCCGTGTCCGCCCTGTGCGACGGCCGCACTGAGCAGGCCCGCGACCTCGGCGCCGTCAACACCGTGAAAATCGAGGACGGCAAGTGGCTAGGTCACAATACCGATAGTGGCGGCGTCCTGACGGTGGTTTCGCAGACCTGGCGGGATGAAGAGCGCCCCGAACGGGTGGTCATCCTGGGTGCCGGAGGCTCTGGGCGCGGTGCCATTGACGCGATGCTGCGCTGGGGCGTGCCGAAGCTGGAGATTCACAACCGGTCCGCTGCTGGCCAGGAAGCCATCCGCAGCTGGTTGAAGGGCCGGGAAACCGAAGCCGAGGTATTGGTGACCGGATTGACTCCTGATGCCGAACCTCCCTTGACCGGGTCTTCCCTGTGGATTTCCTGTCTGGCCGGCGGTGTCTCGAGTGCGCCTTACCTGCCAGACGCCGCGGGCGAACGCCAGGCGGTGCTGCTGGACCTGCGCTACGGTGATCAACTGCCGCAAGACGAGGTTCCGTTGGGCTTCGAGTTCCTCGACGGCTTGCCCGTGCTGCTGATGCAGGGCGGCCTCAGCTTTGCCTGGTGGTGCGGACCGCCGGTGCCCTGGGCGGCCATGCGTGACGCCCTGACTTGATCCTCCTCCCGGAGACCGAGTACCCGATGACTTCTTCAAGAGTGCCTGGAGTGGCGTGGCAGCGCCTGCGGTCCGGTGTGCGTCTTGCCGCTTCCAGCCTGCTGAATTTGATGTATCCCGAATATTGCGTGCTGTGCGGAGCCGAGCCGGACGAAGGGCCGTGGTGCCCGGCGGGGCCTTTGGTACCGGGGGTGGCCTGGCATGATGGGCCTCACCTTTGTGCGGAGTGTGCCGGCGTCGTGGCGCCCGAAGTGGTGCAGGGGCACTTGCCGGAGTCGGGAGTGCCGGTCTTTGCGGGCCGTAGTACCGGCCCGGAGCTGGTGCAGATGCTGGGGCAGTGGAAGTACCACGGCGTGCGCGGACTGGCTTGGCCTCTGGCACCGTTGGTGCGCGCTGCGGTCGAGGCCGCCGTTCGGCAGTGCGGAGCCGTGGATCAACTGGTGCCCATGGCATTGCATGGACGACGCCAGCGCCAGCGGGGCTTCAATCAGGCGCTGATTCTGGCGCGGCTCGGTGTTGTCCCGTCCACGGGCCGGGTTCGAAACGATCTGTTGCGGCGGACACGCTGGACCGGACAGCAGGCCAAACTGGATACGCCGGCGGCCCGCCAGGCGAACGTGGCCGGAGCGTTTGCTGTCAGGCGGGACCCGGCGCCCGGCGCCGGTCGCCGAATCGGTTTGGTGGATGACCTGGTGACCGGCGGTACGACCTGTGATTCGGCCGTGGCGGCCCTCAGGGCCCGGGGGTGGCAGGTCAGTTGGGTTGTGGCCCTGGGCTTGGCTGGGGGTGAAGCCTTTTCGAACGAGGTATCTGGGACCGATCGGGACAGGCAAGTTGACAGCGCCCCTGTGGAATTTTAGCATGGGGGCAGCAGAACATTCAGTCAGCCGGCACAGGTCGGCCAACAGGCGGTAAATAATGGCGAAGAAGCAGGGTCTGTCGACACTCGATCCGCAGGGGCAAAAAGTCCTGATGCGGGTGGATTTCAATGTGCCACTGGACGGCGAACGAAATATCACGGACGAGACCCGCATCACTGCGGCGATGCCTTCGATCCGGCACATTATCGAGGGTGGGGGAGCGCTCATTCTGATGAGCCATCTCGGTCGCCCGAAAGGCAAGATCGATCCGGCCGCTTCGCTGCGCCCAGTCGCCGATCGCCTCGCTGACCTGATGGATTGTCCGGTGAAGTTTGCCTCCGACACGGTGGGCGCCGATGCCCAGGCCAAAGCGGCAAGCCTCAAGCCGGGCGAAATCCTGTTGCTGGAAAACCTGCGTTTCAACGCCGGCGAAACCGCTAATGATCCGGTGTTTGCAGAAGCACTTTCGACCCTCGCGGACACCTATGTGAACGATGCTTTTGGTGCGGCACATCGGGCCCACGCATCGACCGTCGGGGTGACGAAATATTTTGAAGCCTGCCGGGCGGGTTTTCTGATGGAGAAGGAACTGAATTTTTTGGGTTCCCTGATGGCCAATCCCGAGCGTCCTTTTGTCGCAGTGCTCGGTGGGGCGAAGGTCGATTCCAAGGTCGACGTGATCCTGAGCCTGTTGGGCAAGGTCGACACTTTGCTGCTCGGCGGCGGCATGATATTCACGTTCTTCAAGGCGACTGGAATGAACATCGGCAAGAGTCTGTTGGACGAACCGAGTCTGTCGGTCGCGCAGGAAATTCTGGACCGGGCCAAGGAGAGTTCGACGCGTTTGATCCTGCCCGAGGATGTTGTCGTGGCAGCCGAGTTCAGCGACAGCTCCGAGCAACAAAAATGCCTGGTTACGGACATCCCCGAGGGGTGGATGGGACTGGATATCGGACCCCGCGCAACGGCGCTCTACGCCGAGATCCTGAAGGGAGCCAAGTCGATCTTCTGGAATGGCCCCATGGGGGTCTTCGAACTGCCGTCCTTTGCCCACGGTACCAGGGGTGTCGGTGAGGCCATAGTCGAGGCCACAGGCCGCGGCGCAACCAGCGTAGTGGGGGGCGGCGACAGCGTGGCAGCCATCAACCAGATGGGCTTGGCCGAGCAGATCAGCCATATCAGCACCGGTGGCGGGGCATCTCTGGAGTTCATGGCAGACAGGGAGTTGCCTGGTATCAAAGCACTTAGCGACATCTAGGACGGAATTCTTTCAGGTAAATTTTCCCCCGGTTTGACAGGACATGGGGCGGGTGTTAATTTACCCGTCCCTTGCCGGGCCTCAAGACTTTGGCCCGGTTGTATCTCTATGACATCGACTGCTTTGGGAGCGAATGGGCATGTTGCACACTTTGCTATTGATTATCCACGTTATGATTTGCCTGGTTCTGTCGGTTGTAGTGCTGCTGCAATCCAGCAAAGGCGGCGGTTTGGCCGGCGCCTTTGGTGGTGCTGGTGGAGCCCCCCAACAGATGCTTGGCTCCCGTGGCATGACGACACTTCTGCACAAGATTACGATCTATTGCGCGGTCGGGTTTTTTGTCACCAGCTTCTTGCTATTCATGACCGACAGTTCCGGTCAGGTGACCACTCGCAGCATCGTCGGTGACGCCGCCCAAAAGGGTGAACTCACCGTGCCTTTGACTGAAAATCCTCTCGAAGTTCCGGCCGAAGCTCCGGCTGGTGAAGCTGCCGATACCGGCGCCGAAGACAACGGTGGCAACTAGACCACGTCGTCTTACAGCTCGATTGCCCGGGTGGTGAAACTGGTAGACACGCTATCTTGAGGGGGTAGTGACCAAAAGTCGTGCGGGTTCGAATCCCACCCCGGGCACCATTAAATAAAAAGAGAAACTGTTCATGAACAG
>CAZLUL010000166.1:0-9224 GCA_964562635.1 uncultured Fibrobacteraceae bacterium | reverse complement strand
AGGGGCAGGTCACCACCAGAATCGAGATCGTCACCTTCAGCGCCATGGTCAGGTCACGTCCGGCCCAGATACCAAAGCCCAGCAAGGCTGCGCCCAGCACCACCGCCACGTACCACGAACTGATGGTGTGCCACCAGCGCGGCCGAAACTCGTCGTCACTGACGGTGGTCGAACGCAGCAGATCCTGCAAACGGCTGTCGGCAAAATTCTCGGTGACCGTGACACTGAAGCCGTGGTTGCTGGCGTTGAAGGCGCCGGCGGCGATTGTATCGCCGGGCTGAAAAGCCACCTGGTCGGATTCGCCGGTGATCCAATCGAGACTCACTTCGGTGCTGCGGCGCATCAGGATGCCCGCCACCGGCAACAGGTCACCGGGGGCGATCCAGAGTTCGTCGCCCGTGACGATTTCATCGGCACTGACGGTCGCCAGGCTGCCGTTCAACAATTTTTTGACCGTGATGTTTTCGGCGCCGGACGATTCCAACAGCGTATTGCGATTGCGTTCAAGGATATGTTCCTGGGCCCAGCGGCCCACCAGCATCAGGGCGATAAAAATTGTCAGACTGTCGAAATAAGCGTGCTCGGGGCCGCCGGTCAAAAACCCGTAAGTCGAACCGGCATAGGCAAGTATCATGCCCAGGCTGATGGGCACGTCCAGGTGCAAAACGCCTCGCTGCAAGCCGGCCACCGCGCCCCTGAGGAAAATGCCACCACCGGCCAGGAGCGAGATGGTGGCCATACCGAGGCTGAGCCAGCCGAAGAAACTGAAGAGCGCGCTTTCGCCCAGACCAAAATAAATGCTGAGGCTGAACATCATCACATTAAGGGCCATGGCAATGGCGATGGCCATGCGCATCAGCAGGTCGCGCGAGGCTTTCTGGTCACCCTTGCGACTGGGCCCAAGGCGATAGCCGAATTTTTCAATTTCCGCCAAAAAAGTTTTCAGGTCACCGGCCGATTGGTCCCAGCTCAGGTCAACCTTGCCGAGGGTGGGGTTGATGCGCAACTGGATGCCGGCATCGTGCCGCTTGAACAATTCTTCGATCAACCAGATGCAGGCGGCGCAGTGCACGCCCTGGATGTCGAGGTCGAGATGGATCGGGCCGGTGTCGCCGTGTTCTTCGACCAAGCGGTCCAGCCAGCCAAAACTTTCGGTGCGCAGCGCCGAGGCCGGCGCGTGGGTGTCGGGAGACAGGTCGTAGAAGCGGCAGAGATCCTCCTGGTGGATCATCTCGTACACGCCCTTGCATCCGCGGCAGCAGAAAGGACCATCTTCGTGTTTCCAGAAACGGCCCAGCGGGTTGCCGCAATGGATACAGCCGCCCTCGTCGGCAGCCTGGCGCCATTCCGCTGACCATTCTTCGGGCCAGATGTCGTCCTTGGTCATGGTCATCAGCTAGCTGCCAATCCGCTGGATATTTTTTACCGGACAGATGCGGGACGCATCCTGAAAGATATTGGCCTGTCGGGGCCCAATCAAGAGTATTCCGAGGGGGTTTCATAGGGGTTTGGTGGGCAAATGAGGGCCGGGTGACTAGTACCCGGCAGGCCGGCCGCCCTTGCGGGGATCGCTGGCCGCAGTGATGCGTCCATCCTGCACAAAGATGACCTGCACGATACCCACGGCTTTGCCGTACCAGACAGTCTTGTGGCCTCGGTCACGCAATTGGTCCAGGACTTCGGTGTCTTGCCAGGCGGTCTCCACGCGGACCTTGTCGGGTTGCCACTGGTGGTGCAGGCGTGGCCGCACCACCGCCTGGCCGGCGTCATCACCAAACACGAGGCCGGACAAAAGCACCTGCAGGGTGCCGGTGATGATGCGCGGTCCGCCCGAAGCGCCGGCAATGGCCACCGGATGACCGTTCTCCAAAACGATCGTCGGGTTCATTGACGATAGCGGCCGTTTGCCGGGGCCCGGCCGATTGCGGTCCGATTGGATCAGGCCGTACGCGTTGGGGGCATCGGCGGTGGTGAAGTCGTCCATCTGGTCATTGAGCAGGAAGCCGAAGCCCGGAACTTCTGCACATGATCCCCAATACAGATTGATCGTCTCGGTGCACCCGACGGCCATGCCGTCAGCGTCGATGACCGAGATATGGCTCGTGCCGCTGTCGCCCGGCAATTGGGGTGCGGTGCCGTATTGTTCGTTGGACAGCGTCGCGGCCGGGTCGAAACGGGCGGCCAGGGAATCGAGATAGGCCGGAGATGTCAACTGGGCCAGGGGCACCGGCGTGAAGGTGTCGTCAGCCAGCCAACGGGCGCGGTCGGCAAAAGCGTGTTTGAAGGACTCGATCAACATGTGGCGCCACTGGACCGAGTCCTGGTCGATGTTTCGGTCCAGGCCACCAAGCCGTTCCAGCAGGCCAAAGACCTGCTGGGTGGCCACGCCGCCGCTCGAAGGCGGGGGCATGGACAATACCTGCCACGAACCGACTTCGCTGGCCAGGGCAGCCCGGTCCCGCACCGTAAAAGAGCCCAGGTCGGCCTTGGTCATGGGGCCATCGTCGCGGTCCATGGCGATCATGATGGCGTCGGCAATCGGACCACGGTAGAAAGCCTGGGCGCCATCACGGGCGATCAACTCGAGAGCCAGGGCGTGGGGTTCGTTGACAATCAGGTCGCCGACGGATATCTGGCCCTCGCGCGTGAAGCGTGCGTAGGCTTCGCCCATGCTGTCCCGCAGTTCCGGGTGCTCCTGCCACACCGTCGTCATATCGCCGGCGGCGTTGACGTGGGCAGCGTCGGCGGCAAACCCATGGCGGGCCGCTGCGATCGCCGGCGCCAGGACCGCCGCGCGGTCCAACGACCCGTAGGTCTCCAGGGCGTACAACAAGCCGGCCACGGTGCCGGGCACTCCGCTGGCTCGCGCGCCAAATCGGCTATTGGTATTGGGCTTGTCGAGGTAGTAGTCTGGCCCGACGGCCGCCGGGCAGGTTTCGCGATAGTCCAGGGCAATGGCTTGTCCGTCAGGATCCGCTGGGGATGGGGGCAGGCTGATGAGCATGAAACCGCCGCCACCGATGCCGCAGCTGAACGGCCGCACCACCGAGAGGCAGAACGAGGCGGCGACTGCTGCATCAACAGCATTACCCCCCGCAGCCAGCATCCTGGCGCCGGCCTCCGAGGCCATTGGGTGATCTGCCACCACCGCCGACTCGCAATAGGTGGCGGCATAGCCGGGGTCGTACTGGGGCACAGCCAGCGGGTAGGGCGAATGGGCGCAGCCGCCAGCCCACACCAGACCGACCAGCAGCAGAGCGGCCAAGGCTCTGTTCGGTGTTGTCTTGCTCAACGCACCGCCCGTCCTCGTGTCCAGGGCACCCCAGCCAGGTCCAGCAGCACTTCCAGAGCCGGCAATTCTTCGTTCACGACAACGGCCAGGTCCCGCTGAATGTTGGCCATCTGGGCCACGGCCAATTCGTATTGTTCCCGGTGCATGGCCGTCGGCCCGTAAGTCGAGCGGTTGGCGCCGCTGGCAACCACGCCCAGGCGGTAGGCGACCGAGACCGGTTCGGCGTCGTTGTAACGCGAGCGGCGCCGGTTGCCCTGCATCTGCTCCGCCAATTCATCCAACCGTTTCTTCAGGTCCACGGCGGTGGCGTAAAGTTGAGGGTCGCCGTCGACCGACCTTTGCAGCGCCGCCTTGATCTGGTCCAGGCGAAAGCGATTGTCTTTGAGCGAGGCGTTCACGTTGCTCACCTGATCGGAGAATGCCGCCAACTCGAGCTGGAAATTTTCCAGGGCCGCTGGCGCCAGGCTCTCGGGGCCGCGTTTGTGCAAGCGCTCGACGGCGACGGTGACCGGGCCGGCCAGGGCCGTCGTCACGCCGTCAACCCGCTGAGACAACTCGGCGGTGTAGGTGCCCGGCGCAGCCAGGGGGCCGGCGGTATTGGCGTCCAGCTTGCCATCGGTTTCGGAGCGCAGGTTGGTGTGGCGCAGGTCCCAGGCCAAACGATGCAGGCCCGCACTCGACGGCGCGTTCAATTGGCGCACCACGGCCCCGTCGCTGTTGCGCACCGTTAGCACAACGGCCGCCGGATCCTCCAGTTCTTCACGGCGCAGTTCGTCCCAGCCCGGATACGGCGTGTCTTCGCCTTCGGCCGCCAATGCCTTTTCCCGGGCTTGGCGCGTGCCGAGTGCCGTTTGCACCGAGTCGCGCAGGAAATAGGTGAAAACCGCGCCAAATGGCGGGTTGTCGGCGGTGAAGAAAGCCGCGCCCTGGGCGGCCTTTTTGCTGCCACCGAGCACCTGACGAGGCAGGTACCACCAGGCTTTGCGGGGAGCAAAAAGCTGCGCCGGTTCAGCCAAAGACTCTGCGCTGATCTCGCGCAAGGGTGTGTAGTCGTCCAGCACGTAGAACCCCCGCCCGAACGACGCTCCCACCAGATCGTTCTCCCGCTCCTGGATAACCAAATCACGGAAGGGAATGTTGGGCACTCCACCCTGCAGCTTCAGCCAGCTTTGGCCAGCATCCAGAGTGACAAAGATGCCAAACTCGGTGCCCACGAACATCAATTCGGGTTTCACGGTGTCCTGCACCAGGCGCCACACGATGTGCCGCTCGGGCAAGTCACTGCTGATCGACTGCCACGACTTGCCCGCATTGGTGCTCTTGTACACCAACGGCCGAAAATCGCCGGCCTTGTGCAGGTCAATCACGGCATAGACCGTATTGCGGTCAAAGCGGTCGGCGGTCAGATCATTCACGTAAAAATGGTCAGGCAGTCCGGACGGCCGCCCGGCCTCGCGCCACGTCGCGCCGCCATCCTCGCTGACCTGGATCAGGCCATCGTCGGTGCCGGCATAGAGCAGATTTTCGTCCAGGGGCGATTCTTCAAGATTGGTGATCGTGCCGTACATCGACATGGCCAGCAGATCCCACGGGGCATCAATGCTCCACACCCGTCCCATCACCGGGTTCAACAGCCGATCCTCGTCACGGGTCAGGTCATTCGAAATCACGGTCCAACTGTCGCCCCGATCGTCGCTGCGCCACACCTGTTGGCTAGCCACGTAAAGCCGCGCCGGGTCGTGGTGGCTGATCAAAATGGGCCCGTCCCAGTTCCAGCGTCCTTCCGGTTGTCCGGCCAGCGGCTCCGGCCGGATGGGCAGGCCTTCACCCGTGACGCGGTCCATGCGCCAGAAATGGCTCTGCTGCCAACTGGAATAGATGATATCCGGATTGGTCGGATCGATGGCCGGTTGGTGCCCGTCGCCAAACAGGGTCACCCGCCAGTCGGCGTTGCGCAGGCCGTGCACGTGGTCGGTGCGCACCGGGCCGTACTGGGTGTTGTTGTCCTGGGTGCCGCCGATGACGTGATAGAAGGGCTCGTCGTAGTCGACGGCCACCTTGTAGAATTGGGTCAGGGGAAGGTTCGCGGCAAATTTCCAGTTCTGGCCGCGGTCCCACGATTCGTAGAGGCCGCCGTCGCAACCGGCCAGCAGGTAGTCCGGATCGTTGGGGTCAAAGGCCAACGCATGGTTGTCCACGTGTTTGTTTTTTTCGCCCACGGGCTGGAAGGTCTTGCCGCCGTCGTCGGTGTACGACATCCGCACTTCCATGTAGAACACCAGATCAAAGGCGTGGGGGCTGGCAAAGATTTCGGTGTAATAATGGGGGCCGGTGCCGCCGGCGATCTTGTCGCTGCGCTTCTCCCAGCTTTCGCCACCGTCGGTCGAACGCCAGAAGCCGCCCGTGCGGGCGCCCAGTTCGATGGCCGCGTAGACAACGCCGGCCTTTTGCGGCGAAACCGCCAGTCCAATTTTGCCCATGTCCTCGGCGGGCAGGCCGGTCTTCAGCGCCCGCCAGGTGCGTCCGCCATCGGTCGACTTGTGGATGCCCGACTCCGGTCCGCCATCCATCAGGACCGCGACATCGCGAAAACGCTGCCAGGTGCTGGCGTACAAAATATTGGCATCGAAGGGATCCATCACCACTTCATTCACGCCGGTGAATTCGCCATCTCCGAGCACCTTTTTCCAGGTCGTCCCACCGTCGACGGTCATGAACAACCCGCGCTCGCCGCCCCCGGACCACAACGGCCCCTGAGCCGCCACGTAGACCACGTTCGGGTCTTCGGGATGCAGCACAATGCGCCCGATGTGCTCGCTCTCGGTCAGTCCCATGTTTTCCCAGGTCTGCCCGCCGTCACGACTGCGGTACACGCCGTCGCCATAACCCACGTGCCGCCCGCTGACGTTCTCGCCGCTGCCCACCCAGATGGTGTTGGGGTGGCGCGGGTCGATGGTCAGGCAACCGACCGAATAGCTGGTCTGGTCAGTAAAAATGTCCTGCCAGGTGGTGCCGCTGTTGACCGTTTTCCACACCCCGCCGCTGCCTGCCGCCACATACCAGGTGCCCTGGTCGGTGGGGTCAACGGCGATGTCGGCGATGCGGCCGGACATCAGGGCCGGCCCCAGGCTGCGCAGTTTCAATCCGGCGAGGGTGCCGGCGTTGAGGGGCGATTCTTCCTTCTCGTCCGCCGTGGCCGAAGAGACGGTGCCCAACATGAGCAAAGCCAGTAAAGCGAGAGAAATGACGGCAGTGGGGCGGCGAAAATTGATCAAGGCGAGTCTCCTTTGACGGTTGGCCGGGCACACCGATGGCCGGGCCTCGACAGACTACCACGCTTTGGCTCAGATTCGCCTCAGGAAACAAAAAAAGGGCCCCGAACCGAAGTCCAGAGCCCTGAGTGTAATCGGTCGGCAGTCCTATTCGACCAAGGTCATTTTCCACCCAACCCGTGGTCCGGTGTGGTCAGGCGCTGGCCCCGGCCTCAGCTGTCACGCCGTAGTGGTCTTGCTGGGCGGCCCGGGCATTCAACGGGCCCATCATCACCAGCAGCAGGATCAGGACTGCCATGAAAAGGATGACCCAGACCCGGGGTGACCAGGTGTTGCGGCCACGCAGGGCTTTGGTTTTTTGGAAATAGTCTGCGGTGTGCAGAGCCAGGGGTAGGCTTTGGCGGTTGGACATGGGAACCCTCTTGCGTTATGGGCTGCATCCGAACCAGGTTAACGGGAAACAGGTGGATACGCCCCTCCAATGGAAACCATAGTACCATAAATCAAGGGATGCAGAAAAGCATAAAAGATAAAAATAACAAATAAATGTCAAAATCGATGGTCAGAAAATGGGGAAAAATCCCCACTTAATCTCCTGGACGAACCCGAACAGCTTGCCGGCCCGGAAGAGAAACTCCAGTCCCACAATCATTACCAGAATCGCCGCTACGAGGTTGAACTTGCGTTGCAGGGCCGGTGCGAGCCGCCCAGCGCCCAGGCCTATGGCCACTAGAACCGGAATGGTGCCCAGGCCAAACATGGCCATGGTGCCGGCGCCATGCAGGGGTGTGGGACTGGCCAGAGCCGCGGCTGCCATGGCATAGACCGGGCCGCAGGGCAAAAATCCGTTGGCCACTCCCAGCATATAGCGCCCGGCCATGCTGCGGGTGCCCACCAAACCCATGAATTTTTCGGCGGTGAAGCGCCCCAAACGGCTGCTTTCGACCAACCGGGTGGTGGGCAGCCAGCCACGCAGCCCCATGCCCATCAGGAACATCAACATACCGGAGACCAGAAAAAGCCAGGCCCGGATATTGGACGAAGGCCCGCTATGGCGCGCGGCAGTGGCCAAAAGGCCAAAAATCAAACCGATCATGGCATAGGAGTTGATCCGGCCCAAGTGGTAGACCAGCATCGCGGGCAATAGGGCCCGGAAGCGGCTGTCGTTCTTGCCCTGCGCCAGGCTGAAAGTGCTGACCAGGGGCCCGCACATGCCGATGCAGTGACCCAGGCTGGTCGTCATGCCAATGCCAAAGGCTACCCAGATGGTCAGGACAATAGAATCGACTTCGGGCATGGTGCCGCAGCAGCTCTCCACGGGGATCTCCTGGATGTGAGGCGGTTCGTTGGTCTGGCAAAACAATAGGGCACGAGTGGGTGGAGTTCAACTGAGTAGGGTGGTGGGAGTTCGGCAGGGAGAGCCCAGACTGGTTTGGGGTACTGGCATGGGAGCCTGTCAGCGGATGGGATTGCAAAAAGCCGACCAATCAGGTAGGGTATGCGGGTTGCTCAAATACCTTTATTCCGGGGGGAATATTATGTGGAATCGGAAAATCGCCCTCACCTTGTTATTGGTCATGTGTGCCGTTGTGTTGTCTGGCTGTGGGAGTTCCAATAAAACCGTGGCCCCTTCAACCTTGGCGTTCAGCGGCGGAACCCTGCCCCTGGCCATCGCCCAGCATTCCTACACCCATACCGCCGTGGCCACCGGTGGCCAAACCAACTACGAATTCGAACTGGACCACGATCTGTTGCCGCCCGGCATCGTCGCCGAGTGGGTGGACAACGACCTGGTCTTTCACGGCAACGGGACTGTGGCCGGCACCTACACCGTGCCCGTCACGGTCATCGACGCCAACAAGGACACCGCTTCGGCCACTTTCGTGATCAACGTGGCGGCCGATAACAACATCGCCGGAACCTGGAGCGTGGCGATCACCGTGACGCTGGCGACCCAGGATTGTGCCGGGGAAGAGGGCCCCTCACCTGCCGTTCTGGTGACCATCGGCCAGACCGGTTCGGCCCTGACGGCTACGGGGTGGCTGGGCAATTCGGCGATCGTTCTGTCCGGGACAATCGGCGGCGTGAACGGCAACGTTGTGACCATCAGCGGCAGCTACCCCGAAGAGGGCGGCACCACGACCGCGACCCATACCTGGACCCTGACCTCGCTGTCGGCCATGTCTGGCCCCGAGAGTTGGAGCTGGACAGATGGGGTCGACGGTTGCCCCGGGGGTCAGGCGACCGTCGTTTGCAACAAAGTGGCCAAATGATCCTGGCGCAGTTCGAACCGATTGTGGCGAACCCCGAAAGCGGGGTTCGTTTTTTTGTACCGGACCCGGCACACTTCGGCACAGTTGACGCCACCCCACCCCACCCTTAAACTCCCCACCCGAACCACCCCTTCCGCACGAGAGGCGCGCCTTGACCGACACCACCAAAAAAATTGCCCTGCGCGCCCTGAATTGCGGTGTGATTACTCCGGAAATGAATTTCGGCGTGAACACCAAAATGGGCCTCGACCAGGGCCAGTTCCTGCCCGACGCCGACTATGCTGCGGGGCAAAAGGGCTCGACGATCCGCTTGGTCTCTCTCTTCCGGAAGCCACCCACCGAAAAACCGCTGCGCGTGACGCTGGACCAGTACGGCGAAAACCTGAC
>CAZLUL010000165.1:0-9258 GCA_964562635.1 uncultured Fibrobacteraceae bacterium | reverse complement strand
TGGCATTGGGCACATCGACGCCCACCTCAACCACCGTGGTGGCCACCAGCACCTGCACCTCCCCCTCGGAGAAGCGGTCCATCACCGCGGCCTTGTCTTTGGCTTTCAGCCGCCCGTGCAGCAAAGCCACCTCCAAGCCGGGGAATACCTCACTCTGCAGGCGCTCCCACTCCACGGTGGCCGCTTTCAAATCCTGCCCCTCGGTCTCTTCAATCACCGGGTAGATCACGTAGACCTGGTGTCCGGCGGCCACTTCCTGGCGGCAAGCCTGCCACACGTCGTCTTCATCCTTCTCCCGCACAATGGCCGTCCGGATCGGCTGCCGCCCCGCCGGCAACTGATCAATCAGCGACAGGTCCAGGTCGCCAAACAGGGTCAATGACAAACTGCGCGGGATGGGCGTGGCGCTCATCACCAGCAAGTGCGAAGCGTGGGCTGTTTCGGTGGCGTTGCCCGAAGCCCCCCGCTGCTTGACGCCAAACCGATGCTGCTCATCAACAATGGACATCGCCAGCCGGGGCACCCGCACGTCGTCCTGGATGATGGCGTGGGTGCCGATCAGCAGATCCACCTCACCGGCGGCCACTCCGGCCAGAATCGCGCGCCTTTGAGCAGCTGGTGTCGATCCGGTCAAGGTTTCGGTGCTGACCCCGATCTGGTCGCACAATTTGCCAACACTGGCGCCGTGCTGCCGGGCCAGAACCTCTGTCGGCGCCATCAAAAGGGCCTGATAGCCCTGCTCGATCACAAACAGGGCGGCAATCAGGGCCACCAAGGTCTTGCCCGACCCCACATCGCCCTGGACCATCCGGTGCATGGGCGCGCCCGAACGCAGATCCGCCAGAATCTCATTGAGCACCTTGCGCTGGGCGGCGGTCAGCTCAAATGGCAGCCCCGCCACCAACTTGCCGGTCAGGTCGCCCGGCTTGTCCAGGCAGATGCCGGTCTCCTGGCGGTGGGAACTGCGCCGCAACGCCATCAGCATCTGGATGGTGAACAGTTCTTCATATTTGAGGCGCGCCACCGCCCGGTCCAGCGCCGGTCGGTTGGCCGGAAAATGAATATCGCGCAGGGCTGTGCCCCGGTCGGTAAACCCGTGTTTGCGGATCAATTGCGGCGGCAGGCTCTCCAGGTGGTGAGGCACCGAACGCGTGAGCGCCTGATCAATCAGGCCCCGCAGCCAATACTGCCCGATGCCCGCGGTCAATCCATAAACCGGCACCATGCGACCGGTATTCAGCCCAGCCTCGACAGTGCCGTTTTCGGGTTCGGACTCGAGTATTTCGAAATCCGGATGGGCCAACTGCGCCCGCCCGCTGTGAAACTGCACCACGCCGCTGGCCATGACCTTCTTGCCGGCCCGAAACTGCTTCAGCAGGAACTTCTGATTGAACCAGACACAGAACATCACGCCCGAATCGTCGCCAATGGCCACGGTCAACAGGTTGCCCCCACGACCGGTGCGCCGATCGCTGGCGGTCAGCACCTCACCCAGCACCGTCACTTCCTGGCCCGGCCGCGCCTGGCCGATGGGCAGGCAACTGGTGCGGTCAAAATAGCGCCGGGGATAGTGGGCCAGCAGGTCGCCCACGGTCTCGAGGCCCAGCCGGGAAAGGGCTCGCGCCCGGGCCGGACCCACCGATTTGAGGAACTGCACGGGGGTTGTGAGATTGAATTCCGGTTTCATGGCCTTTTCGCAGGTTCTAGGGGTCATCCGGTGGTTGCGCGACCATCCGGGCTCAAATGCAGATAAATTCTTGCTGAGCATGCGTTCACATGTTAAATTGCCGCTCCTGTGAATTCAACTCCCCAGGAGGAAAGTCTCATGAGCAGAAGGTGCTCGGTCTGCGACAAAGGCCCACAGTACGGGAACCGCGTGAGCCACGCTCACAATACCACCCGTCATCGCTGGTTGCCTAACCTGCAGAAAATCCGGTTTGAGATGGATGGCAAGGTGCGGCGCGGTTATGTGTGCACTCGTTGCATCCGCACCGGCAGCGTCAAGAAAGTCGTCTGATTGGCCTCGGCCAATTGACTTTACTTGCCTATCGGTGGTCCCACAACTCTCTGAGTTACGGGATCCTTTTGAAGATATGATATAGCCCTTTCGATTCAATCGGAGGGCTTATCTCATTTATACCCAAGCCTTTGAGGCCCTCCTGCATCTCGGTCACCATCTCCGACGGAGCCACCCAACCGATATCGCCACCCCGGACAGCGGCCGGTCCGGCCGAGAACCGCACCACCAGTGAGGTGAACTCTTCGCCGGTCGCCAGCTCAGCCTGCACCTGCCGCACCTGATCCATCGACCCGAGCACCATGTGCTGCAATCTCATCTTGCCGGAGTTCAGGGCCCCCTGGGATTCGTCCCGCGCAGCGATCAGCCGGGCTTCCCAGATGGCCAACTGTTCGGCGTTGGCGCTGTCCAAGGTCTGCAGATTGGCCAGCTCAGCCAAGGCCGCATCCCAGTTCCCCAAACCCTCCAGCAGCTGGATGTGCACCACCCGCGCGGTCAACATTTGCGGATCCAGGGCAATGGCGTATTCGACTTCCTGCAGGGCCTCGACCGAGCGCCCCATTTTTTCCAGATGGATGGCGTAGTTGAAACGGCCCACGGGATCTTCGGGCACCTGCTCAAGGAAGGTGCGGAAGTGGTAATCCGCTTCTTCGACCTGGCCGCTGACTTCCAGGGCATTGGCCAAATTGAAGCGATAAAGGGGGGTTTTGGGCGCCTGTTCCACCGCCAGACGCAGGTAGACCAGGGCTGAATCGACCTTTTGGTCCGCAAAAAAGGCCTGTCCCAGACCCCCGTAGGTGTCCGGGCCCGGCGCTATCAGCACCGCCCGGCTACAAAAGTCCACCGCGCGCGGTTTGTCGCCTGCCATGATGCTCAGCTCTGCGGCCGTCAGCAGATCTTCAGGCGTGCCCCCACCTTCGCGGTTCATGGCCGCCGCCAGATGGTTCAGGCTTTGCTCCCAAAGTCCTTTGCCCGCCGCGATTTCCGCCAACAGGCGGCTCAACCAGGGCTCATTCACGCCCAAACGCTGCATCTGGCTCAGCAGTTGGTAGGCCTGGGCAGTTTCGTTCTCGGCCAGGGCCAGGCGCGCCAGGCCCTCCAGGATGCCCAGATGGTCCACCGTCTGGCTCAACCCCGCGTGCCACTGCGCCTTGGCCTCGTCGGGCCGGTTTGACCGCAACAGGGCCCGGCCGTACCAGTAGCGGGCCTCGGCATTGTCCGGGGCCAGTTCCACCGCCGTTGCGCCGTATTCCATCGCTTCGGTCAGGCGCTCGTTCTGAACCCCCATAACCACAAGGGGCAGCAATACTTCGACATCAGGGCCGTTGGCGTCCAGGCAGGCCCGCAAAGCCGAACGCGCGGCCTCGAACTGGGCATCCCTGTACAGAGCAGGCCCCGCTTGGCAAGGATCGATCGGGTCGGCGGGTGTGGCCTCCTGGGCGGTGGCCGCCGCACTGGTGAACACCAGCAGCAACCACAGGAAGGTACCGTACGGGGAACGCAAGCAGGGGCAGCGCATTTGACGAAAAACCTCGCCCGCAGGCAGATTTGAGTTCAAGTCGATAGGCAGCAAACCGATATCCAGAAGAGAGAACCTGCGGGAATCCATCCGGTTCCCAACACAAGAAGGGTAAAGATACTGCCATGACCGATGTCGCGAAACCCCGAATCCTCATCGTCGAAGACGACCCGGATCTGCGTACGATCCTGAAGCTGCAACTGCTCAGCGAGGATTTCGAAATCACCGAGGCCTGCAATGGCGCCGAAGGCTACCAGGCGGTCCAGGAACAAACGCCCGACTGCGTGATCCTCGATCTGATGATGCCGGTGCTGGATGGATTTGGTTTCCTGAAGCGGGTGCGCAGCATCATCGCCATGACCGAAGTGCCGATCATGATTCTGACGGCCAGCGAAGACGAGCGCAACAAGGTGCGCGGTTTCCAGTACCAGGCCGACTCCTACATGGCCAAGCCCTATGACCTGGAAGCATTGACCACCGAAGTGAAGCGCCTGCTGGCGCTCGCCAAGTCCCCGGTCTAGAGCGCCCCGGTCAGATCGCCCCGGTCCTACGCAATCCAGTTGCGCACCGGGTCCAGCCAGAAGGCCGCGTCCAACCAGAATCCCAACAAACTTTCCGGATGAACCCGGCGATGGTCGGCGACCATGGTCGCCGCCTCGGTGGCTTGTCCGCAATTGACCGCGTAGTGCACTCGAGCCGGCAGGCACGAATCCGGAACCACCGGTGCCGGCTGCCAATCCGCAGCGATTTCGCCCGTCGCCACAGCCCCTGCCCGGGTCTGCAATCTCAACAGGCCTTCGGTCGCCAGCCCCTGGTCCACCAGTTCCTGACACGACCACCAGCATTTGGTATCGGCTCCCTGCAAAAACTCCGAACGCGCCCGCAGGAAGGTCCACGCCGCCTCGGTGATCGGTTCGTCGATCGGTTCGGCGATCGGTTCGGCCGAGCTATCCTGCTCCTGCTCGTCCGGCGCCGAGGGCACCCGGCCCTGCTGCACAGCCACCAGCCCTTCCAGAAACAGCGGGCGATTGTCACGCCCAGTGCTGCCGGTCGCCGGCCAACGACCCAGGACACCGGCCACCTCCTGGAAATTGCGCTCCGTCAGTTTGTGGCAGGCCAGCAGATAAAAATAGATGGGCTCGGCGCTCCACTCGTCGACCAGGGCGGTCAAACGCCGTCCACAGGCCGCCGACTGGTCGGTCTGGTGTTCAGCCGCGGCGAGCAACAACTCGGCCCGGGCAAAATTGTGCATCAGGTCAGGCCATTCGCCCAGCATGTCGCGCACCGAGGCCGCCCGGCCGGTCATCAAGGCCAGCACGCCCCGCAGGTAGGCGGCGAACAACTCTTCGTGGGTGCTGGCAGGTTTGGCATTCTGCAGATTTTCATCAGCCAATTGCAGAAATTCGGCGGCCTCGTGCAGGCGCCCTTCTTCGGCCAGGATCAACCCCTTCAGATCAACCGCCGTGCGGTAGGATTCGTTCAACGCCAGGGCAGCCTCGACCTCGGACAGGGCCTCTTCATTGCGCCCCACCTGGAACAGGGCCGCCGCGTGGCGGGTCCGGTAATCCGGATAGCGGGGTCGGCGCTCGACCAGGTCGGCAAATTTTTCGAGACCGTCTGCCCATTTGCCAGCCCGGCACAAGGCCACCGCCGAGGCCACCTCTTCCTTTTCCGACTGGCCACTGAGACTGCGCTCGAGCAAGGCCATCAGGTCCGCAGGAATATTCCCGGCTTCGAAGGGGCCCTTGTCGGCCAACCCATTGATCAGCCAATGGTCCACCCGACGCCCGGATTCCACCAGATCATTGAGGCTGTCGGCGGCTTCACGATTCCGCTCAAGGCCCTGCAGGGCGACCGCCTCCAACAGCCGGGCTTCGACGTAGTCGCCATTCAACCGCAAGGCGGCCCGACCTTCGACCAGGGCTGCCTCCCAGGCCCCCTCCAGCCCATGGGTAGCACCCAGCAGGCAGTGCAAATCCGGATACTGGTCCCAGAGTTTGGCCGCTTCGGAAAAGTAGGAAATGGCGCGGAATTTTTCTTCGCTCCGCAAAAGACGACGGCCCTCCCGGAGGAGGGCCTGCCTGAAATGAAAACTGGCCAGGGAGCCCGACGGGGTGTCGGATTTCCCCAGCGCAGCAATTCGCAACGAGTCGACAGCTTCCGCGTAGCGGCCCTCTTCCAGGTGAGCCACTCCCTCGGCGTAGGCCTTGCTTCGCCCACTTCCCAGGAAACGTCCGAGCAACGACATCTCAGTCCATGTACTTCCGCGTATAGGCCGGTGCATTGATATCGTCGCCGGGGTTTTCCGGCCCAATACCCGATGCCACCGAACGGGTCACAGGTGGTGGTGCTGGTTGGGCGGCCGGCACCTCGACTTCACCGAGGGGCCTGAAGCCCACCCGAGTCAGGAAACGATTGCCCGCCGGTGCCGCAGCATCGGTATCGGGCCCGCCACTGCTGGCGACCATGCGCTTCAGGAACCCTTCATCGGTCTGCGCCGCGGCTGCGGGTTCGGCCCGGGCCGGTGTCGGCTCGGCCGGCAGCACAACCTGTTCGGCCAAAGGCGCCGGCTCAACGACCACCGTGGGTTCCGCGGCAACTATCGGCTCCGGCATAGGTGTCTCCACGACAATCGGCGCCGAATACTCCTGCTTCGCTTGCGCCACAGGCTGGGCCGCCACCTCAGGCTGCACTTCGGTTTCCGGCAGATCGGTCGGAGGCAGTTCCGGCTGAGGTATTTCCGACTCACCAGCACCACCGGTCACTTCCAACACCTCGTCCAGCAACGTATCATGGTCTTCGATCAGCGCCGAAGTGAACGAACCCTTGGCCGCCCGGCCCTCGGTATCAAAACCGGTGGCGATCACGGTCACCTGCAGGGTATCGCCCATCTCTTCGTCGGTGCCGTAACCAAAGATGACGTGAGCCTCAGGGCCCGCCGCCTCCTGGATGTACTGCATAGCCGATGCCGTATCCTGCAGACCCACTTCGCGACCCAGCACGTTGACCAGAACCGCCTGACTGCCGGCAATGTTGATGTTTTCCAGCAGCGGCGAATTGATGGCGGCCTTGGCGGCTTCGACGGCGCGGTTTTCGCCCTCGGCCCGGCCCGTGCCCATCATCGCCTCGCCCATGCCCTTCATCACCGAACGCACGTCGGCAAAATCCAGGTTCACATGGTCGTGGCGGGAAATGATTTCGAAGATGCCCCGCGTCGCGTCGTACAGCACGTTGTCCGCAATGCGGAACGCCTCTTCCATGGAGGTGCTCGGCGGCACGATTTCCAGCAACCGCTGATTGGGAATGATGATCAGAGTGTCGACGGACTCGCGCAAACGCTCGATGCCCTCGAGGGCCTGCTTCATGCGCACGGCACCTTCGAACCCGAAGGGCTTGGTGACAATGCCCACCGTCAGGGCACCCTGGTTGCGGGCGATGTCGGCAATCACGGGGGCCGCGCCAGTACCGGTACCGCCACCCATGCCGGCAGTCACAAAGACCATATCGGCGCCGGCCAACGAAGCCGCTATGGTTTCGCGATCTTCTTCGGCCGCAGCACAACCGCGGCTGGGATCACCACCGGAGCCAAGCCCCTTGGTGAGCTGAGCCCCGATTTGCATAGCCTGATGGGCAGGGGATTCCTTGAGAGCTTGCAGGTCGGTGTTGACAGCCAGGAACTGGACCCCGGACAACCCCGCGTCGATCATACGACCCACTGCGTTGCCGCCGGCTCCTCCGACTCCCGTCACCTTGATATCGGCCAAACGTTCAATTTCTTCGGCGTATTCAAACATCATGCACCCGCCTCCTCCTTGAAGTTGGGTAGCCCACTCTAGTCTGGGATTTCGCCTCCGGCCCTGCAAATTCCATTTGCCAGGCACGGTCCCGAACAGAGTGTCAAAAATGCGTCTCTTGCTTAACTAGCACGATTTTTACACTGAGCCAAGGGTTATTTTCGCCCTGGCCCGTTTTTCTCGGCTCTGGCGCCCTATCCTTTGGCTTCCAGTTCCTTTTCGGGCTTCCGTTTGAACATGCCTCTCAGCTTGCCCAACAGCCCGCCGCCGCCGCCGCCACCAATCTCGCTCTCGGCACCGTCCTGAAAATCGCCCGCCGCCCACAGGCTCAGGCCCAGCACCGTGGCCCACTGGCCTGATGGCAACTGATCGGCCCCCTTGAGCCGGGCCGGCAGATGGCGCCGGGTCACCGGCAGGTCAAAAACCTCTTCACACAGCTGGCGCGTGCCGCGGCAACGGCTGCCACCACCGGTCAGCACCACGCCGGCCCCCAAATTCGCCAATTCGCGCAAATCGCCAAAATCGTTCTTCACATAGGTGAAAATCTCTTCGACGCGGGGCTCGAGAATGGCTGCCACCAGGCCGGGCGTTTCTGCGGGAGTTTCCTGATCAAACAACACATCGATGGAGACTTCGGGCACCAGCGCGCGCAGCACCACACCACGCTTGAGTTTCACGTCTTCGGCCGCCGTCAGGTCGATGCGCAGGCCATGGGAAAGGTCGCTGCTGAGGTGCTTGCCCCCCAGGGCCACCATGCCATTGGCCACGATGGATCCCTTGCGGTACACCGCCCAGCTGGTGGTCAGGCCCCCGATGTCCACCAGGATGACACCCTTTTCGAGGTCATCGGCATTGAGCAGGGCCTCGGCGGTGGCCAAGACATCGACTTCTTCACCGAGCGGCTTGTACTTGGCCGTCTCGATGGCGTTTTCGATATTGTGCAGCACGCTGCGCGATCCGGTGATCAGGTGAGCCTGCATTTCCAGCTGACTGCCAACGCGCCCCATGGGATCAACGACACCCCGCACGCGGTCCACCGAAAATTCCACCGGCGTGACGGTCAGGATTTTGTGGTCAAAGGGAATCGCCATGCTGCGGGCGCGGTTGCGCACTTCTTCAATATCCGCCTCGCGGATGGGCCGTGGACCCGGGCCAATGGGCACCTGGGCGGTGGCCCGCACGCTGCGCAGGTGGCTACCGCTGATATTGTAGGTGAAACCGGTGACGTAGATGTCCGAATCCTGTTCGAGGGCCCGAATGGTCTTGGCAATGCAGCGGCTGCCGGCCGACAGGTCCACAAAATCGCCGTCCTGGAAACCTTCGGCATCCTGTACGGCGTGGCCGACGATCTCCAGATCGCCATTGGCAAAAACTTCGGTCACCAGGGCCCGAAAGGTCGTCGTGCCAAAATCACAAGCGACAATCAGTCTTCCTTGACTCATGTCGGCTCCCTCTCTGAATTCTTCAGTTGTTTGCGCGCGCCGTAATCCGGTTTTCGAATCGCAGATCGTAGTCCACGCCAGGCTCCAGGTGGTCGCGGGCAATCATGTATACTTGCAGGCGGGGGCCAAAATCCTCTCGGCCCAACAGCAGTGTGCCCTGCCTGTTTTGCAGGACGATAGCGAATCCTTCGGGACGGGCAACAACAAAATCCACCGGACTGGCTGCCTCAAGCCCCGCATCCTCCATGGAAGAAATCAGTTCCATCAATTGTCCCGACTGTTCGGCCGGCAGGCGCAGGACGCCGGCCTCACCCTCGCGGACGGGCAGCACTCCGACCAGCACCGGCAGGCCGGGCAAAAGCAGCTCAGCCGGGAAGTCGAGCAGGCGCCCATCTTCGGTCACTACCAGGCGGTCCCGCTGGCGACCATCGACCAGCACGGTTTCGAGCATCAACACGGGGGTCCACTCGCGAAAATCGACCTCGA
>CAZLUL010000164.1:0-9329 GCA_964562635.1 uncultured Fibrobacteraceae bacterium | reverse complement strand
ACGTCGACTGGATCGACGGCATCAGTCCGGCCATCGCCATCGAGCAGCGCAACGCCGTCACCAGCGGTCGCAGCACCGTGGGCACGGTCACCGAAATCAACGACTACCTGCGCGTGCTCTGGGCCCGGGTCGGCAAGATTATTTGCCCCGACTGTGAAGTGGAAGTGACCCGCGATACTCCCGAATCGGTCTGGCGCACGATTCGCAAGGAGCATCAAGACGGCGACCTGGTCTTGTTGTGCTACCCCCTGGAATTCTCAGAAGCCGGCGTGGCCATTGGCTGGTGGGAGCCGCTGCTGGCCCAGGGCTTTCAGCGGGCCGTGCTGGGCGCTGAAGCCGTGCGACTGGATGATCCGGAAATTGCTTCGCGGCCCCTGCCCAAAGCCGGCACCACGGTCGACGTGGTGGTCGATCGCCTGAAACTGGGGGCCAAGATCCGCTCCCGCTTCATCGAATCCTGCGAGATGGCCCTGGGGCAGTCGGGCGGCCTGGTGGCTGTGCGCGACAAGGACCTCACCTGGCGCGACGAGTTTTCGGGCCACCTGCGCTGCAACGACTGCAGCCGGGTTTTTCCCGAACCGACGCCGCGCCTGTTTTCGTTCAACAGTCCCGAAGGGGCCTGTCCGGCCTGCAATGGCTTTGGCAACAAGCTGGAGTTCGACGAAGACAAAATCATTCCGGATCCGGATCTCAGTCTGCGCGAAGGCGCGGTCAAGCCCTGGAGCACCGAGAGCTTTTCGCGAGACATGACCGGACTGTTGCGCTTCTGCTCGCGGCACAAGGTTCCGGCCGATTCGCCCTGGCACAAGATGTCCCGCAAGCACCAATTGCTGGTGCTCGAAGGCGGCGACAAGTCGTACCTTGGGGCCATTCCCTGGTTGGAGAAAATGCGCCAGGAAATGAAAAAGGGGCACCACCGCTTTTTCACCCGCCGCTTCATGGGCGATACCCTGTGCCGGGCCTGCGAAGGCAGCCGCCTGCGGTCCGAGGCGTTGGCCGTCCGGGTCCAGGGCCAGACCCTGGGGGCCCTCGGCGCCATGTCGGTTGAAGACGCGCTGAAAAAGGCCGAGGGCATCCGGTTGTCGAAGACCGCCGAAGCGATCGCCGGTGAGGTGCGCGATGAAGTGGTGCACCGCCTGCGTTTCCTGGACCGGGTGGGGCTCGGCTACCTGACCCTCGATCGCCTGACCCGCACCCTGTCCGGGGGCGAGGCGCAGCGCATTCATCTGGCCAACGCCCTGGGCGCGCGCCTGGTCGACACCTTATATGTGCTGGACGAACCCACCTGCGGCCTGCATTCCAGCGACGTCGACCGGCTGATCAATACGCTGCGCGACCTGGTGGCTGGCGGCAATACCGTCGTTGTGGTCGAGCATGACCTGGCAGTGCTCAAGGCGGCCGATCATTTCGTGGAGCTGGGCCCCGGCGCGGGCACCAATGGCGGTCACGTGGTTTACCAGGGGCCGCTGCCGGTTTTGCTGGAGAGTGGCGATACCCTGACCGCCCGTCACATGCGCGGCGAAGTTGAGAGTGACCGCAAGGGCGGCCGTCGCGAACGGGGCACTTCGCAGCTGGTGATCAAAGGCGCGCGTCTGCACAACCTGCGCGAAGTCGACGTGAAAATTCCGCTGCAGTGTTTCGTGGCCCTGACCGGCATATCGGGCTCGGGCAAGAGCAGCCTCATGAACGGCTGCATTCACGATGGCCTGACCACGCGGGCGGTCGGCGGTTCGGGACGGGCCTTTCCCTTCACTTCGATCCAGGGCGCCCACGGTGTCGGCAAAGTCGTGCGCGTGGACCAGACACCCATCGGCAAAACCAGCCGCTCCAACCCTGCGACCTACCTGCAGATCCTGTCGCCCATCCGCGAATTGTTCGCGACCACCAAGGAGTCCATTGCCCGGGGCTACACGCCGGGGCGTTTCAGTTTCAATACGGCTGGGGGGCGGTGCACCAATTGTCAGGGCATGGGTTACCATCGGGTTGAGATGCAGTTCATGGCCGACATCACCGTGCCCTGCGAAGATTGCCGCGGCAGCCGCTTCAATCCGAGCACTCTGGAGATCAAGTACAAGGGCCTGAGCATTGCTCAGGTGCTGGACCAGACCATCGACGAGGCCTTGAAGTTTTTTGGCGACGTGGCGGCCATCAGCCAACGCCTGTGGCTGCTCAAGAAGGTGGGGCTCAGCTACCTGACCCTCGGCCAACCGGCGCCCACCCTTTCGGGTGGCGAAAGCCAGCGCCTGAAAATCGCCCGCGAACTGGCCATGCCCTCGGGCAAGAAGAACCTCTACCTGCTGGATGAGCCCACCACCGGCCTGCACGCCGAAGATGTGCGGGCCCTGGTCAAGGTCCTGCACGAACTGGTGGAGCAGAAGCATTCGGTGCTGGTCATCGAACACAATTTGGACCTGATCAGCCAGTCCGACTGGATCATCGATCTGGGGCCCGGCGGCGGTCGCCACGGTGGCAAGGTCGTGGCCCAGGGCACGCCCGAAGAAGTGGCGGCAAACCCGCAATCGCCGACCGGCACCTTCCTGGCCGAAAAATTCCGCACCTGATCCCGCACCTGACCCGAAATTGATCCCGCGAATCAGACGGTCGCCCCGCCCGGGGCAGCCATGGCATACCCTTTGCAAATTTCCTTCCGCAGGGCGTTCCCATTTGAGGGCGTTCGATCGGTAAATGGTTCCTGAATAACGCCTTAATCTCAAGGCGGGCTTTGGAACAAAGCGGGAGAAGGAAAAAAGTGCCTGATATCCTGCGGAAAATTTTCCTCATCGACGAGCAGAGCGAGGCCAAATTGGTCCCGGCGCCGGCGGTGAAGCTGTCTGCTACCGGAGATCTGCCGCCAGCCTGGCAAACCGCGCCAGTGGCCCTGGCATTGGTCGAGGGCGATCGGGTGCACTCCTGGAATAACGCCTGCCGCACTCTCCTGCGCGAAGTCGTGGGCGCTTCAGATCTGGCCAGCCGCCGCTGGCTGACCGCCTCGGTGACCCGCCTGTTGGCCAGTAGTCGTACGGGCGAGGTCCTGGCCGGCAATGCCGATACCCTGAGCCTCGAAGTTCGTCTGGGCCCTGTGGTACCGGGTGAACCCACCCGGGTGGTGGCCCTGCGAGAGGTGCAGGGCGCCGGACGGGGCCAGGATGACCTGGCCGAGACCGTCAGCACCCTCAGTCACGAACTGCGCACGCCCCTGACCTCGATGAAGAGCAGCCTGAGCCTGGTGCTGTCCGGTGACACCGGCGAGGTCAACGAAGAACAGGCCCACTTCCTGGGCATGGCCAAGCGCAATATCAGTCGGCTCGAGCGGCTGGTCAGTGACCTGCTGGATGTTTCGCGATCCCAGGTGGGCGAGATGGTGCTGCACCGCCGCGAAACCGACCTGGGCCCGGTCCTGCGCGAAACGGTGCAGATGCAGGAAGCGGCTGCCCGACAGGCCGGCTTGGAACTGGACTACACGGGCCTGCCGGAAAAACTGATGGCCCACGTGGATGCCGACAAGGTCGTGCAGATCCTGACCAATGTTGTGGGCAACTCGATCAAATATACCCAATCGGGCGGCATGGTCCGCGTTTGGCTGGAGAGCCGCCCGCAGCCGGATCCGGGCTTGGCCTGGCAACTGGCCGACAAGTTTTTCCTGCCCCTGAATGCCTTCAACCTGGTGGTCGAAGACAGCGGTGTGGGCATGAGTCACGAAGACCAGGACCGGGTTTTTGAGCCCTGGTTCCGCGGGGCCGCTGACCGTGAACACCCGCACATTCCCGGCGCGGGTCTGGGCCTGCACATCACCCGTTCCCTGGTCGAAGCCCACGGCGGACGCATCCGTCTGGTCAGCGAACCGGGACAGGGCACGACGGTCTGGATCCGCTTGCCGCGAGATCCGGCCAGCGAAGAACTTTTGCATGGGGCGGCCCAACTGAAGGCCATGGCCGACAATTGGCGCACCAGGCAGGTGGCGGTTTTGGATGGTCGCGCGCTGGGCCTGAGGCCGATTTGTCCGGTCCGCGAACTGGCGACGGATTTCCTCCGCCAGCAGGCCGGCACCGGTGAGCGCAAGACCGTGGTGGTGGCTACCGATCTGGTGGCCACGGTGGTGACCAATCCGGCAGTCTGGGCGGCGGCCTGGACCGAATACCTGGCGCAAAGCGGCCTCGATGAGACAACCCCCGCCTGGCAATTTGTCAGCTGGAGCGAGCCTCAAGCCAATAAAGAGTCAATCACGCGGTCAATGAGCCGAAACCTGTAGTCGTATGGCAAATTTCCCCGGGCGGGGTCCCGGACCTTTGGAGGAATGGAACATGGAGCGCAACCTGCGAGTCCTGGTCGTTGACGACGAACCGGATATCCTCGAAACCCTGGAGTTCAGCCTGTCGCGGCGGGGCTTCGAAGTGGCCACGGCCATCGATGGGCTCGAGGGCCTGGAAAAGGCCAAACGCATGCCCCCGGATTTCATGATCCTGGATGTGATGCTGCCCGGCTGCAATGGCTATGAAGTCAGCCGCATGCTCAAGGAGTGGATGGACAATGATCCCCAGGCCACGTCCTTTCCGATCATGTTGTTGACTGCCCGCAAGGTCGAGTCCCGGGACCGCGAAAAATTCATCGCCACCTGGTCTCGCGCCGATGCCTGCATGTACAAGCCCTTCGAATTGGACGCCGTGGTCAGCACGATCACGGAATTGGCCAAACAATCGGCCTGCTGATTCCCGCTATTCGATGCGATATCTTCCTTTCGGCCGGTGGTTTACCGGCCGGAAGGAAAAAACGCCCCCTGCGGCTTGACATTCCGTTGTCTGACGTGTTTTATTCCCTCTCCCGTGAGGCATTGCTTCACGTTGAGACGAGTGCCTGGGTAGCTCAGTTGGTAGAGCACATGATTGAAAATCATGGTGTCGGTGGTTCAATTCCGCCTCCAGGCACCACTCAAAAAATCCGGAAGATCTGCGCAGGATCTCCGAGGGGATTCCCCGAGAATCTCCACCAAACCGCCGGCAAAACGGCTTTCGAGCGGCGGGCGGTTTGAAATGATGAGTCGAAAAGATGAGTATTGGGAGCTGGTGTAGCTCAGTTGGTAGAGCATCTCACTCGTAATGAGAAGGTCTGCGGTTCGACCCCGCACACCAGCTCCACATTCCCCGGTTTCTCATCGACATCCTGCCGGCAGGATGACTAAATTTAAGAGCGGTAAAGGCTTGCCTGTTGGCAGGTCTTTTTTTGTGCCCGCAGCCTGAGCTTTTTGACCGCGGCCGGTTTTTTCTGACAATTGGCCATTGTGGCCCGGGCGAGCCGTTGTTACTATTTGCCATGCCGCTGATGGGGGTCAGCGAATCTTTTTGCCCGGCACGACCCGGGCTGACCGATACCTATATATTGGAGCACACCTTGCCACTGAGAGTCAGCATATCCGGCATCCGGGGCGTCATCGGCGATGGCCTCGACGCCGTCACGATCACCCGCTGGGCCACCGCCTACGGGGCCTGGCTGCCGGCCGGTCCCGTGGTTGTCGGTCGGGACAGCCGCATTTCCGGCCCGATGGTTTTTGACGCCGTCGCCGCCGCCCTCGCTTCGACCGGCCACGACGTGTGGGATATCGGCATCGCCACGACACCCACGACCGAGGTGGCGGTGCAGGAGAGCGACGCTGTGGGCGGGATCATCATCACCGCCAGCCACAATCCGGCCCAGTGGAATGCCATGAAATTCCTGCAGGGCAATGGCCTGTTCCTGACGGCCGCCCAAAACCGCGAAGTGCGCCAGCGCTACGAAGACGGCAGCGGGCATGTGGCCTACGACCAGCTCGGGTCGGTCAGCGGCCGCGAAGGCGCCGACGACCAACATCTCGAAGCCATTGAGAAATTGCCCTGGCTGGATGTCGATCACATCCGGGCCGCCAATCTGCATGCGGTCGTGGACGCTGTCGAAGGCGCCGGTGGCAGCATTGTGCCGCGCCTGCTGGAACGACTGGGTGTGCGCTGCACGCCGCTGTACTGCGAAATGTCCGGTCGGTTTCCCCACGACCCCGAACCGACCCCGGCCCACCTGAAAGACCTGTGCGCCGAAGTGAAGGCAACCGGGGCGAATTTCGGATTTGCGGTGGACCCGGACGTGGACCGCCTGGCGTTGGTGGACGAAAACGGCCGCGCCCTCAGCGAAGAATACACGCTGGCTTTGGCCGCCGATTTCCTGCTGGCCAAGACGCCCGGCTCCATGGCCGTGAATCTTTCGACCACGGGCCTGATCGAAAAAGTGGCCGCCGGTCACGGCTGTCAGGTTTTCCGCACGGCCGTGGGCGAGGCCAATGTGGTCGAGACGATCCTGGCCGAAGACTGCGTGCTGGGAGGCGAAGGCAATGGCGGGGTCATTTACCCGACGATCCATGCCGGTCGTGACGCCCTGGTGGGCATCGCCATGTTGGCCCAGGCGGTGGCCGAAAGTGGCCATACCCTGGGCGCGATGGCCGACGCCCTGCCGCCGGTGGTGATGGTCAAAACCAAGGTGGGCAGTGACGAATTGCCTGAAGGCGAAGACCTGGTGCGGGTGCTGAGCGCCCTGGGACCTGGTGAAATTGACCGCCGCGATGGCCTGAAATGGGTCGGGGCCGACGGTTGGGTGCACGTGAGGCCCTCCAATACGGAACCTGTGGTGCGCATCATCGCCGAGGCTCAAGATGAGGCTGCGGCGGTCGAAATGATCAACAAGGTAAAGAGTTAACCGCAGCGGCCGGCCCATGCCGGCTGATTCTGCTGGCTTCAATTAAGGAGTTCCACATGTGTGGCATTGTCGGTGTTGTCGGAACCCCGAATGCGTCTACCGTCCTGATCGAAGGTCTCAAACATCTCGAATACCGCGGCTACGATAGCGCCGGTATCGCGATCCTGTCGGCCGATGGCCAACAGATCGTCAAGGAGAAGGGCAAGATCCGCAACCTGGAGGCGGTCATTGACTGGGATGCCGTCAAGGGCACCTGCGGCATCGGGCACACGCGCTGGGCCACCCATGGCGCGCCCACTCAGATCAACGCCCACCCGCATCAGGCGGGCAAGGTGGCGCTGGTCCACAACGGGATCATCGAAAACCATACGGCCTTGAAGGTGCAATTGACCAAGAATGGCCACAACTTCCTGTCCGATACCGACACTGAAGTCTTGGCCCATCTGATCGAGGATTTCTACGATGGCGATCTGGCCCATGCCGTGCAACTGGCCCTCGGTGTGGTCGAGGGCGCGTATGGGATTGCGGTGACCCATGTGGACGAACCGAATCTGATTGTGGGCGCCCGGCGCGGCAGCCCGTTGGTTGTGGGCGTCGGTGAGGGCGTGAATTATCTGGCCAGTGACGTCGCCGCGATCATGGAACACACCCGTCAGGTGATCTACCTCGATGACGGTGAGATGGTTACCCTGCGCCCCGAAGGCATCAAGATCACCACCATCAGCAACGAAGATGTCGAGAAGGAAATCCAGGAGATCACCTGGGACCTGGGACAGATTCAAAAGGGTGGTTATGAACACTTCATGCTCAAGGAAATCTTTGAGCAGCCGCAAACCATTCGCGACTCGTTCCGGGGCCGGGTTCTGTCCGCTACGGGCGACGTGAAACTGGGCGGCATCGAACTGAACGAATGGGAACTGCGCAACATCCGGCGCATTATTATTCTGGCCTGTGGCACTTCGTGGCACGCGGGTCTGGTGGGCGAATACCTGCTGGAGGAATACGCTCACGTGCCGGTCGAGGTGGAGTACGCCTCGGAGTTCCGTTACCGCTCGCCGATCATCGAGCCGGGCACTTTATGCCTGGTGGTCAGCCAGAGTGGTGAGACCATCGATACGCTCGAAGCCATGCGCGAGGCCCGCCGCAAGGGCGCCAAGGTGCTGGGCCTCACCAACGTGGTGGGGTCGACCATCGCCCGCGAAAGCGAGTGCGGCGTCTACATTCACGCGGGGCCGGAAATCGGAGTCGCTTCGACCAAGGCCTTCACCAGCCAGGTGACGATCCTGGGTCTGATCACGATCCTGCTCGGACGACGCGGGCCGCTGAGCGCCGAGCGCGGTATCGAACTGCTCCAGGAACTGGAGAAGCTGCCTTCGCTGGTGCAGAAGGTGCTCGATCAGTCGGATGCCATCAAGGAAATCGCCCGGGTCTACGCCAACCACAAGAACTGCCTGTACCTCGGGCGTGGGGTCAATTTCCCCATCGCTTTGGAAGGCGCGTTGAAGCTGAAGGAGATCAGTTACATCCACGCCGAGGGTTATCCCGCGGCCGAGATGAAGCACGGGCCCATCGCCCTGATCGATCCCCAGATGCCCGTGGTGGTGATCGCGACCAAGGACGGCAGCTACGATAAGATCGTGGGCAACGTGCAGGAAGTGCGCGCTCGCGACGGCAAGATCATTTCCATCGTGACCGAGGGCGATACGGCCATCGCCGCATTGAGTGATCACGTGATCACGATTCCCAAGACGATGAATTTCTGGATGCCGTTGTTGTCGGTGATTCCTTTGCAACTGTTGGCTTATCATATCGCGGTTTTCCGTGGTGAGGATGTCGACCAACCTCGGAATTTGGCTAAGGCTGTGACGGTGGAGTAGTCCTCACACCGGGGCGCACAAGGGACGCAGGGCCGCGACATCGTGTCGCGGCCCTGCTCGCGTTTCGGTGGCCTTCGCCATCCATGGCTGCGGCCACCTGCACGACGCCCTTGTGCGCCCCGGTGTGAGGACTACTCCACCGCCACGGCATCAGCCAGATTTCGAGGTTGGTGCAGCTTCACCGCGGAAAAGGCGTGGACTTGGGGGGCGGTGGGGGTAGAATGGGGGAAATGGTTTTACTCAAAGAGTTGGAGATGTGACATGTCGAGGAAAATTGTGCAGACGGAGACGGCGCCGGCGGCGATTGGGCCTTATAGCCAGGCTAATACGGCCGGTGGCTTTTTGTTCACGGCGGGGCAGATTCCGCTGGATCCGGTGACGATGGAGGTTGTGGGAACGACGGCGGCGGAGCAGACGCAGCAGGCGTTGACCAATGCTGAGGCGATTTTGACGGCGGCGGGGTATACGTTCAACGATGTCGTCAAGGCGACCGTGTTCATCATGGACATGGGAGAATTCGGGAACATCAATGAGGTGTACCAGACGTTCTTCAAGAGTGATCCGCCGGCCCGCAGCGTGGTGCAGGTCTCCCGCTTGCCCAAAGATGTGCTGGTGGAAATCGAAATCGTTGCCTATCGTAGTTAGCCCGGACGGTGCCCCGTGTCCGGGGCTGGACTTTTCGTGGGAATGAGTGTCGTCTGGTGACGGCCGGGGACTTCAAATCCTTTTGTCGGGCGC
>CAZLUL010000163.1:0-9346 GCA_964562635.1 uncultured Fibrobacteraceae bacterium | reverse complement strand
GGCACCCCTGGTCTCACGGCAAGACTCGAAGTCCGCTTTCTGCATCCGGTGCTCATCAACAAGACCGCCACCGTATGCGCTTGGCTGGAGAAAACCCGCGGACCCTTGTCGATCCTCGGGGCGGAACTGCGGCAGAACGACGAGGTCATGGCCACGGCTACCGGCCGGTTCATAGCCTTTCCTGAGAAGGCGCAGGCTGAAGAATAGGGCGAAAACTCAAAGTACCCGATCCCCGCACGAACCGATTGCCGTATGCGCATCCCCGCCAACACACCCAGGTTGGCGGGGAGACGCAAAGTGACTGAGGCATGCGCAGACGCGTCAGACCATTTCGTGGACCGGTTTCACGGCTCCTCTTTGCCAATTCAGGTCGTCTTCCGTGACCGGAGCCGGGACAGTCCCCTGCTCCAGAAAACCCGACCGCCGCCGCAGGAACGAGATCTCCGACTCGACCATCTCCAGATGGTGGAGGAAGATATGAGCAACCCGGTCTTTCGCCGTCCCGATGATCAAGGTGATCAGTCCGAGGCAGCGCACTTGATCCTCGAGCGGAATCGATTCCACGACGAGCTGCCAGACCTTCTCTTCCAGTACGATTAGGGCCAACTGCAGTTCGTGCAGGACGATACCCTCGTCGATGCGCTCGTCGGTGATCGACTCAACATAGGAAACGAAGACCTCCGGCGTGTTCTGCAATGAAGCCAGGAACTTGTCGACCAAGAGGACGACCCGCCCTTGCAACAGCTCTTCATCCAGCGCGTGTGTGTTCAAGACGCCGGAGGCATTCAAGCGAAGAAAGACCTCGTCCTGCAGGAGAACTCGATTTTCCGCCATGACCTTTTGGAGTTCGCTCGACATGACTGATCCTTTCGGTTTTAAACGTGATGTTCGGCGCCGGTGACTTCGATTTTCCCGTGCGACCGGACTGGCAAAGGAGCGAGACGACGGACGGTTGCCAACAACTCATCCAGATTCGAGGACTTGAGCAGATAGGCATCAGCCGCCCAGGTGAGATAGTTGTCGCGGTAGCTGCTGAAAGCGGTCTGGATGATGATCGGCACCCGTTTGGGGAGCGCTATGATCTTGTCCAGGGCCTCAATGCCATCCATACCCGGCATGCGGATATCCAAAATAATCAGATCAGGGTCCATGGTCTCGACAAATTCCAGGCACTGTTCGGCGTTGGCGGCGGTCATGGTTTGATATCCCGCCCGTCGCAGTTCCAGCTCGTACAGCAGGCGCAAATGGGGTTCGTCGTCGACAATCAGAATTTTTTTCATTTCCACACACCTCCCTTTCGCCGTCCGGCCTCATCTGATCGCCATGGTGCGATGCGATCGGGGACGGTTTACAGGCCTAAAATGCATGGAGTATACCAATAACCGGGACACACTCAAAACAGACTTTATCTGTTACTATTAAACGCGTTACGTCTCTTTTTGGCGGATAGCTCCTGCTCAAACAGGAGCGTATCCGCAACGTCCGAGTTGAAATATCGTAGCGTCAATACTACGTTTGACGAAGCATCTCGCCCACACAACCTCAGACCAAGCCGGGAAGCTGGAATCATGGGCAACTCTGCAAGCGATTCTCCTGCGCCGAACACCCACATCACCGAACAAGTGACCCCTGAGCTGGCGGAGTTGCTCTTCAACAGCACCTCCGACGGCGTGTTCGCCGTGAACGACAAGATGCACATCATCGCCTTCAATAAGGCGGCAGAGAAGATTCTCGGCATCCGCAAGGAGGAGGCGCTCGGCCGGCCATGCCACGAAGTTTTGCGTGCCAACATCTGTCACGAAAATTGCGCCCTGAAGTACACGCTGAAAACCGATCAACCGGTGGTGAATTTGGCAGTTGAATTGAGGGATTCGCGCGATCGTCGCATACCGGTGACCATTTCCAGCGCCGCGCTGCGCGACGCCAAAGGCCGCGTCATCGGCGGGGTCGAAACCATTCGCAACATGAACTGGGTGCGCAAGCTGGTGCAAGACGTGGAGCACCACCATCCGTTTGCCGACATCGTGACCGACGATCCGCAGATGCGGCACATCTTCGAGATCCTGCCCACCATCGCCGCGAGCGAGAGCTGTGTTCTGGTTCACGGCGAAACCGGCACCGGCAAGAACCTGATCGCCAAGGCGGTCCACATCCTCAGTGCACGACGCAAAGGACCTCTGATCACCGTAAACTGCGGCGCCTTGCCCGAAACTCTCCTCGAATCCGAGATCTTCGGTTACCGGGCCGGCGCCTTCACCGGCGCCATTCGTGACCGCAAGGGGCGTATCGCCGCAGCGGAAGGTGGCACAATTTTTCTTGATGAGATCGGCGACATGCCGCTGAGCATGCAGGTCAAGCTGCTGCGCTTCCTGCAGGACCACGTCTACGAACGCCTCGGCGACGACCGCACGATTCAGGCCGACGTGCGCGTCGTGACCGCAACAAATCACGACCTCTTGCGCCTGGTGGACGAGGGCAAATTCCGCCGTGATCTCTACTACCGCATCAATGTGCTCAGCATAGAGCTGCCGCCGCTGCGCGACCGACGTCGCGACATCCCCCTGTTGACCCAGGCCTTTCTCGACCGCCTTTCTCAACGGCGCGGCAAACAGCTGGCGGGCATCTCCGGCGAAGCTTTGGCCATCCTCATTGAGCATGACTATCCCGGCAACATTCGAGAGCTCGAGAACATCATTGAACACGCCTTTGTGCTCTGCCCCGGACCAGAAATCGAAGCGCCTCATTTGCCCCAGCATATGGTGAATCAACGGCGGGCCCAACCGTCGGCGCCAGCGACGGAGTTTGCCGAGGTGGAGGCGCGCTTCCTGCGCGAGGCGCTGGAACGCAATCACTGGAACCGGCAAAGGACGGCCGATGAACTGGGCATCCACAAGACGACCTTATTGCGACGGGTGCGGCGGCTGGGTCTGCAGTTGCCGAAGGTTGACGGGCGGTCGTCGCGGACGAAGTGACAGCGGGCGACTCAACTCCGGGCCGACCGCACTAATTCCGCTACGGCACGCATTAGGCAACGTGGCGTAATCGCTCCGCTATCACCCGACACGCAATTCCAACCACAGCCACAGCCCCTTCAACCTGTTATATTTAAATACCTTACAAACAGTTAGCCGTCACCCACCGACGGTACGCCCTATGCTAGAGAAAGGACGAGACCCCCAGAACCAACTGAAGGAGGTACCCAAATGTGGCGAGGAAGACTACTTGAGATCCTGGGCCTGGGTTTGATCGTGACAGCATTCTTGCACTTCACCGGATCAACGACAGGATGGATCGGCGCTGTGACTGGCTGCTTGATCGCGCTGGTTGGAACGTCTCTGTGGCGCAGCATTCCACGGCCCGCACTGGTGGCCAACGTGACTGGCCTGTGCATTCTCGTGGCGGCTATGATTCCCCCGTTCAGAAGCCATAGCTACAACATCTGGATCACAACCTGCCTCGGATTGACCACCTGGGTCGTTGGCTGGCACATTGTGGCCGCCGAAAGCGGTGGTCCCTGGCAGCTCAAGGACCGGCCGGTGTACTAGGCGGGATAGCAGTTTACTGGCTTCCATAAAGCAATATCGCCCCTTGAGGGGCGATATTTTCTTGCGCGCGAGCGGAATCGCACTCGATCATCCGGCTAGTTGCTGATCTTGTCCAAAAGGCCCCCCGCCTGCTTCTTTGCTTCTTCAGTAGCCATCTCTTTTGCCTTCTGGTCAATCCCGGCACGGACGATCTATTGCGCTGCCTTCTTGGTCAGCGCCGTCAAGATGGCTTGAGTCAACTCGTCGGGCATCGCGCCCCCCGCACCACCAATGTCATTGACCTGGATGGCGGGCAAGTCCAACGAGTTCTTTGCCAGGCCCAAGGCGGAAGCATCGACTTCAATGGTCCCTTTTTCAAAAACAAACTTTTTGATCAGGATCCGTTTCATGCCGTCGCTGTTTTGTTCACCGCTCTGGCTGGCATTAGCGGCCGCATTCTTGTTCAACTCGTCGACATTGGAGGCGCCCGACTCCAGGAACTCGGCGTGCACAGCCGGACCACTCACCCGGATCTCGTCAATGATCACTGGTTCGCCCTGCAAACTGTTCAAATCCATATCAATCACGATTTCGCCCAGCGTGAACGCGTGCTTGACGCCATATCCGCCAGGGCTGGCGATCGTGAGTCCATCAATTGTGCCGCGCCCATCCTTGAGGGAGATGTCGACGCCGGATACGACGACTCTGGTATCGAGCACTTCAGTGCCTTGTTTTTCGATGATTTTTTTGATCATCTCATTGAGGTTGGACAGGAGAAAGAAAACCCCACTGACGCCAACAACAAGAACGGCAGCCATGATGCCGAATTTCTTCATGATAATATCTCTCTAGGGTTTCTTGAGCTTGCCAACGATCCACAACAGGACAACTGCACCAACGGTGGCAGTCACCAAAGATCCAATAATTCCTGACCCGCCTATGCCGAGCAAACCAAAAAGCATTCCGCCCAATACACCGCCAATTATACCGACAATGAGGTTGCCCAATAGACCAAATCCACTGCCCTTCATGAACTGACCAGCAAGCCAACCAGCCAAGGCGCCAATGATCAAGAACCATAGAAAATTCATGCTATTCCTCCTGCGTATTAAAAATTTGGGCGTCGGCCCGTGACCCTTGCACACCTCATGATCTTACTCAATCAGATTTTCGTCAGTGGCGGATGCGGGGTCATCTCAGTTCACCCCACCTATTGCACCGAACCCGGCCCCCCAAATATGAGATCATGTGTTATGATCAAGGCACGGAAAGGAAAGTGGGCGAAACGATCGGTTGCAACAACCATCTGCTCCGTGCACGCACCTTCCCCAACCACGAATAGAGGAGTTGGCTAGTGAAACACCATCTACTCCACACGCTATTGGTTCTCGCCATTATCCAGCTTACCGGCACCGCCTTCGGCGACCCTGACCTGCACTACCTCGGCCCACTTGACAGCACCGTTGACCTGGATCGGTATTCTGCCAATCAGGGTGATTTTGTCATGGGCCAACGCTTGCCGGTCGCCGGATACGCCTTGGATGAAATGCACAACGATGGCTTTCCTGTATTCCCCAGATACTCCATTGTGTCTTTCTGTCCCGGTCATGTGCCAGAGGTGCCCTGTACCGCCGGTTGGCGCATCAACGCCGTGCATTTCGTCTTTGCCAGCTTGGCCCTGGAGCCTACCGAACTTTCCCTGCGTTTTGACTTGGCCGAAGGCTATCCCACCTCGGGCATCCCGCAGGGCTTGACCCTGCCCTGGACCGAAGGCACTGAGGCCCTCTGGCCCACAGTTTCCGTACCGGGCCCGGGGTTCTACGAACTGGTCGTGTCCACCTCCGACTGGGAATGCCTGCATTTGGATTATTGGTACGGTATCTCACTGACAAAGGATTTTGGCGGCGGGGACTATCCAACCGACACCTTCCAATACGCTGTTGACGATGCTTTTGATCACAGTTGCCCCGACTTGGGTTCCTGGTCCATGGGCGAGCTGATTCTATTTAGCGTTCTGGACCTGCCGGGGGATTTGGTGATGTGGGTCGACGGGTCGTGTTGCGAGAACCCCGTCGCGGTGGAGGCGCTCAACTGGGGGGCGGTAAAGGTTCGGTACCGGTAACCTTCGGTATTGAACCGTTCGACTTTTTCGGGTTCACCAGGCAGATCGATGTGCTCGATGTGAGCGATCGTCCCGCCTGTCCCCAGGGTGATGATCTGCTGACAACGATATCACAACTCCGCTCTGCGGTTCAATGGACGCCCGGCATGACCAGCCGGGCGCCTCTCAAGAACCCATCTATGCGTTCTTCAGCGAAGCCATGTCGATGGAGAAGCGGTATTTCACGTCGGATTTCAGCATCCGCTCGTACGCCTCGTTGACCTTCTGGATCGGGATGACCTCCACGTCGGAGGTGATGTTGTGCTCCCCGCAGAAGTCGAGCATCTCCTGGGTCTCGGCGATGCCGCCAATCAACGAGCCCGACAGGCTCTTGCGGCCGAACAGCAGCGCAAAGGACGATACCGGCAGCGGCTTTTCCGGGGCACCCACCAGCGTCAGGTTGCCGTCAAGCCCGAGCAGCTGGATGTAGGCATTGACATCGTGGTCAGCCGAAACGGTGTCCAGGATGAAGTCGAAAGTGCCCATGTGGGCAGCCATCTCGTCGGCGTTGCGCGAGTTGACGACCTCGTGGGCACCCAACCGCAGGGCGTCTTCGACCTTGGACTCGGATCTCGTGAAAACCACAACGTGGGCGCCGAAGGCCCGGGCAAACTTCACGCCCATGTGGCCCAGGCCGCCGAGACCCACTACGCCGACCTTTTTGCCCTTCGTAACGCCCCAGTGGCGCAGCGGGGAATAGGTGGTGATCCCGGCGCACAGCAGAGGCGCGACCCCAGCCAGGTCGAGATTCCCGGGCACCTTCAGGACAAAACTCTCGTCCACGACGATGCTCTCGGAATATCCGCCAAAGGTGACCCCGCCGAGATGTTTGTCCGGGGAGTTGTAGGTGAACACGCCTTCGGGGCAGAACTGCTCCATGTCAGCCTTGCAGCTGGGGCAGGTGTGGTCCGAGTCAACCAGACATCCCACGCCGACCACGTCGCCCGGCTGGTGTTTGCTGACTTTGGATCCCACCGCGGTGACCTTGCCGACGATCTCGTGGCCTGGCACCACCGGATAGACGGTCGGCATCATGTCGACCCATTCGTTGCGGGCGGTGTGCAGGTCGGAATGGCAGACCCCGCAGAAGAGAATCTCTATCTGGACGTCAGTGTCGGTGATTTCGCGGCGATTTATCTTGTCCGACGCCAATGGCGACGTGGCGCTGGCGGCAGAATAGGCTTTGGCTTCGTACATCTTTTGTCCTCCTGTTGATCATGAGCCGGAGCCGCTTGGCTCCCTACAATTTGTCCCACCATTGATACACAGAAAATCGCCGGGGCGCACCTCCTCCTGCCACAGCAAGTGAGTCCAATCTGCGCACGAGACGCTCTGCAAAGCAAAGCTCCCGACAACAGCCGGGAGCTTTCATTGAGGCCAACTCTCAGGCTAACGGAACAGCGCCTTGACACTACCCCAGGATTCATCCTCAGTCGCAACCACTTCAGCATTGATGCCAAAAACCGGGGCATCGTAGCTTCCGGAAGTCGGCCAGCAAGCCTGCAGGTTGTAGACCGTGATTGAGCCGTCCACGATGGCCATGGCACCGGGAATCGACTGAAAGTCCGGCATGATGTCGAGATAGATCTCCCTGGGATTCGGATCTGTCACCATGAAGGACCAGGTGATCAGCTTTACGACTCCATTGATCACCGGAATCGGATCGGCAAATCCGACGATATACCCGTTTCCCCCACCGATATTGATCATATTGCCATTGAATATCTCGGAGAGGATAAACAGACCAGGCATATCTTTCAAAACCTGGCACTCAAATCCCTTTACGCTGGTCATGGTTCTCTCATACGGCGGCGTGCCCATGCCGTCGACATAGGCCAAATTGACCGGATCAATAACCAGCAGGTAGGCCGTGAAAGGAGTCAGAGGAGTGGCCATGTACGAAGCCGAATTCACATCGCCGTCTGGATCCATAAAAATGCCGATTTCATTGGTTCCCGAAAGAGCAAAAGCCGAACCACAAATCAGCATCGAAAAGACCAGGGCAAAACTGCATTTGAACTTGAACAATTTATTCATTGTAACAACCTCCAAAAAATCATGTCATTGAACAGGGCTTCGCCGAGACAAAGCCCCACGGTGCAAAAACCCAATCGGCTTTACCGATAGAGCGCCTTAACATCACCCCAGGCGGCATCCTCAATCGCCACGACGTCGGTATTGATACCGAAGACCGGGTTGGCAAGGTCGCCTGAAACGGGGTAGACGTTCTGGGCCGATCCCCCGGCAAGCGAGCTCCCATAAATCTCCATTCCCGTAGCCCAACTGGACAGTTGGGAGATCCCCAGAAAAATTTCCTTGGGGTCGGTATCCAGAGTCATGCAATTGAAAGTGATCAAAGTGAGCACCCTGCTGTCCGGAACGGGCAAGCCTGGTACAAATCCAATTTCGTACAACGGGTGATTGCCGTAACGTGGCCCGGGACCGCTGAATGTTTCGGAAAGAATCCAAAACCCTGATTCTGGAAAGTAGATTTCGCACATCAGGCCGGTGATCAGATTCATTTCACTCACCGAGACCTCATCGGTGATCGGGTCAGTGTAGTAGCTGATCGGATTGGTGAGTACCAGATAGGCCGTAAATTCCTCCATCGGCGCAATATTGATCGAAGTGGACGCGTGACTTGCCGACTGGTCAGTATAAATGCCCAACTCATTCTCGACTTCCTGCCCGATCGCACTGCCGGCAGCCAAAACCGCCAGGCAGATCGACACAAGAATCCCTACGGTAATTGAATTCCGCATAATTACTCCCTCTTTGAAACAAAACCAAAACGATCATATTTTATTATGGATGCAGGGGTTACATCCATGACTAAATCTTACGGTTTCTCCCTCGGTGGGTCAACGGGTGGCGACTGACCTGGCTCCGCATGGATCAATATTGTTCAATAAAAAAGCCCGGCCGGAACGAATTCCGGCCGGGCGTCAACGCTGGGGATCATCCCCCGGAATCCGCCTCCAATTCCACCGTATTGACATCAACGGTGATCTCATCCAATCGCGCCTGCGTCTCCGCGTTCACATCCTCCTGATACCGCCCGCCCAGCTGTTTGGCCAGGAACTTCTCCATGGCCACAGCCAAGGCCTTGCGGTTATTCGGAGCGCGGAAACCATGTCCCTCATCGGGGGCCACGATATACTCCACGGCCTTGCCCTTCTGCCGCAAGGCCACCACGATCTGGTCCGACTCGTGCTGCTTCACGCGGGGATCATTGGCCCCGTGCACCACCAGCAACGGCGCCTTGATCTGGTCGCAGTGGAACAAAGGCGAGCGCGCGATGAGGTCGGTCTTGTCGCCTTCGACTTCCGGGTTGCCCACCTTTTTGTACCACGAGCCTTCCAGGAAGGGCTTCCAGTACTCGGGGAAACTTTCGATCAACGTGATCAGGTTGCTCGGGCCCACATAAGGGATGCCGCAAGCATACAAATCGGGCGTGAAGGTCACGCCGGCCAGCGTCGCGTAGCCGCCATAACTGCCGCCGAAGATGCCCACCTTGTCCGCATCCGAGTAGCCCTCGTCGATCAGCCACTGCACAGCGTCGGTGATGTCGTGCTGCATGGCGCCGGTGCCCCACTCGCGGTTACCGGCGTTGGTGTAGTTTTTGCCGTAGCCGGTGCTGCTGCGGTAGTTCACCTGCATC
>CAZLUL010000162.1:0-9386 GCA_964562635.1 uncultured Fibrobacteraceae bacterium | reverse complement strand
AAGCGGGCGGGGACATGAGCATCGTGCGCAAGGCCATTGCCGTGAACGCCGACATCCCCGACACCGCGATTGCCAAGGCCGAACGTCTGGCCGGCAAACTGGACGGCAAACGGGTGGCCCTGATTGGCCTGGCTTTCAAGCCCAATACCGATGACATCCGGTCGGCGGCCAGTCTGGAACTGGTCAAGCGCCTGCAGGCCAAGGGCTGCGACATCCGGGCCCACGACCCGGCGGCAATGGAGAACTTCAAACTCTTCCATCCCGAGCTCACTTATTGCGATTCGCCCTACGAAGCCTGCGAAGGTGCCGAAATCGCGATTCTCGTGACTGAGTGGAACCAATACCGCCAATTGGACTTCGCCTGGCTGAGCGAAACCATGTCAGGAAACTCTTTCCTCGACTGCCGAAACGTGTATGATCGTCCGCATCTGGAAAAGTTCGGCTTCAAGTACGATTGTTTCGGCAGGGCGGATCACTCCTCCCCCGTGTAAGACGCCTAACCAGGCATCTCCAGAAGACATTTTATTGCCCGCGGACAGTCAGGTCCGCGGGTGAAAGGACTGCGCACAATGGCATCCCTCAAAGACGACGGCACCAGTGGTGCCGCCAAGAGTGCTAACAAGCGTGTTGGCCGCTACGACCTGATCACCCCCATGCTGCCGGTGAAGGACGAGATCTGCGCCAAATTCGAGAAGTTGCTCATGTCGGGCAACTACATTCTCGGCGAAGAAGTGCGGTTGCTCGAAGAAGAATTGGCCGCGGCCTGTGGTGTGCCCGAGGCCGTTGGTGTGGCCAGTGGCTCATCGGCCCTGTTTGTCGCCCTGGCCATGGCCGGCGTCCGGCCCGGCTCCGAAGTCATCACCACACCCTACACTTTCGACGCAACCATGGAAGCGATCATCCTGTTGGATGCCGTGCCGGTCTTTGTCGACATCGACCCTAAGGATCTGAACATCGATCCGGACAAGATCGAAGCGGCGATTACGGCCAAGACCCGGGCCATCATGCCGGTGCCCATCTTCGGCGCGCCGTGTGACATGCACCGCATCAACGCCATCGCCGAGAAGCACAATCTCGAGGTCGTCGTCGACATGGCCCAGGGTTATGGCACCATCTATGATGGCCAGCCCATGGGCTCTTTCGGGCGCATGAGCACGTTGAGTTTTTACCCGACCAAGAACCTGCCGGGCATCGGCGATGGCGGCATGGTGTTTTGCCGCGAGAAACGTGACGCCGATCGCATCCGGAAGATTCGGGCCCATCAGGCGGTGCGGGCCAACAACCACCTTTACTCCGGTTGGAACAGCCGCCTCGATGAGGTGCAGGCCATGGTGATCCGCATTCGCAATGCCCACTTCGACGACGAGCAACGGGATCGCAACCAGGTGGGCGAGATCTACGACAGCTACATCCCGGCCGCCAACCGGTTGCAGATGCCCAACGAGGGCCGCGGCATGCACGTGACGCACCACCAGTACTGGGTGCGCGCCCAGGACCGCGCTGGTCTGCAGAAACTGCTTGATGAAAACGGGATCGATACGGCGGTCTACTATGACCCGCCGCTGCACAAGCATGAGTTGGCCGTGTACTGCCGCAATGGTGGCGATTTGGCCATGGCCGAACAGGCTGGCCGGGACATCCTGATTTTGCCCATCCATGCCGCCCTGCCCTTTGAGGACGCCCACCGCATCGGCGCCCTGGTCAAGGGCTTCCTGCAAAACGAAATGGCTCAGGCGGAATCCTGAACCGGACAACGAAAGGTCGACAAGTGAAGGTCGACAAGTGAGAGTCGACAAGTGAGAAAGGCCAATACGTGAAATCGCGGGTACTCAGTTTCGCCAGTTTAGCCTCGCCCCTGGCCCGCAGCCAGACCCAGGCCATCATCGATCAGATCCAGGAACACCTGCCCCGGGTGACCTGCCAGCTCAACGTCCTGCCAACTCCCATCCAGGAGAAGGACAAGGCCGACGAGATCTTTGTGGCCATGAGCCACGCCGAGGTCAACTACCTGGAGCAGGTGCTGTTAAAAGAGCAGGCCCGTCTGGTAGTCGTCGAAGCGGCCGACATGGTCGTGCCGTTGCCCGAAGGCCTGGCCATCGCCTGTGTGCCCAACCGGGCCGCGCCCTTCGACGCCTTTCTCAACCGCCAGGGCCTGATCATGGACGAGATGGAAGGTGGCGGCCGCGTGGGTGTCATGTCCATGCGCAGCCGGGGCCAGATGTCTGCCCTGTGGCCCGATATCGACTTTGAAATTCTCGGCGGCGGCGTGGACAAGGCCATGGAAACCCATATGCACAAATCCGAGATCGATGGACTGATTATTCCGGCGGCGGTGACCGAACACCTGGGCATCCAGGGCATCGTGGCCGAGATTTTTGCACCGGAGTTCGTCCTGCCCAGCCCGGGTCAGGGTATCCTGGTGATTATCAGCCGGGCTGGCGACTGCGAAGCGCGCGAAATGTTGGCCGACCTGCATTCGGCCGATACGGCGGTCGAACTGGCCACCGAACAGGCTTTCTGCAGCCGCATGATCAGCGACCAGGACCTGCCGGTGGGCGCGCTGGCCAAGGCGGAGAACGGCGAAGTGGTCATCGTCGGCGCCACCGGTGCCGGCATCAACCGGGTCGTGGTCAACGGTGGTGTGGATGAAGCCGAAGCGGTGGGTTCAGGCCTGGCGCAGCAGATCCTCTGCAGTGGCGAAAGTTTTGCCGACCTGTTGGAAGCCGAATTTCCCGACGGCCTGCCCGATGATCCGGACGAACCCGGTGAAGATGCTGTCGTGGATGAAGACGCGGTAATCCTGGGCGATTTTGACTACGATGGGGATGAAGAGGATGAGACCGATCACGATCCCCACGATCTCGATGATCTCGAGCATTTGAAATCCCTGGAGAACATGGCCGGGATCGAAGAAAAAAAGGACGTGGATCCGGACGAGGACGAAGAGGACAGTTACGACTGATCAGCCGTCATTATTTTCGTTGATCCAAGCTTCCGCCGCAGCCAAGACTTCAAACACCCGCACTTCATAGGGCAGGCGGCCGGCCGTCTCGGCCCAAATTTTGGCAAATGCCGCGTTCAATCCCGGTGGCACAACAATAGCCGTCTTGGTGCGGGTAGCGTGGTCGGGATAGATCTCCAGGATGTGGCTCGTCAATTGGTTCAGATCATCATATTGCAGGGGCAACATATCGTTGCCAAATTCCCAGATGTCGTTCCGCCGAAAATAATCGTCACGGTTGAACTCAGCCTGGACGGCTTCGAGAATTTCAGCCAAGGATGAAATATCCGTGATATCGACTTTGAGGTAACGGTCTCTATCGGTGATCGTATGCAAAAGTTTTCTCCTCCTCAAACCGCTGCATTTTTCAACGGCCCTCCAGTGTGATGCCCAATCAAACCAAATAATAGAACACTGCTGCCGACAGTGTCAACTCAGCTCCCGAGCCACAGTCGCGGCCGCAAAAGGGTCCCGCATCTGGGCGGTGCCCACCTGAATGGCCACCGCGCCAAGAGCGAAGAACTTCAGGGCATCCTCTGCAGTCGCAATGCCCCCCACGCCGACCACGGGCACACCGGCTTTCTGCACAATTTCATCCACCTTGGCCAAAGCGATCGGCAATACCGCGGGGCCCGAATATCCACCGAATCGTCGCGGCAATACAGGACGACCGGTGGCCAAATCCACTTCCAGGCCAATCACTGTATTGATGGCACTGACGGCATCGACTCCGGCCTCGGCGGCAGCGGTCGCCAGCCCGGCAATATCCGTCACATTGGGCGTCAGTTTGGCCAGCAGGGCCCGGTCAGGCAGCTCCCGGCGCGACATCGCCACACAGTCGGCCACCGTGGCTGGATCGCGGCCAAAGTCATGGCCGCCTTCAGCCACGTTGGGACAACTCAAGTTGATTTCCACGCCGTGCCAGTGGGTGAAGTCCACCGCCACTTCGTGCAAGCGGGCACACATCGTGCCGAACTCTTCAGGCCGGGTGGCCGCAATGCTGACCACCGTCGGCACCCCCAGTTTTTCCAGGGTGGGCAGGGTTTCGGCACAGAAGCGATCAAATCCCACATTCTCCAAGCCAATGCTGTTGATGGCGCCGCAGGAAGTTTCGGCCAGGCGCGGCATGGGGTTGCCGGTACGCGGCGCGGGTGTGACGGTCTTGGTCACCACCGCGCCCAGCCCCACATATGGCGAGGCAAAATCTGGCGCCGAGATATCATGCCCGGTCAGGCCATAAGCAAAACAGCCCGAAGCCGTCCAGATGCGGCCCGGAAATTCGCGCGGCCCCAGGACAAAGGGGGCGCAGGGGTCCGTTTTCCACCAGGCGGGCAGAGTCAGAGACATGGTATTCCTTCAGCAGTTGCGGCCATCTCATCGGCCAGCATGCAGTCGTCAAAGGTTCAATCGACCTGCGGCAGCGTCGCCACTCCGTAGCGGTCCCAACAGATTTCTTCGGCCGGAAAAACAGGCCCTTCTTCGCAACAGGTGGCGTTGCGCCAACCGTCCGGACCGGCGTCCTGAACCGGCACCACGCAACCCTTGCAGGCGCCGTAGCCACAGCCCATGTGTTCTTCCAGGGAAACGTAGCAGTCCCAGTCGCGGTCGTGCGCCAGGGCCGCCACAGCCTTCAACAGGGGGATCGGTCCGCAGCTCATCACCACCCGCGGCCGGTCGCCCTGCAGGGCCGGATACTGGGCCACCAGTTCAGTGACCAGACCTTCGTAGGCCTCCTGGCCCGCCGGAATATCCATCGCCTTGTCAACACTCACCTGCCACTTGCCGGCCAGCAGGTTCCAGGGGATATCGCCACCGTCGCGGCCCCCGAAGAAACCCAGATCATCGGGCCGGCCATAGCGGGCCAACCAGTTGTGCAGAGGCGGCAATCCCACGCCGCCGGCGACCAGCACCACTGGCTTGTCCCCCACTTCGGTCGGGCCCGGAAACGGTTGGCCCAATGGCCCTAACACCGTCATCGGCTGGCCCGTCTTCAGGTCGGCCATCGCCTCGGTGCCCCGGCCCACCACGCGGTACAGGAAGGACATCGTTGTGCCCTCGGCCGACAGGATGGAAAAAGGCCGACTGAAAACGAAGGGACGATCGCCCGCGAGGTTCAACATGGCAAATTGGCCGGGCAAAAATTTGACGGGTTGATCCAGGGTCAAGTCCAGCCGGATCAGGCCGCTGGATTCACGCACGTTGGTGATGAAACCCGCGGGGCAGCTGACCGCCGCAGGCACGGTCGATTCAGGCCCAATCGATTCAGACATAGTCGATTCAGGCACAGTCGCCTCCCTGGCAAGGGTCAGCGCAGGAAATCGGAGTCATAAGCCTCTTTCTTCTTCTTCTTTTCAGCTTTTTCGGCAGCGGCCTTGGCGGCGGCTTCTTTTTCCTCTTCGGTCAGTACCGCCTCGGCCGGCGCAATGGCCTCGGCGGGATTGTTGGGATCCAATGGGGTCGTATTGCCAAACTCATCGGTCAAAGTGGAATCCGCCCGCACCGCCGCCGGGCCGACCTGGCCCAAGGCATGCAACGAATCGAATTGCGCCTGTTGCATCGCGTCAATAGCCTGCTCTTCAACCTGGGTGCGCTGTCGTTCAGAGATCAGCTCGACCGCACGTTCAGGCGGTTGGAACATCAGGTTGTCCCGGCGGGAAAGATAGACCATTCGCCGGCGCACTCCTTCGAGGGGCCGGCCGCTGATACCCAATCTGGCCGTATCGACATCCCCCAGTTCCAGCAGCGCCGCCCGATCTTCAACCGAAAGATTGGCCAGATTTTCCGCTTGTTGCGAAGCCCGCATCGTCAGCAGATAACCCAGCAGATCCGCACCACTTTCGGCACGGGCCTCAAAAGCCTGGGGTGAAGCGGGAAAACGCTGTTCCAACGAGGCCCGATAAAGGCTGGCCGAGTCTGGCAGGTCCAGGTACTGGTCGTAGGTCAGGTAGGCACCATAGAGGGCCCGGGCCGCATCCGTGGTATCGGCCGCGGTGTCGACAGCCGCCTCAACATACAGGGTGGCAGCCATGTGTGGCCGCTCAAAGCCGAACAGCAGCGAGTTGGCCTGCAGCAATTTCAGGCGCGCCACCCGTTCCCCACTGGCGTCGGGCAGGGCCTGGTCGGCAGCCAGGAAGTCCTTCAGGTTGTCGTTCAGGCGACGCACTCGGTCTTCGTCTTCCAGCGAATCCTTCTTCAGCATCGCGGTCTGGAATTTCTCCCGGGCATCTTCCCACTCGCCGCGATCCAGAAATATCTGGCCCAGAATTTCCGAAGCGCGCGCCTTGACCGCCGGTGTCTCCCATTCGGTGGGCATGCTCTGCAGCAGTGGCGCCACTTCATCGGACTTCTCCTGGGCAACCAGCACCTCGGCTTCGACCAGCAGCACTTCGCCTTCGGACTGATAGATCTTCGCTTCATCCCGCAACTGACTGATCAGCAACTCCACGATTTCGTAGTCCTGCATGCGCACGTGCACTCGCGCGCGCAATAATCGGGCACGGAAAGCCAGATCGGCGCTGGAAGTATTGTGACTCACTTCCTGCAGGACCTCGGCCGCCGGGTAATAGTCTTCCAGCTCCCAGTAACATTGGGCCAGCTTCAGCCCCACGCGGTCCCGTTCGGCGACCTCACCCTTGAGATCCAGATATTCGCGATAACTGACCGAGGCAATTTCCCAGTCCTTCATGGCAAAGGCGTTGTCACCTGAAACCTTGCGGGTCTCCGCCTGGTACTTGCTGTCCGGATAATTTTTAGCCAGGGTGTCCAGATAATTCTGGCTCTTGTCCAGAGCCCCGATCAGCAGGTAATTCAATCCCTGCAGGTACAGGGCCTCTTCCATCAAATCAGTGGCTGGATAGTTCTGGAACAACAGGTCCAATTTGCGGATCGACTGGCGGTAGGCCTCTAACCGATGGTGGGCCTTGCCCTGCAGAAAGAGAGAATCTTCGGTCAGGCTGTGGCCGGGATATTCGTCCAGTACCTTCTGGGCCTTCTTGATGGCCATCTCGTAGTCGACTTTTTGGGTGCCAGCGGGGGTCGGAGGATCCAGATGTTTCTTGATGGCATCTTCCCGTATGGCCTCGGCGTTGTCGAAGGCGCGCTTGGCGTTGTAATAGGTGTTGAATTTGGCACAACCGGCGGCCAGCAACAGCAAAGGAACCACCAGGATGGGCACCAGCAGCCAGGGACGGCGCCCACTGGCCGGAATTTGCGTCCTGAATTGCGGACGTTTTGCCCGCGGGATGAGACCAGCGGCAGAGCGCGCCAAAGAGTTGGCGCCCCCGCTGAGACGACCTGCATGTTTCCGCAACTTATTCATTGTCTATAAGATACCCGATGTGCTGGATCTTTCCGGCCGCAGCCGGCGTGACGCAATCCTCTTCCCGCTTAATCTCAAAAAAGCAATTTTCGTTCCGTCCGGCCACTCTGCTCAGTTTTCCTGGCGCCAGGTCAGGCGTCCGCGCAGGAAAGTCGCCTGCACCTGGCCCGTGAGCGTCTCGCCCAGGAAGGCCGAGTTGGTGCTGCGCGACTGAAAACTGTCGGCCGTCACGGTCCAGGTCCGCTTGGGATCGATGAGCACAAAATCGGCCTCGGCGCCTTCTTCGAGACGCCCCCCGGGCAGGTCAAAAATGCGCGCCGGCTTTTCGCTCATGCAGGCGATCAACTGCCCCAGGTCCAGGATGTCGTTGTTCACCAGGTAGGTGATGCCCACCGCCAGACTGGTCTCCAGGCCGGTGGTGCCAAACGGGGCCTGGTCGAACTGGTATTCTTTTTCGGTGCCGGTGTGCGGCGCATGATCCGAGGCGATCGCATCGATGGTGCCATCGGCCAGAGCTTCGGCCACGGCGTTGACATCATCGGGCTCGCGCAGCGGTGGCGTCACCTTGAACAGCGGCGAAAAATCCCGGCAGCGCGAATGGTCCAGGCTGAAGTGGTGCGGCGCAGCCTCGGCCGTCACCTTGATTCCCTCGGCCTTGGCCCGCCGGATGATTTCCACGGCGCCCTTGGTCGATACGTGGGCCACGTGCAGGTGGCCGCCAGTGGAGCGGGCCAATTCCACATCCCGGAACACGGCCGAGTCTTCACCGGCGCGCCCCATGCCCGCCATGCCCAGACGGCCGGACCAGGAACCGGCATGCATGACGCCCTTGCCGACAATGGTGCGGTCCTCGGCGTGGGTGATGACCGGAACGCCGAGAACCTTGGTCAGCTTCAGGGCGTTGGACATCAGGCCCCCGCTGGCCACGGGATTGTCGTCATCAGTGAAAGCCACGGCACCGGCGTTGACCATGTCGCCGAACTCGCACATGCCATCACCCTTGAGGCCGGGACTGATGGCACCAGTGGGGTAGATGCGGCACAGTCCCGCTTCGCGTCCGCGGTCGATCAGGTAACGCACCATGCCCGAGTTGTCGATCACCGGATCGGTGCCCGACATTGTCACCACCGAGGTGAATCCGCCGGCGGCCGCAGCCCGGCTACCGGTCGCCACGGTCTCCATCTGCTCGTTGCCCGGCTCGCGAAATGAGGCCCTCAAGTCGACCAGGCCGGGTGCACAGACCAGGCCCTCACCGTCCAGGATGGGCACATTGTTCACCGACGGCTGTCCCACGCCCAGGCCTTCGATGCGCCCTTTGCGCACGTGCAGGTAACCTTTGCGCTTGGCCAACTTGCCGTCGCGGCAAAGCTTGACGTTGGTCACCAGGTATTCCGCCGGTATGCGCTGCCAGCTCCACTCCATGTTCCGACCTCTTTCTCGAAGGCCCGTCTCAGGGCCCCAACTGCAGGGTTTGATGTCAGCCGGTTGCTTGGCCACCGAGGGCCCGGGGATCGCCGCCACTCAACAGATAGATCAGCGCCATGCGCACAGCCACGCCGTTGGCGACCTGATCCAGGATCACCTGGCGCGGGCCATCAGCGACCTCGCTGGCGATCTCCACGTCGCGATTCATCGGTCCGGGATGCATGACGAAGGCCTCGGGCTTCAGTTTGCGCACGACGTCTTCGGTGATGCCATACATGCGGTGGTATTCGCGGTTGCCGGGGAAGCTCTTGCTCGAGTGGCGCTCCAGTTGGATGCGCAGAACGTTCAGCACATCGGCATCGGCCACGGCCTTTTCCAGATTGTATTCGATCTTGGCGCCCAGCTTGTCCAGGCCACCGGGAATCATCGTTGGCGGGCCACAAAGAGTGACTTCGGCGCCCAGTTTGACCAAGCCCCACAGATTCGAACGCGCCACCCGGCTGTGGGTGATGTCACCGATGATGGTGACTTTCTTGCCACGCATGTCGCCCAACCGCTGGCGCATGGTCATGATGTCCAGCAGGCCCTGGGTCGGATGTTCGTGGGCCCCGTCACCGGCGTTGATGACCGAACACTTGAGCA
>CAZLUL010000161.1:0-9669 GCA_964562635.1 uncultured Fibrobacteraceae bacterium | reverse complement strand
GCCAACGGGCTGGTGAAATATTGCCCGTGCACCGGATCGGGAAACAGGCAGGCCACCGTGTGCACGACAGCGCCCACACCAGCCACCAGCACCACCGGTTGCAAATCCCGGTCGCGCGAATCGAGCGAACGCCGCACCGTGACCCAGCCCACGACCGCCAGCAGAATCAGCACCACCATATAGGGGTTCAGGAATAACGAGCGGCCCAATTCCAGAAAGGCCGCCGCCAACTGGGGCACTTCGTCGCCCCCCGCTCGGTCCAGCGGGCTGAAGCGCAGGTTGTGGTAGTCCAGGTTGTTGAAGCGAAACCGCGCCGGGTCGGCGATGTACAAACGAAAGGCTGGCACCAGGCCCAGCAGGAACCCCACGCCGGTGGCCGCCACCGAACTGTGGGACACCCCCGCCCCCGGTTGCCGCCAGCGAATCCAGGCCAGCGCCAAAAACAACGACCCCGCCCAGGGCAGGTACAGCAGGCGCGCCTCGACCACGAAACCCGTGGCCAATCCGGCCACCAGAAACCACATCGCACGCCGCGACTGGAAGCCCCGGTCCACAGCCCACAGGGCGGCAAAAACACCCAGGTTGCTCAAGGCGTAGGTCTTGACCGTCACGTTCCACGACAGCAGGTAGGGGTTCAACGCCACCAGGAGCAGGCCGCCCACCACAAACATCGGGCGGTCGCCGAAGCGGGCCCGCAGAAACAGGCCCCACAATACCAACGCCAATGAGGACAGGAAGACCGATAGCAGGCGCATCGAGGCCAGGGACGAACCGACCATCTTGTAGAAAGGCGCGTACACGTAGGGCAGCAGCGGCATCTGGGGATAGAAGAAGTCTGCGTAGGGTGTGCGGCCTTCGCTGACCAGGCGGGCGGCTGAGGCGTAGTAGCCTTCGTCGCCGTCCAGGGGGCGCACCTGGCTGATGGCCGCCAACCCCAGCGGGTAGATCGCCAGGATCAGCAGAAAAACCAATAACGCGCGTTTGGGGGTCATGATGCGGCATCCCGGGTTTTGAGGGCCATCGTGGTCGGGAGTGGTCAGGAGTGGCCAGGGGCCCGTTTTGATTGCGAATTATCTTTCAAGCTCGGGCCTCTCCTACCGAAGAATAAGGACAAACGCCAGAAGGGTTAAAGTTTCCAGCTAAAAGGATCATCTCTTGAGTCTGCCCAACAATTCCATCATCGACGAAATCAAGGCTTCCGGACGGCTGCCGTCGCCCACCGGTGTGGCCCTGACGATTCTTGAATTGACCCGCGACCCAAACGTCAATATCGAAGAGATGGCCAAGGTGCTTCACGGCGACCCCTCCCTTTCGGGCCAGATCATCAAGTACGCCAACAGCGCGGCTTCCGGCAACCGCAATCCTGTCGCTTCGATCAACGACGCGCTGGTGCGGCTGGGCATGAGCATGGTGCGGCAACTGTGTCTGGGATTCTCGGTTTTGTCCAATACCCAAACCGGCAACTGCGCAAATTTTGACTACGATGGCTTCTGGGCGCGCTCGCTGGCCATGGCTTCGAGTTGCCAGACCCTGGCCCGCACCATGGACGGCGTCAACCCCGACGAAGGATTCACCTGCGGCCTGCTGAGTGAAATCGGCGGCCTGGCCCTGGCCAGTGTCTACCCCGAAGCCTATTCCAACGTGTTGGAAGCCTGGCAGAACGGCACCCGCGAAGACCTGATCAGGCTTGAAGAAGAAAAACTGCTGATCGACCGCAACCAGGTCACCGCGGCGCTTTTTGCCGACTGGCGCCTGCCCGAAGACTATTCGAAAGCCGTGCTCAACAAGGACAATACCGACTGGAACAGCCTGACCAAACCGCCCCACGGCACTGAAAACTGCTCCTTTATGGCGAACCTGCTTTTTGTGGGTAATCTGGCCGCCGAAATCTGCATGGAACAAGACAAGGAACGCCACTGGCGAGTCCTGGAATTCACGAACTTCGCGCGGATGTTCGGTCTCGGCGAAGAGGAACTCGTCACCGTGTACGACGAGATTCTCGCCGAGTGGAATCGCATGGGCAAGGTGCTCGATGTGGTCACCGGGCAGGTGCCCTCCATGTCGAGGATGCTGCGCTCGGCCCGGGCTTCGCGCGGCGACAGCAACGACCTCCTGCCCGAAGGGATCATTGATGACCGCCACGAACCGGTCGAAATCGAAATCGAACCCGCCGAGGTCGAGGGGTTCGATGTGGCCAACGACGAACCCCAGGGAATCCGCATCCTGGTGGCCACCGACTGTCCGTTGCACCAGAAAATCCTGACCAAAAAACTCACCGCCGAAGGCCATGAAGTCACCGTGGCCGAAGATGGCGGCAAGGCTCTGGAACTCGCCGTGGCCACCAATCCCCAGCTCGTGATATCCGACTGGATGATGCCTGGCATGGACGGGCTCGAGTTGTGCCGCACCCTGCGCCTGTCGCCGCAGCTGTCCCACATCCACTTCATCATCATGACCAGCCACGACAGCAATGACGAACTGGTCGAGGCTTTCGAGGCGGGCATCAATTATTACCTGGTCAAGCCGCTGAACCACAGCATCCTGGCCGCGTTGTTGCTGGGGGCCGCCCGCGAAATCGCCACCCGCGAAGAAGTGCAGCGCCAACAGGCCGAACTGCGGCGCACCAATTCCGAGATCAACATCACCAACCGCATGCTCAAGACCATGGCCCTTGAGGATCAGCTGACAAGGCTGCCCAACCGCCGGGCCGGGCTTGACGGCCTGGACAAGGCCTGGGCCAAATCCACCCGCAACAAAGAACCCCTGCTGGTGATGATCCTGGACATCGATTTATTCAAGAAGGTGAACGACAACTACGGCCACGACGCCGGCGACGAAGTCCTGCGCGCCACGGCCGCGGCGATGAAGGACGCGATTCGGGACTCCGACGAAATCTGCCGTTTTGGCGGGGAAGAATTCCTGGTGGTTTGCCCGGGTGCTGATGTCGATGTCGCGGCCATGGTGGGCAACCGGATTCGCGAAGCGGTGGAAAAAAACCACCTCGACACGCCCCAGTTCACCGGCAACGTGACCATCTCGATCGGAGCGGCCGTGCGCCGCAAATCCACGTCCGATTCGTTGAGCCTGGTCAAACAGGCCGACGAGGCGCTCTACGCCGCCAAGGATGCTGGGCGCAACAAGGTCTGCATCCATGACCCGGAGCACGCCGCGGTCTGAGTCGCCGGTTTGCCCTTTGCCGCTAGCCCTTGGCCTCGAAGCGCCGGTGCAGGTTCAAGTGGTAGTCCGCCAGCGGTTTCATGTTCTGGTCCACGTCCAGAATTTCCAGGGCCCGATCATAATCTTCCGGATGCACATGCAGAATGTAGCGGAAACCGCCGCGCCCATCGGCGATGCCGTTTGAGCTCGAGACATTGATCTCCTCGTCACACAATTTCTGGTGGATCTCGACCAGGGCGCCCAGTTCGTCGTCGCCATGAACGATGAACGCGTGGTGGGGTCCGACAAGGCGCAGGCCTTCGTGGCGGGCCTTGTCGCCCAGCCAAGTGCTGTTCAAGGGATACATCACCAACTGCGTGCGATCCCGGCCGACCGGAAACGCATTGAAGGCCACCAGATTGACTTCGTCCGAAGCAATGGCTTCGAGAAAGCGGCATCCCTGACCAGGGGCGTCCTCGACAGTCGTATAGAAATAGTCCACGGAGTAGATGTTGGCCGTCATGACGGCACCTTCCTTCGTTTGCGACCTGCAGCCGTGCCGTCCGGGTCCGTGCGAGTACGGGCCCGGCATTAGCGAAACACGCGACGGCCGGTTGATGGCTTGCCATCCGAAGGTTGTCATGACTCTGATGTCCGCCGTAACCGGCTGACCCCTGCTTGACGGGTGGTCCAGAGGGGTGGTCCAGACTACGAGTTCGCCGGGAAATAGTTCTCGGCCCCGCACATTCCAGGACTCTTGTACGGACAATCTTTATTATATCACAAATTGGGCGTTATGTCGGCAAAAATCGACTCAAGGGCGCGTCAAAACGGCCTCAATGTCGCCGTGGCGCTCTTCTTCGCCGTCCCCGTGGCGGTGCCAGGGGCCCATCGCTTCGGTGTGATGCACCGGTTGCCAGCGGAAAAAGAGCTGGAGAATTTCGCCCTTTTCCAGAAACAGGCGGTGCTTTTCTCCGTCGGGCGAGCGGAAACTGCGGATACCCAGACGGTCCCATTGCTCAACCATCCGGCCAAACGACGGGTCGTCCACATGCCAGGCGGTCAGAAAAAGTGTGCCGCCGGATTTCAGCCATTGATGCAGGCGGGTCACCAGCGAAGCGCATTGCTGATAGTTGAGAATCTGGATCAGGCCAAAGCAAAGGATGACGTCAAAGTTGCCGGTCGGCTCGTAGCTCAAGTAGTCCTGGGCGACCAGTTCCACGGTGAGGTCTTCGGCGGCAGCCCGTTTGGCCACCGTTTCGAGCGCCACTGTCGAGGGGTCCAACGCCGTCACCTGGCAACCACCGCGGGCCAGGGGCAAAGTATTGCGACCCTGCCCCGCGCCGATATCCAGGACCCGCGCCCCCGCGGGAATCCAATCGGCATATTTTTCCAGCAACTCGGACGCAGCCGCGCCGAAGTAGTCGGCTTGCTGGTAGGTGGCGTCGTAGTCTTCGGCCATGGTTCTATTCCGTCCTCGTGATGCGGCCTTCGATGCGGGCCGAAACCGTGCCCGCTTTTTCCACTGCCGCGACCACGACCGTCGACAGGGTCAGGCCCAGATCATCCACCGGCGGCAGATCGATTTGCAGGTACACGTCATTCATTGTGGCCACGAAATCGGGCATGGCCACGGTGTAGGTCTGATTCAAATCCAGCGGCTTGTCGCCCACGCTGATCGCGGTCACTTCGGCCGACTCGCCGTCTGCGGACGAGCGGTAGGCGTAGCGCACCCCGGACACCTGCAGGATACCATGTTTGCCGTTCACCCCCGCATTGGCATTTTGCTGGATGATGGCCGCCAACTGGGCGCCGCTGATTTCCAGGCGCACCAGGTTGTTGGCAAAAGGCAGCATCTCGGTGATGTCCAAAGCGGTGATCGGGCCCTTGTTGAGGGCCTTGCGGATGCCGCCGGAGTTGATCAAGGCCACGTCGGCTTCCGCTTCGGCACGCAGGCAGTCGGCCAGCCAGTTGCCCAGGTTGTGCTCGCCGCGGCCTTTTTTCAGGTCGTTGGCCAGGGTGCCGATTTCGCGGCCGTACTCGGTCATGACCTGGTTTTCGTAGCCGGTGACCATCTGGTTGAATTTGTCGTCGCCAAAAGTGCCGTCGGACCACAGGTCGATCAGGCGACCGTCATAGCTGACCACGCGGTCGTCGGCCACCTGCAGGTCGAGCCGGCCCAGATTGGTCATTTTTGAACCGGCCTGCAGGATGAGAATGCCGTTGGCGAGCACCGGTTTTTTCAGGCGGCTATGGCTGTGGCCACCAACGATGATGTCGATGCCCGCGCCCTTCAACTGGCTGGCCAGCTCCTTGTCGCGGTCGACACCGTTGTGGGTGATCATGATGATCAAGTCGGTTTTTGCGTCCAGCTCGGCGGCGATCTCACGGGCCAACTTCGCCTGATCGGCCATGCGCAAGCCGTCCAGCTTCGCTGCGGTCACCACTTCGGTCATGCCGTCGCAACTGAAGCCCATGATGCCGATGCGCAGGTCGCCCTTTGCCACGATCAGCGGCTCGCGGCGGAAAACCGGCTCACCTTTTTCGTCGATGATGTCGCCGCCGAACAGCGGGTAATCAAAATAGGGCGCCAGTTTCTTGATCTGATCGGCACCCATGTCGAACTCGTGATTGCCCACCACGCCCGCGTCGTAACCCAGGCCGTTCATCATGCGGGCAACCGCCACGCCGGGCACGCCGTCCTCTTCCAGCAGGCAAACCGGGTTGCCGGTCATGAAGTCGCCAGCGTCCAGCAGCAGGTCCGGTGCGGCGGTGCGGCGCTGGTCGGCCAGGTGCCAGGCCAGGGGAATCGCGCCGCCGACCATCTTTCCGTCGTCGCGCCAGGTGGCCGGGCGGGGCAGGAAATAGCTGTGGGTATCGTTGGTGTGGAAAAGGGTCAGGTTCCAGGGGCCACCGCCGGGCACGGGCGCCGGGGTTTTGGCCCCTGCGGCGGTCGGGACGGCGCTCAGGACCAAGACCAGACCAAAAACGGCCATGGGGGTCAAGAGGGTCAAGAGGGCCAGACGCCGGATCATATCCCCGGCTGATATCGCGTGCTGGATCATGCTATACTCTTCCTGTCGTTGTCGATCTCGCGTCAGTTGTCTCTTATCACTGGTCTCTCATCACTGGTGCGAGGCCACATTAATCACTGGAACGCTCGCCCGCATCTTCGGTGGCTGGAATCAGGCCGGAAATCACGAATTTGCACCCAACGGTAGGGCGGACCTATTATTGCCTCTATGCTCACATCCCTGCGCACCCACGGACCGGTCCTGCTTGCCCTGCTGGCAGTGGTCGCCATTGCCTTCGGGCAGTTGGTGACAACTCCGATGTGGAACTCTCTGGACAGCCAGATCGTCTATGACGCCCACCAGCTCTCCCTCGACCCCTCGTCCATGTTCGATCATCTGGGATTCTACTTCAGCCAGCCCTTGTTGCAACTGGCCTTCCTGGCCGAGTACCATTTTTTCGGCCTCAATACGAGCGGCTATCTGGCGGTGAACCTGGTGATGCACGGGCTCAACTCCTTCATGGTCTACATGCTGGTCAACATGTTGTTCCCCCGCCGCTCGATGGCCATCCTGGCCAGCATCCTGTTCGCCCTGGCGGTCGGCAGTTACGGGCGGGTCTTCATGACCATCCACCAACTGGAGAGCCTGCTGTTGGCGGGCCTGCATTTGCTGGTGCTGTACTTTTTCATCCGCAACGATTTTCGGCGCGAAGGGCGGGTTTTGTCACCCCTGTTTCTGCTGGGGCTCGCGCTTTTCCTGCTGACCGGTTTGACGAAGGCCGCGTCTTTCAGTCTGGTCGGCTGCCTGGTGGCCTACAAGGCGTTTTTCTACCGGCACCGGGCCAGCCGGGCCATCATCTCGCCCGACATCCTGGTTTTCATAGTCGCCAGCGTTCTGTTCTATTTGGGACAGCACAAATGGGGTTATCAGAACCCGACCATTTTTGAGCACAGCGCCGGCGAGTCGCAGTTCAGCCTGCTTTCGTTCAAGAACATCTTCCGCTACCTGAATCTGATGTTCTTTCCCATGCAGCAAAGCCCCCTGTTGGACACCGCGCCCCTGTGGGTGGTCTGGGTTTTTCACGCCCGGGTCGTGGTGCGGGTCTGCCTGACCTTGTCCATCGTCTCGTACAGCTTTTTTGGCTTCGTTTTTGGCAGCCGGGCGATCCGCTTCTTCATCGCCTGGACCTACATCACCCTGCTGCCCTTCACCAGCCACACCGCCTCGGGCGAGTGGTTGAACCTCAGCCACCTCTACCTCACCTCGCTGGGGTTCTGCGTCATCCTGGCCGCCGGGGCCAGTGGCACCAACGCCCTGTTGAAAAAACGCCGCTGGCGCAGCCTGGCTCCCTACCTCGTGCCGGTCTTTTTTGCGGCCATTTCCCTGGGCGTGGCCTGGAAGCTGGATGCCAAGAACAAGGCCATTGCCAGCCAACCCGAGGCGGTGGAATTGCGGGCTGAATTGGTGCGTTCCTGCCAGCAGCGTCCGGTCCGAATTCTCGAGTCTCACTGATCCCCGAGCAAAATTGACCCTTTTTTTGGTCGATTGGGGTTGTTTTAGAGCCGCGTGCTGATATCTTTTGCGGAAGATAGGCAGGCTCGCCGACGCCCTGACGGCGCGCCTTTGACTCGAGCAAACGGTGACTTTCCAAGGAGACGGCAATGGCCAAGTATACAATCGGTTGGATGCCCGGCGACGGCGTGGGTATAGACGTGATGGATGCCACGCGCATCGTGCTGGACAAGCTGGGCTTTGATGCCGAATACGTGCCCGGTGATATCGGCTGGGAGTTCTGGAAGAGCGAAGCCAATCCCCTGCCCGACCGCACCATCGAGATGCTCAACAAGGTCGATGCCGCCCTCTTCGGCGCCATCACGAGCCTGCCCAAGGAAGAAGCCGAAGCCGAGTTGTGCGACGAACTGCGCGGCACCGGCAAGGTCTACCGCAGCCCCATCGTGCGGTTGCGCCAGGAATTCAACCTGCGCACCAATCTGCGACCCTGCAAGGCCTACTCGGGCAACCCGCTGAACTTCAAGGACGACCTGGACCTGGTGGTCTTCCGCCAGAACACCGAGGGCTTGTACATGGGCGTGGAATACCACCCCCTGCCCCAGGACGTGCGCGACAAGCTGATTGAGACGCACCCCTCGCAGATGGCCACCCTCGACGGCACCGCCAACGAGGACATCGCCATCTCGACCAGAATATTCACCCGCAAGGGTTGCCAGGAAATCGTGCGCGACGCCTTCGAGTACGCCAAGAAGTTTGGCTACAAGTCGGTCACCATCGTTGAGAAGCCCAATGTGGTGCGCGAGACCAGCGGCCTGATGGTGCGCGAGGCCCGCAAGATCGCCCTCGACTACCCCGGTATCGATTTGTGGGAAACCAACATCGACGCCATGTGCATGTGGTTGGTGAAAAATCCCGAGATTTATGGGGTTCTGGTTTCCAGCAACATGTTCGGTGACATCGTCAGCGATTTGTGCGCTCAATTGGTGGGCGGCCTGGGCTTTGCCTGCAGTGGCAACATCGGCGAGAAAGTGGCCGTGTTCGAGCCCAGCCATGGTTCGGCACCCAAGTATGTGGGTATGAACAAGGTCAACCCCATTGCCATGATTTTGTCGGCCAAGATGATGCTCGATCACCTTGGTGAGATGGACATGGCCAAGCGGTTGGAAGATGCCGTGGCAGCAATTATCGCTGAGGGCGAAATCCGCACTTATGACATGGGCGGCAGCGATACCACCTCTGAGATGGCGGATGCTATTGCAGCCAATTTGTAGGTTTGGTTTTGTTTGAGATGTTGATTTGATGGAACCGGGAGGCTGCTATGGTGGCCTTCCGGTTTTTGTTGGGGGGAACTATTTTATTGGCCACCACCCAACAACCCCAGCCGGGCCTTCAACAACAAAATCCGATAAACCGATTCATCCAAACTCTTCTCTCGCCCCAAATCCCCTTCAATAGCATCTTCCAAAATACCAGCCATCAACACAGCCTTGGCCGGATAAGTAATCATCAGCATGTCGTTCCCGGCGTCGAAAGCCAACAAAGTCAACCGCACCAAATCTTCATACGGATAATCAGTCCGTTCGACTTCATCACCACTGACCCACGACCTCAGCGCCGTCCCCCACAAATCATCGGTCATCACCACTCGGTCCGGAAATCCACACCTGGACAGAGCCACCAGACTGGAATCAAAAACTGCCGGACGATCCGAGACCATGCTGAACAAGATGCTGCTCATCATCACCCCACCGGCATCCTCCAGGCAGGCAGCGAAAGGATGGACATATCGCAGCAATGCCGCCCGGTTGGCTACCGATTCGACCACCTCATGGTCGCTGTTTTCCTCCACCACATAGCCAGGGAAATGTTTGACGATGCACAAGATATTTTGGTCACCACATCCGGCCATGAACGCCTTGGCTGGCGGTACGATACTGGCGCTGTTGCGGCCAAAGGAACGTTGTCGCTGGGCCATCAGGGTCGGCCG
>CAZLUL010000160.1:0-9723 GCA_964562635.1 uncultured Fibrobacteraceae bacterium | reverse complement strand
CCGAGCCCGTGCCCCTGACGACGGCCACGGTTTTCTTCCAGGGCGATCCCGTGTTCATGCGCGTGGTCGATCCGGATCAGAATCGTGATTCCCAGGTGCGCGACAGCATCCTGCTGGTGCTGGTCAATGATGATTTGCAGGACCGGGAACTGTTGAAACTGTACGAAACCGGACCCGCCAGCGGCGAGTTTCTCGGCTTCATCCAGACCACCGGTCCGGAGGGAGCCCAGGCCAAGGATGGACACCTGAGTGTGTATCAGGACCATTCGGTGCTCGGCACCTACATCGATGTTTATGACGCCGCCGACCAGGCTGAAACCTCGGCCATGTTTGATCCGGTCGCGCGGGTCTTTGATTCGCGCACCGGCGAACCGGTGTCCGGCTTCACGGTGCGCCTGGTGGACAACCTGACCGGCGCGCCGGCCGTGGTTCTGGGCAGTGACGGCACCAGCACCTTCCCCGCCGCCATCACCACCGGGCAACCGGTGGTCGATTCGGGTGGCGAATCCTACGATTTCGGAGCGGGGGGATATCGTTTCCCCCACGTTGCAGACGGCCAATACCGTCTGGAACTCGATGTCTCCCCCGGTTTCCGCGCGCCAACCCGCCTGGCCGACGCCACCCTGCAGTTGCTGCCCGGCGCGCCCTTCGCCCTGGCCACGCCGGGCTCTCGCGGCGAGGCCTTTTTTGCCAACGAGCAACCGTTGCTGGTCGACATCCCGGCCGACAAGGTCGACACCGATTTGTTTGTGGCCAAGACCGCCGGCAAGACCAGCGTCGCGGTGGGCGACTTCCTGCCCTACGAAATCCGGGTGGAGAACGCGACCCTGGACGACGCGAGTGGCCTGACGGTCACCGATCACTTGCCGGTCGGATTCCGCTATCAACCGGGATCCACCTTGATCGACGGCCAACCCGCCGCCGACCCGGAACTCGCTGGCGACGGCCGCACGCTGCTCTATACCCACGCCAGCCTGCCCCGGGGCACCAGCTTCACGATCCGGTACGTGCTGGGCGTGGTGCCTGGCGCGGTGGTGGGTGATGCGGTGAACCGGGCGACGGCCAACTGGGCCCAGACGGTTTCCAACGAGGCCACCGCCCTGGTCACCGTGCGGCGCGATCTGTTTGGCGACACCGCCACCATCGTGGGACAGGTGCAGGGTTTTGATTGCGATACGGACTCGACTTCAGCCACAACCGGTGAGCGTTTGGGCAAAGGCCTGGCCGGGGTGCGGATCTACCTCGAAAGCGGCGCCTTTGCCGTGACCGATGAGCAGGGCCGTTACCACCTGGCGGGCATCACGCCGGGGGCTCATCTGGTCCAGATGGATCTTGAGAGCCTGCCCGGCCAGTACGTACCGGGCGATTGCAGCGGTGACAGCCTGTACGCCGAACACGCCTGGTCCCAGTTGGTGGACCTGCAGGGCGGCACCATGTGGCGCAGCGATTTCCAACTGCGGCGCGTGCCGCCGGCCGAAGGTGCGGTGGGCCTGGAAATGGACACGGCGCTGCAAGGTGACCAGATCACCGGCGAGATCCTGCTGAGCGCCGAAGCTGTGCCCGTGCGCAATTTGCGGCTGACCGTGGTTTTGCCCGAAGGGACGACCTACACCCCGGGCAGCTCCGGACTGGGCGACCAAAAATTGCCGGATCCGGAAGTCAACGACGGCACGGTGGTCTACCGCCTGGGCGAACTGGACGCTGGAGAAACGGCCACGCTGCGGTTCGGCGCCCAAATCAATTCGCCGCTGCAAAGGGCGGAACTGGAAGTCAAGAGTCTGCTGGTCTGCGACACACCGACGGGTCGCAACAAATGCAGCGATGTGGTGCGCACGGCTATCAACCTGGTGCCCGAAGTGGTGCGCGAAGAACAGCCGGAAATGGTTTTTCGGCCACGCTTCGCCAGCCTCGGAGCCGAGCTCAGCCCTGCGGACAAGGCCCAGATCGACACCCTGCTGGCCAGCCTGACCCATCTGGAAATCGTGGCCATGAAGGTGATCGGTCACACCGACAGCCAGCGCATCCGGCCCGGCGCCCACCCGGTGTATACTGACAACCACGCCCTTTCGTTGGCCCGGGCCGAAGCCGTGGGCCAGCACATTTCGCGCAAGCTGCGCTTGAGCGAGGCGCAGTTGTCCATGTACGGCATGGGCGCCCGCGAACCGGTGGCCGACAACCGCACGGCCGAAGGCCGGTCCCTGAACCGGCGCGTGACCTTGCAGGTGTGGACCCAGAAAACAGCGCACCTTTTGCCGACGCAGGCGGTGCGCGACCACGAGCGGTCGCAGTTGGCCGTGGTCGGCTTCCGGCCCGGCGAGTCGTGGCCCACCGCCGACATCGACACCGATGAACCCGAGACCATGCCCGACTATAACGAGTCGTGGCTGGCCACCGCCGTGCCCGGCGAGCGCATATTGTGGCCCCCCCACGGATACCTGCCCCACCTGCCAGCCCTGAAGCTCGCGGTGCAACACGCCGCCGGCGACAGCCTGAAGTTGTTCCTCAATGGCGCCCCGGCCGGAAAACTGAATCAATCCGGACGAGTCATCGACGCGACCGGCGCCCACGCCGTGAGCACCTGGACGGGGCTGGACCTGATCCTCGGCGACAATCGGGTGGCGGTGGACATTGTCGATAGACGCGGCCGCCTGGTGCGCCATCTCGAACGCACGGTGCACTATTCGGGACCGCCGGTATTTGCCGAAATCCTGCCCGAACGTTCGATCCTGGTGGCCGACGGCAAAACCCGGCCAATGATCGCGTTGCGCCTGACCGACGAGATGGGCTATCCGGCCCGCCGCGAGGTGGTCGGCAAATTCACCGTCGCCAGCCCCCACGAAGCCTGGCGCGACAAGAGCGATTCCCAGCGCGAGACCATCACCGAGTTGCAGGAGAAACTGCCCACCTACACTATCGGCCCAGACGGGGTGGCCCTGTTGCAACTGGCCCCCACCACCTCATCGGGCGAAGCCTTGTTGGGCCTGGGTCTGTTGGACCACACGGAAGAGATCCGGGTCTGGCTGCGGCCCCAGTCGCGCGATTGGATCCTGGCCGGCGTGGTCGAAGGCACGGTGGGCTACAATACGGTGGCGGGCAATCTCGAAAGCCTGGCCGCTGCTGACGGCCAGGAAGATTTCTACTCCGAAGGGCGCCTGGCATTCTTTGCCAAGGGCCGCCTCAAGGGATCCTGGCTATTGACTCTGGCCTACGACAGCCAGGATCCGGACGACGATCCGAAATCCGGCCTGTTTGGGGTCGTGGACCCCGACGCCTACTACACCGTCTATGGCGACGCGGTGGTCCAGCGCCACGACGCGCCCACCAGTGACCATCTCTACATCCGGTTGGAGCGCGAGCAGTTCTACGCCCTGTACGGCGACTTCAATTCGGGCCTGACGAAGACTGAACTGTCCCGGTACAGCCGCGCCATGACGGGTTTTCGCAGCAGCCGGCGCGGCGAACAGTTCGGCTTTGATGTCTTTGCCAGTGAAAACCGGCAGAACTTCCGCCGCGACGAGATTCGGGGCGATGGCACCTCGGGCCTGTATCAACTGTCGGCGGGCCGCATCATTCCCCACTCGGAAAAGCTCAGCCTCCAGGTCCGCGATCGGTACCGTAGCGAGATCATCATCAGCGAGCGCCACCTGACCCGCTCGGTGGACTACACCCTGGATGAACTGGACGGCACCCTGTTCTTCAAAGAAGTCGTCCCCAGCCAAGACGAAAGCTTCAACCCGGTCTGGATCGTCGCCGAGTACGAAACCGACGACGCCACCGGAGAAGAAGTCACCGCCGGCGGGCGCGGCTCCTGGCGACCGGGCGGTGGGGACCTGGAAATCGGGCTGACCGGTATTCGCGAAGGGACCCAGGGTGGCCAGGCCGAGATCCTCGCCGGCCTCGATACGCAGTGGGACCTGACGCGCTCACTGCGCCTGAAGGCCGAATACGCCGGTAGCGATACCCGCAGCCACGGAAAACGAGAGGCGTGGTTTGGCGAGCTCACCAACCGTTCCGGGCCTCTGCTGGGACGCCTCTACTACCGGGATCAGGACGCGGGCTTTGGCCTCGGACATCAGAACGCCGGCGAATCCGGGCTGCGCAAGTACGGCGCGGACCTGCGTTGGCAGGAGCACGAAAATTGGCGCGCGGATGCCACGATTTTCACCCAGGACAATCTGGTCACCAGTGCGCTGCGGCACTTCGGCGAACTGAAAATGAGCCACAACAGCCGCTACTTCACGGCCGGCGCGGGTCTGCGGGCGGCCAACGACCAGCAAGCCGACGGCACCCTGCTGCAGTCGCGTCAGGTGACGGCTGACGCCTCGGTCAAAGTGCTGCAGAACAAGGGACGCATCCGGGTCAGCCGCGAGCAGGCCATCGCCGGCCAGGACGACCTCGACGACTTCCCCACGCGCACCGGTTTGGGCCTGGAGTATGAAGTGGTGCGCAACCAGAAAATTTTTCTGGCCCAAGAGATTGCCGATGGCGGCGGGCCCGCTGCCCATCGCACTCGACTCGGTGCCGAATCGGTGCCCTGGACCGGCGGGCGCATCACCACCTCGGCCGAACGCCGCAGCCGCGAAAGCGAGCGGCGGGTTTTTGGCAACCTCGGCCTGAAACAGAGTCTGCGCCTGAACAGCACCTGGCACCTGGACGCCAGCCTCGACCACGGGCAAAGCACCGCGACCGCCGCTGATACGACGGGCACCCCGACGGTCAGCGACGACACCGATTTCACCGCCGGTTCGTTCGGTTTCACCTACCGCGCCGGCTTCTGGCTGGTGGACCAGCGCCTGGAGTACCGCACCAGTGACAGTTCCGAAAAATGGGGAATGTCCGGCGGTGTGCACGTCGAACCGGGCCGCGATCTGGGTCTGTTGGCCAGCCTGCGGTTGCTGCGCACCGACTACCGTTTGGCCGGTCACCACAATTTGTCGGACGTGAGCCTGGGCTTGGCCTGGCGGCCAAAACATAATCCCTGGACCATCCTGCAGCGGCTGTCCTATCGCACCGAAGACAAGACCGGCATCCCCCTGGCGTTGTCGAATTGGCGCGTGGTGAACAACCTGAACCTGCAGCGCATGCTCGGTGTGCGCGATCAGGCTTCGGCCCTGGTGGGCGTGCGCTACAACCGCGACACCATCGACGGTCGGGAATATTCCGGCTTCACTGATCAATTGGGCCTCGAGTGGCGGCACTTCATTGGTAACCGGTGGGATCTGGGTCTGCGGGGTGCCTCGCGGCATGGCTGGCAGTCCGGCGTGATCGATTACAGCGCCGGGGTGAGCGGCGGGTACAAGGTGCTCGAGGATATCTGGCTCAGCCTCGGCTACAACTTCACGGGTTATAGCGACCGGGATTTTTCGGCCGCCGACTACACCGCGCAGGGCCCGTACCTGCGCTTCCGTGTGCGGCTCAACCAGGAATCGACTCATGAAATGTTGCGCTAGGGCCTGGCAAAAAGGCGGGTGGATCCTGCTGTTGGTTCTGCTGGGCTCAGCCCCGCCGGTGGTCAACTCCGTCCAGGCCGGCACGCCCATCAGTTTGTACGAAACCCACGCCGGACACGTGAATTTCGTGGGCACGGCGGGTTCGTTGCGACGCGGCTCGAATCTCGGTGACGCCTGCGCGGTGGACAACTTCGACTCCGCGCCCTTGAACGACTTGCCCGCCGGGGCAACCATCAGGGCAGCCTATCTGTACTGGGCCGGGTCCTATGCCGACCAGGGTGGCTCGACCCAGCGCTCGCCCGACTGGAACATCACTTTCGAAGGCCAGTCCCTGGGCGCCGACCGGCAATTCACCGAATTGTACGGCTTGGGCAGCAACCGCTACGACTTTTTCAGCGGCATGACCGACGTGACCGCCATTGTCGCCGCCAAAGGCAACGGTCTGTACACCTTCGGCAATCTGGATGTCAATACCGGTAGCCCCCACTGCAATGTGCAGGCCGTCCTGGCCGGGTGGTCCCTGATCGTGGTCTACGAACTCGCGACCGAATCCAACCGGGTGGTCAACATCTTCGATGGGTTCGAAGTCTACCGCGGTGGCCAGATATCCGTGACGGCCAGCAATTTTGAAATCTCGGCGGCCGACATCGACGGCAAGGTCGGGCACCTGACCTGGGAAGGCGACGCCGAAAACAGCGGCAGCCTGGCCGGTTTCACCGAGAGCCTGAGCTTCAACGGCAACGCCATGCTCGATGGCCTCAACCCGACGAACAACCAGTTCAACTCGACGGTCAATGTTCTGGGCAGCAGCGACCAGTGGGGTGTCGATCTGGACATCTACGATGTCACTCCCCACCTCAACGCCGGCGACACCCAGGCCACCACCGTGTACCGTTCGGGGCAGGATCTGGTGCTGCTTTCGGCCGAGGTGGTCTCGGTGACGAACATTCCCCTGACGGACCTGACGTTTTCCGTGGCGCCGAACAATCCCCTGTCGGTCTACATCCCGGGCCAGATCACCGTCAACCTAGTCAACAACGGACCCAGCGACGAACCGTTGCCAGTGGTGATGAAGGTCACGCTGCCCCAGGGACTGATTTATATTGGTACTGCCGGCGGACCCTGGACGGTGGACAATTCCGGCCTGCCCACCTTGATCTATTATCACCCCGGACCGGTCAATGCCGGTGAAGTCCTGCCCATCGTGATTGATGTGTTGCCGAATGAAGAGGCCCTGGGCACGCCTGACCTGATGGTCGCGGTGGGCGGCGGCTCGTTCGATTTTGACCTGGCCAACAACCTGGGCACCGTGGCCCTGAACGTGATCAAGTCGTCAGCCGAATTGGCTTCCACCAGTTTCACCACCACGGTCTCCGACCCCATCAGCGGCACGGTCAACCCCAAGGCCATTCCCGGCGCCACCGTGATGTACACTGTGACGACCAGCAACCTGGCGGCAGGTTCGGTGGACCGCAATACCGTCTGGGTCACCAATCCGGTGCCGAACAATACCCTGCTCTACGTGGATGATTTTCCGGGTGGACCAGGCGGATCGGTGCTCTTTGTCGACGGTGCACCGCGCAGTGGGCTGCGGCTGAGAACGGGTCGGTTCGGCACAGCGCGCCAGGGAATCTATTTTTCCAATGACGGCGGCGCCACCTACGACTACCGCCCCGTGCCGGACGGCCTGGGATTTGATGCCGCCGTCACGCACGTACAGACCCGATTGCGCGGCACTTTCCGCGGCCGGGACAACTCCGGACCCACCAGTTTCAGCCTGAAATTTCAGGTTATGCTGCAATAGCCGGTCGGCCAAGGGCCGCTTTGCGGCCCGCTGTTTTATTAAAAACCCTTCTTTTTGGCAAGTTTTACATATTTACAAAACCATGTCGCATTTTTTGTTGTATTTAAGCTTATTTATGGTACGATTAAGACTAGTCAATACAAAACACCTGTTTTCAAGCGAGGCCCCCATGAACCCGATCAATGCCCCTCTCCGTGAGTTCCTGGAAATTCCCTATGACCGCCTGGAAGAACTGAACCTCGAATCCAAGGCCCACCAGGACAATTGGACGCCCATGGCGAAGGTCGAGAAGGAACGCCGCGAATATCTCGAGAGTGAAAAGCGGATCAAGGCTGTGACCGTGGCCTTCACCGACCTCGAAGGCCGCCTGCACATGCTGGACTACGACAAGAAATACCTGTTGGGCGCCGACCAGCTCACCTTCGACGGTTCGTCCATCCGGGGTTTCACGAGAATCGCCGAAAGCGACCTGCGTCTGGGCATCGACTGGCGGGCCTTCTACTGGATGCCCAGTGATGTGTTCGGGCCGGGCAAGGTGCTGGTCTTTGGTTCGGTATTGGACAAGTCCGGTGAGCCTTACGTTTCGGATTTCCGCGGACGTCTGGCCCGCTACACCGAAGAGCTCTACCAGAAAGACGGCACCGTGGCCAACATCGCCTCGGAGATCGAGGGCTTCATCTTCAAGGGCCGCGACGCCGAGCGCAATTACTCCAAGACCGGCGAATTTGATCTCGTCAGCACCGGTGGTTACTACAACAGCCTGCCCCAGGATCCCCTGCGCCAGTTCATCGACGCGGCCGCCGAAGTGCAGCGCGCCATGGGCTTCGAAAACGAGAAGGATCACCCCGAGGTGGGCCCCAGCCAGTTCGAGATGAACTTCAAGTACGCCGGCGCCTTGATCGCCGCCGACCGCATCCAGCTCTACAAATTGCTCTGTCGTCAAGTGGCCCAGTCCATGGACATGACGGCCAGCTTCCTGCCCAAGCCCATCACCGGCATCAACGGCAGCGGCATGCACACCAACATGAGCCTCAGCCGCGGTGGCCAGAACCTGTTCTACGACAAGAATGGCCCGGACAACATGTCGGCCGCCGGTTGCGATTTCATCGACCGGTTGCTGCAGTCGTCCGAAGAGATGTGCCTGATTCTGAATGCCAGCGTGAACGCCTACCGCCGGCTGGACCCCAACTACGAAGCGCCCAACGAGATTGCCAGCAGCGCCACGGACCGCAGCAGCATGATCCGCATCCCCCTGGCGGGCAAAGCGGGCCAACGACTGGAAGTGCGCTCGGTGGGCCCGGATTCGAACCCCTATCTGCTGATCTACACCCTGCTGCGCACCGGTCTGGAAGGCCCGCAACCGGACGCCAACGCGCCCAAGCCCAAGCGCATCCGCAAACGCGTACTGCCCGGCAACATCTACGACGCCATGGGCAGTTACCGCCGCAGCACTTGGCTGCGCGAACTGATGGGTGAAGATTCGCACGTCAAATATCACGAGTTGAAGCAGATGAGCGCCCACCGCTGCCCGCGGGAGCTCGGGACACTCATCAAACGGGCCGAGCTGCGTTTCCACCACGAGGTGACCAACCAGATGTTGTGGAACCGGTTCTAGTAGACTGGCGATAGAAAGCCCCCGGACCAGGCAGTCCGGGGGCTTTCTCGTTGGCAGCCTGATCGACGTCCGGTCTCACTCGTGGCGAGCAGCGGACAATACCTCAGGGACAATCTCAGTCTTTGACGACGAATGAGATTTTGCCGTTGATCCGATATTCGATGATCTTGCCGTTGTCAACAATCGCCGTCTGACTCTCGACATAGAAATGCTTGATGTCCTTGATCGTTTTGCTGGCTTCGGCGACCGCATTGGCCGCAGCAGCATCCCAGCTCTTGGGCGAAGATGCGATAATTTCAATGACTTTGACGATACTCATAGCGAGTCCTTTCGGAACGGGCTTCCGGTCCCCCAGCAGCCCCTTGTAAAAAACTGAAAGTTCAAATGGCCCGGGTCAGTCCAGAGCCGGAATGCGCAAGACCTGCCCCGGATAGATCTTGTTGGGATCGGTCAGCAGCGGCTTGTTGGCCTCGAAAATCACCGGGTACTTCCCGGCGTTTCCGTATTGGGACTTGGCGATTCCCCCCAGAGTATCTCCTGATTTGACCGTATAAAACAGGGCTTCAGGCTCAGGAACCTCAACCTTCAGACGATCATCAATCCGCGCCACACCATAGGTATTGCCAATTTTGAGCAATACTTTTTCCTTGTCGGCCTGAGAATCAGCAACGCCGCTGACGACGGCCAGGCCATCATCAAAGGTGACGGCCAGGTTTTCGAGATTCAAGCCCAAGCCCATCACATGGCCGGTCAGGGAGTCGGCCTTCGCCTGGTTGAGCTCCGCCGCCTTGTCTTCATCCCGGTTCATCACTTTGTCACCGGCGTCCTTTACAAAATCAAAAAATCCCATGGTT
>CAZLUL010000159.1:0-9813 GCA_964562635.1 uncultured Fibrobacteraceae bacterium | reverse complement strand
CACGGTGCCGCCGTAGTGCTTGGCGATCTCCTGATGGCCGAAACAGAAGCCCAAAATGGGCACGTCCAGGTCCAGGATGGCCTTGTTCCAGTCGTCGTCTTCGCCAAAAGAGGCCAGCGCGGGGCTGCCAGATAAAATGATGCCCTTGTACCCGGCAAAGTCTTCGACTGAATCTTCCGGCTGGCGGATTTCCGCCAAAACCTCGGCTCGGCGCACCTTGGTGGCGATGAGGTGGGCGTATTGCCCGCCGAAGTCGACGACGGCGATTTTGTCGTGGTGGCGTTGGTTCTGCATGAGACCGTCCCAGTGAGGGGTGGTGGGGGCGGTGCCGGAAGATGCGGTTCCGGAGGATTTATGGGCCATATTTAACAGATGTGGGGGTGGGGGGCAAGGAAAGCCCCGGGCCGAAACCCGGGGCTTTGAGCCAATCGGTTGTCCGGGATACTACTTATAAACCGGAATCGCCTCATGCTGCGGCCAGGGCCGCGGCTCAATCGCGATCTTCTCCTGCAAAACCTCCACCGCCTTCATCAACTGCGCATCATGTCCCCGAGCCATCTCACCCGAATCCAGTTCCACGATGATGTCCGGCGTCACGCCTTCGCCCTCGACGATCCATTTTCCGTCCTGGTCGTAAATGCGGTAGTCCGGCGCCGTCAGCCCACCACCGTCCATCAGGCCGATGAACTGCGAGACACCGACCAGGCCACCCCAGGTGCGGGTGCCGATCACCGGGCCCATCTGGCGCATCTGGAACTCCATGGGCAGCATGTCGCCACCACTGCCGGCCTGGTGGTTGGTCACCAGGGCCAGATGGGCTCGCGTGACCACCGCGGGGGTGGTCTGATGCGCGCTGTGGCGACGGGTCCAGAACGTGTGCAGGCTTTTGCCCAACCGCTGCAGGAAAATGTCCGGATCCAGGCCGCCGTTGTTGTTGCGGCCGTCGATGACCAGGCCCTGCTTGCGGGTCTGGCCATAATATTGCCGGCCAAATTCGCGGGCGGTGCCGTTGAAGGTGTCGGGGAAATGCATGTAGCCAATATCGCCGTCACTGGCCGCTTCGACCACCTGGCGGTTGTACTCCACCCAGTCGTGGTAGCGCAGCACGTTTTCACTGGTCAGCGGCACCACGACCACTTCGCGGGCGCCCTTCAGCTTCGGCTTGTCGTTGAAGGTCAGCGAAATCTGCCGTCCGCCGAGATCGACAAAGTAACTGTAGATGTTGCGGGCCGTGGTCACGGGCTCGCCGTTGACGGCCAGCAGGTAGTCGCCGTTGCGCACATCGAGGCCGGGCCGCACCAGAGGCGGCCGCACGTCACGGGTCCAGTCGCCGGCCGTCAGGATGCGTTCGAGGCGGTAGTGCTCGCCGTCGGTTTGCCAATCTGCGCCCAGCATGCCCACGTTGACGGTTTCGGCCTGGCGCCGGTTGTCGCCGCCGTAGCTGTAGGTGTGGCTGGTATTCAACTCGCCGATCATTTCACCAATGATGTACTGCACATCCTGGCGGCAGACCGCGCGCTCGACCAGCGGGGCGTACTTGTCGCGCATCGCGGGCCAGTCCAGGCCGTGATAGTTGGGATCGTAGTAGAAGTCGCGTTCGAAGCGCCAGGCGTCGGTGAAGACCTGCCGCCATTCGTGGCGCGGATTCAGGTTCAGGCGCAGGCCCGAGACGTCCAGTTTTTTGTGTTCAGCCGGTTTATCCGGTTTGGGACCGGCGTCCGTCACGGCGATCACGCCCGCATCGTGCGCCTTGGTGTAGCCAATATACTGGCCGTCGGCCGACAATTTGTAGGAACCAATACCTGCAATAACGGTGCGGCTTTCGCCCTTGGCAAAGTCGAAGGCGCTGAGGTCGCGGGCCGGCAGGTTGCGGAATTCGAACCGGTTGTAGTCGCCGTCGGTGCTGTTGAGATAGAACAGGGCGCCGTCCGCGGCCTGCAGGTTGCGGTAGTTGCCCGGCGCCAGGGGCAAGCGCTCGATGCGGTCGCCGAGGCCTTCAAAATCGATGTCGACCCCGAGCATTTTCTTTTCGGCCCCGATTTCGGTGCCGGGCAATGGCACGACCGGTTGGCCGTCCGCCGTCAGCGTGACAGCAAAAATGCCGGTGGCGTCCTTGTAAACCATCTCCCATTCGAAGTCGCCGTAGGTCGGATTGAAGGTCCGGTTCGAGGCAAAAAACAGGTGCTGGCCATCGGCGGCGAAGGTGGGGTTGAAGTCGTGATACCCGCCAACGCTGACTTCGTGATTGGCGCCTTTCTTCACGTCGTGTACGTAGACGCGGTATAGCAGGTCGGCATTCAGGTGCGAGTAGGTGAGCCAGCGGCTGTCCGGCGACCATTGATAATCGCTGATGGGCTTGTTGTGCAGCCCCACGTCCACGTTTTCGTAGTCGGCCTTGGCCACTTCGGTGATCTGGCCGCTTTTGGTGTCGGCGTAGTACAGGCGCAAAGTCTCGTCAGTGAAGGCGATTTTCGTGCCATCGGGCGACCAGCGCAGCGTGTGCCGGTAGCCGGATTCATGTTGCGTCAGCTGGTAGGCCGGGCTGCTGCCGTCCGCGTCCTGCAGCCAGATGCCATATTCGCCATCGCGGTCCGAGAGGTAGGCGACGGTTTGGCCATCGCGCGAGAACACGGCCTGATGGTCGCGGGCGCCATCGTGCCGACTCAGGTTCACGGTGCGGCCCTCTTTGACCGGCACGCTGAAGACTTCGCCGCGGGCGGTGATCAGGGCGGTCTTGCCGTCGGTTGCCACGTCGACGCCGCTGATGCGGTCAGCCACGCTGATCACCAGGGGCCGCGCGTCGGGCACGTCGGCGCCGATGGTGATCTCGAGTTGGCGCGAAGCACCCGTGGCGGGATCCAGCACCATGATGTCGCCACCATGCTCGTACACGATCTGCTCGGGCCCGGCACTGGCATGGCGAGCGTCAAACACGTCGTGGTTCGTGATTTTGCGCGCCTCGCCACCGGTGGGCGAAACCGCAAATACGTTCAGGATCTTTTCGCGATCGGAAACGAAGTACACCGCCTCGCCGATCCACATGGGCAAGCGGTCGGTGCCGATGAAATCGGTCAGGCGCGTATCCTGGCCCGAGGCGAAGTCGTACACCCAGACGTCCTGGGCCATGCCGCCCTGATAGCGCTTCCAGGTGCGGGCTTCGCGGGCGATGCGGTTGTAGGCCAGCTGTGATCCGTCGGCGTTGAAGCTGCCGTTGGCCGCTTCGTACATGATCATCTCTTCGAGACCGGTGCCATCGGGGTTGATCAGGTACAGCTTGTTGGCCCGGCTCATGGTCGTGCGCGTGGCGCGGAACATGATTTTGCCCGAAACCGGATGCCAACCCACCACCCGGTCGCCACCTGGATGATAGGTGACCCGCGTGATGTTGCCGCCATCGCGATCCATGACATAGACATCGCCGTTGCCATCGTACTGGGCGCTGAAGGCAATCAATTGTCCGTCGGGCGAGAAGCAGGGAGCCGTCTCGTCGCCATCATCAATGGTCAACCGCGTGGCCAGACCACCTTCAGCAGGTGCCGACCAGAGGTCCTGGCCGTGCACGAAGACCACCAGGTCACCGTGGATATCCGGCGTGCGCAGCAACGGAGCTTCGTCGGCGGCCAGGGCAGGGGCGTTCAACAGCACCAGCAGGGTCAGGGCTGTCATCAGAGTGCGGCAATCGCGAAAAAAGGCGGGCATGGGCATTCCTTTCAAAACAGGGATTTTGGTGCGTGGGCGGAGCGCCGATCTCGGCGCAGAACATACGGAAATCATGGGAGCCGAGTTGCCCAAATACAATAACACGCAGCCCGATCCTGGCCCAGAAACTCCACCAATCCCCAGCAAAAACAGGTTGACATCTGTAGTGAAATCATGCTGTTATCCTCAAAAAGGGGAGAGAGCCTGACTGCGTGAGGGAGATATACCATGCAGATGTTCTCAACTGATCCGGCGATCCTTCTGGTCGATGACGACCCGGCGGTATTGCATGTCATGGAGGCCTTCACCACCTCGTTCGGCTTCGGGGTTCAGTGCGCCACTGACGGCCAGGATGCCATCGATCTGCTGGCCACCGAACACTTCGACATCGTGATCACTGACGCGGTGATGCCCAAAATCAGCGGCCTCGAACTCCTCGCCCACATCCAGCGCCACAATCCCCAGACCCGCGTCATCGTCGTCACCGGTTACAACGACCACGTCAGCTACACCGATGTCATCCAGGCCGGCGCCAGTGATTTTATTGCCAAGCCGTTCACCCGCGACGAATTCGAGGCCAAGCTGAACCGGGTCATCCGGGAACAGCAAACCGTCGAGGAACTTGAGCGCCTTTCCATATGCGACGGCCTGACTGGGCTCTACAACCGCCGCCGCTTTGACAGCCGGATGTGGGAAGAGGCCCACCGTGCCCACCGGCAGCGCTATTGCCTGTACCTGGCGATGATGGATGTGGACTATTTCAAGGAATACAACGACACCTACGGGCATCAGGCCGGCGACAATGTTTTGCAGTCCATCGGGCGGTTGTTGGTTCATGCCACGCGGGTCAATGTGGACACCTGTTACCGCTACGGTGGCGATGAATTTGCGGTCATCATTCCCCAGACGAGCAACGAGCAGGTGGTCCGGATCGCTGAGCGTATTGTCGCCGCCTATGCGGACCTGGGCTTTGGCTGGACGGGCCTGAGCGTTGGCTTGGCCCTGTTCGAACGCAAGCCGGGGCAGCCCTGGTCTGAAGACATCGCCGACACGGTGGCGCAGGCCGACGGAGCCATGTACGACGCCAAGGCCGATGGGGACCGCCAGATCGTCTGGCACGGAGACTGAACCCTTGCTCCGAATTCCGACCGAAACAGTGGCCGACGTCCCTTTCCCTGCGTACCATATTGCCCGTCCTGGGCAAGCCGCGTTTTCTGCGGTCACACTCGTGCTGGCGCCTGCATAACGTATGGCAGAGAGCAACGTTGGAACCACCCCAGGGAAAGGGCGCAAATATGAAAACCCAGCAGAATCTCATCATGGCCATCATCTTGTTGGCCACCGTATTCGGGAGGATGGACGCCATGGCGGACAACAACAAGCAATACGCAACCCTGGCCGGTGGGTGCTTCTGGTGCCTTGAGGCGATGTTTGAAGAGCTGCAGGGCGTGACCAAGGTCGAGTCCGGTTTTTCGGGCGGCCCCGCCGATGCCACCTACAAGCAGGTCTGCAGCGGCGAGACCGGACACGCCGAAGTCATCCAGGTCACTTTCAATTCGGAAAAGATTTCGTACCGCGATATCCTGACCATTTTCTTCGCGACCCATGACCCGACGACCTTGAACCGGCAGGGCGCCGACGTGGGCACCCAGTACCGCAGCGCCGTCTTTTACCATGACGCAGACCAAAAGGCGGCCACCGAAGAGGTCATCGCGTACCTGGAAAAGGAAAAGGTGTTCGACAATCCGGTGGTCACCGAGGTGAGTGCCTTTGACCGGTTTATCATAGCCGAGGATCACCACCAGAACTATTACCAGCAGAACAAGACGCAGGGTTATTGCCAAGTTGTGATCAACCCCAAGCTGGCCAAGTTCCGCAAGCATTTTGCCGACAAATTGAAGTAGACCCTAGCAGGCGATGGTCGTGATGCGGACCGCCGTGCCCCGGCCGGGTTGGCTACGCAGGATGGAGATCTGCCCGCTGTATCGTCGCAGGATCTTGCGGCTGGCGGGCAGGCCCATGCCACCGCCGACCTTGGTGGTGTAGTGGGTGTTCAGGGCCCGGTCCCGGTTTTCCGGGGCGATGCCGCAACCGCTGTCGGTCACGTCGATCAGCACCATGCCATCGACCAGTTGCTGGGTGATGCCCAATTGCCGCAGCGACGTATTGTGCATGGAAGCCACCGCGTTGGCGATGACGTTGTCCAGAACCTGAACCAGGTCCGCCGCGTCGATCTGGCAACAGGTGTCCGCCGGCAACGGGCGCGTGATTCTGGGCACATCCACCGTCAGATCAGTTCCTCCGCCGGCCGCCATGGCCTTTTCGGTCTGAACCAACCGGATGCCCAGTTTCCGGATGCGATCCTGGTTGGCCACCAGCACCCGTGCGATGGCCAGTTGGGGATCCGCCTGAAAATAGGCCGCCACCTCTTGGCGCAAGCGGCGCAGATTGCGCTCGGCATCCTTTTCCGCCTTGTACAAATCCGTGACCAGTTGTTCGCTGGGGTTCATCATGTCTTCCATGCCTGCGAGCTCCTGCACCAACCGGTGCACCGTCGCCAGATCGTGGTCGGCATTCTTGACCGTGTGGGAATCCATGTCCGCCAGCCGCGCCCGGTCCATGATTCCAGTCAAATGAGGCAACGAGGCATCCTGGCATTCGGTCAGGATTTCACCCAGCCGGATGCCCACCCGTGACGTATCGCCGATATCCGACTTCAGGGCGCGCAGGCAAAAGTTCAGGCGCCGCACCGAGTTCAGCGGCGCGATGTCACCATGCCGCGACAGCTGGAGGCTTTCCAGCAGATGCAGGCGCACGGCGTGTTTGATGTCCGGCCCCAGCCGGCGACGGCGGTGCCGCAGCCCAAGCCAGAGCATGACGATCAGGGCGGTCGAAATGACCACCACGATGGCCAGTACGGGGTAGGCCATGATCACGGGGCGCGGAACCGAACGGAAGGCCACGGTGCCTTCGCGGACTCCGACGCGGTAGAGTTCCCGCTGTCCATCGGCGGTCCTGATCGCTCCGGCGACGCCCTGCCAGGCCAGCGGTGAAGTCACCACCTGAGCCAGGGGCTGGTACGCCCCGCTGAGGATCACGGTGCGGCCCGACTTGTCGGTCACAACGATCTCCGGTCCCTCTTCGGGCAACAGATCCAGAACGCCGTTGACCGCGCAACCGTAGGGGAATTCCAGGCTCCACTGACGGGTCAGATGATGATCCTGAAAACGCAGCACCTCAAGCACACCCAGCGAAGTGGAGACCAGCAACTGCGGATAATCCTGAAGCGGAGACTGGATTGCGGTCACGCCGGTCAGTTGCATTTCGCTGTGATATTCGTCGAGCAGATCACCGGCCAGGTTCCAGACGTGAACGCCACCCGAAGGCCGGGGCGTCGTCCAGTGTGAGGCGATCACTTCGGGCTGGCCGTCCTGATCGGCGTCGACCACGGCCACGTCACACCCGCCGGGCCCCTGGGAGACGACTGCCGACCAACGCCGGGAACCGTCGTCATTCAGAACGGCGACCAGCGAGTCGTTTTCCAGGTAGCCGTTGACGTCCCGACCCCGCGGCAGATTCGACAACTCCAGGGCAAAAACAATTTCGTTGTGCCCGTCGCCATCGAAGTCGCCGGCCACGAGGCTATCGGTACGCGGAACACCAGCAACTTCGTGGATCCAGCTGATTTGCCCGTCGCGTGGGTCGATGCCCAGTACCCCGCGGCCGTCGCGATCGTGGCCAACGGTGCAGGTGAGGATCAACAGGGGGGCTTCGCCAGCTGTTGCCGTTCTGGGCAGGCTGGCGACGTGACGATAGATGCCGTCCCAATGACCATCCTTGCGCACGTCCTTGCCGGCCGGCAGGCTGGTGGTCGATAGAATACTCAGGTCCTGTCCGTCGAGCACCCACATCTGCCATTTCATCTTGTCCGTCGTGTGGCCAATGGCGATGACTTCCGGCTGGCCGTCCTGGTCCAGGTCCGGGCATTTCGACAGCGCAAAGGCCGGGGCGCCAATATGGGCATATTCCAGTCCCAGTTCGACCCGTGCCAGAGTGCGGTTGGTATCAGCCAGGTCTGCGACGACCAGGCCCTGGCAGTCGGCGCGCACCAGGTCATCGAGGCCATCACCGTTGAGGTCGACAAACAGGAAAGCCGGACCACCGCTGACGTGGTTCTTGTTGGCGGGAATCAGGCGGGGCACAATCTCGGCGTCGTAGGGCAGTTCGAGCAATTCATCCCGCAAGTCCCGGTAGTCGTCGGCAGACCGATCCACCGCCAGAGCACTGGCCATTGGCCAGATCAGCGTGAAGGACAGCAATAGAAATACGGACCGCGTCATGAACAGCCAGCCTGGTGGAATGATTGTCGAATGATCCTCTTGGTGAGGGTTTGTGACTATAATCACAAAACCTCTCGAAATTTCCTTTAAAGGCCTAATGGTCGCATTCAGAGCAGTTTGAAAACCCGATGGGACCACATTTGATCGCGCGACCGGGTGAGTCGGTCATCAGAAATCCCGGATGTTCGGCACAAAGCCGGGGATCAGCCTCGATGTTGTTGTCCTGCCCGACCGGTGGGCAGAGCCCGGCGTAATTGCTGGTATTGCCCCAGAAGATGTTGCAGGAAACGGCCTGGCAAGCAACGGTCAGCAGGGCGGGGCCGCCGGGATTGTGGGCAAAAACATTGCGCACCACGGTGACCCGGGAGCTGGCGTGCCTGATGGCCACGCAGCTGGCCCCGGCCTCAGTGCTCGTATTGCCTTGAAAGACATTATTGGATACCAGGCCGGTGGCCTTGTAGAAATCCACATTGCCGGTGGTGACGCCGCCCCGATTGTCGACAAAGAAATTGTCCACGACCTCCACATGGGATTCGTGCACCCCGATTGCCGCCCCACGGTTTTCGCTGCTATTCTCCCGAAACACATTGGACCGGATATCGGCGCTCGAATGGACGATGACCGAAATGGCCGCCGTCATCGGTGAGCTGTTGTTGTGGAACTGGTTACCGTGGATGTTGGCGTAGCTGTAACGTTGCGCGTGGACGCCTGCGCCTTCGTACCCCACGCGACAGTTGCTGATGACGTTGTCGGCGATTTCCAGATAGGAGTTGTCAAAAACCCAGAACGCACCGCCCTGCATGGAGCCGCCATTGGTGACGGTGAAGCCGATCACTGCGGTGCCCGGTGCGCATTGGACGGCCTCGAAACACTTGTGGCCCTGGCCATCGATGATGGTGTGTTCCGGGCCTTCGAGACTGCTGAGGCGCACGCCACTGGTCATGATCAGGTTCTCGAGGTATACCCCCGGCATGACGACGACCTCATCGCCATGTTGGGCGGCAAAAAGAGCATCCTGGATGTTGAGGTGATCGCCACTGCCGTGGGGGTCGACGGTGATGGTGGCCGCAAGGGCGGTGGGCGCCTGGCTGGCAAACGCCAGCACCAGAACGATGGCGCACATCGTGGAAACAGAAAACTTGTGGCGAAAGCGAGTCATATGCGCGCGATTTCCGGGCGAGGTCATCCGCAATGATTGTTGGGATTAATATATTGCAATGTCTTGGCGCTGAAAAGGTGGCGCGCAGTATTCGCTATCTTTTCGCCATCTGGCCATGTATCCTTCTCAACCCCCGCCAAAAGTTGCTCCGGTACCTCAATTGGGAGATGGAAACATGAATTGGACCGAATTGCTGACCCGCGAAATGACCGCCACCTATCAAACCACCGACAAAATGCTGGCGCTGCTCAAGGACGCAGACCTGAACTGGAAGCCCGCCACGGGTGACAACTGGATGACGGTGGGCCAGTTGTTGGCGCATATCAATGGTTCGTGCGGGGCGTGCTGCCAGGGTTTCGTGACCGGCGACTGGGGTCTGCCCGAAGGCGACTGCGACGGCGATGCCGGTGCTCATGAACCCATGATGCCGACCGCCGAACAGATGGCCACCGTCGAGAGCGTCGATGCCGCCCGGGCCGCTCTCGTGGCCGACCGCAAGGTGGCCTTCCAGATGCTCGAAAAAGCTGGTGCAGAGAACCTGGCGACGTTGAAATCGGCGGCGCCCTGGGAGCCGGACAACCAGCTCATCCTGGGCCATCACCTGCTGCACATGGT
>CAZLUL010000158.1:0-9847 GCA_964562635.1 uncultured Fibrobacteraceae bacterium | reverse complement strand
GGCGGTCCATCCGGTCCAGCACCACCCGCCACTTCTGTTTGCCATCGCCCCAGGCGGCCAATACCGCCGGTGCGTTGCCAGTGGTGACAATGGTCAGGTCGCTGCGGCCGAGATCAGGCCGAATGCCGGACTGGGGCGCCAGGCTGGTGCCGCTGCTGCGATTGCCGCTGGCGGTCCAGCCAAACGGATCCGGGCGGGTCCACAACAACGGCAGGGTCCAGGGTTCGAAAGAAGCGTCGAGAGCGCGGTGGGTTTCACTGGCGAGGGTCAGAAAGCCGTACAGGAAACGGGAGGCCAAGTCACCCCGCCGGGCCATCTCGCCGATACCCGCGCGTAGGGAAATATCAGCTTCGGCGATGCGACTGCGCACCGCCAGGAAGGTCAGTCCCGCCTGCAGGGCAGCTGCCGCGGTGCCCTGTTGCCAGGCTTCGACCAGGGAAGAACTGTGTGGTGGTTCCAGCAGGGCGTGCCCCAGGCCAGCGCGCCAACCGGAACGCCAGGGCCCAGTCTCCGCCAGAGCCAACCGCAACAACGAGGCCGGATCCAGGCCTTCGGCCGGCAGGCGGCTTTCCATCACCGCAGCGACAAATTCGTTGGCCGTCCAGGGAGCCGGATCATCGGTCCAGCGCCCCGTCGCCACCGCGAGGGTGGGTTCGTCGGCGGCCAGCAAGCGGCCGGCGCAGGGTTCCAAAAATTCATTCAGGACGGCCGGATCTTCTCCGGGCGTCCAGAACGCGAGGTCGCGAGGTTCGTTGTCCCACCAAAAAACAACCGCCACGCGTCCGTCGGGTTCGACCGCCACCGAGGCCCACGCCGGCGCCTGATCGGCGGTGGGGTCCGGCTCGGGCCGCCGGTATTCCAGGCGGGCCAGGGCCTCTTCGAAACGGGTGCCCACCACGCTGCCGGCCGACAGGCCCGCCGCCTGCATGGCACCAAAGGCTTCGGTATAGCGCGGGGCCGGAAAATTCAGACCGTCGGTATTGCCCAGCAATTCCAGCAGGCGCACCCGAGCCTCGTCGGGTCGGGCGCCCGGTTCGGGATTCACCGCCAGGTAGGCCCGGTAAAGATCGACACTGGCGGTAGCCCGACCCAGGAGGCGGTCAGCGGTCAGGGCTTCGAGCCAGGCGCGCTCTTCTTCCAGACGGCCCGTGGTGCCGAAGTAACGAGCCTGCAGCAACTGCAGAAAAACCTGGGCCCACTCTTCGGCCTCCGGCGCGCCCTGGCGCAGGTGCCCCTGCTCGACGAACGATTCGACCAGTTCGCCTCCCTTGCGGGCCATCCACAAACGGTCTTCTTCGGTCAGAGGCAGATCGTGGCGCACGAGCTCGACACTGAAGGGCCGGCCGGTGCGACTGGCCGTGCGAAAAAGGCCCTTGAGCAAGGGCACGGCCGAGGCGGGCTCGTCCTGGAAAATCCGGCTGCGGGCCACCAGAAAAAGGGCCGATTCGAGAACGGGCTGATTGGTCTCGGCGTCGTCTTCGGGGCGCAATTCGGACAACCGCACCCCATCGCGCACGATGTGTTCGCCGGTCTGGGTATAGCGGGTGACAAAATCGCGACTGGCGCGCAGCCAGCGGCCCGGCTGAACAACCACGGGTTTCTCTTCGCTCGAGCGCTTGAAGAGACGGCGCAGGCCGTCCCCGATTTTTTCGGTGACAAAAACCCGTCCCGGCGACGTATCGCGCAAATCACAAGCGTCGAGGTAGCGGCGTTCGGCGGCGGGGAAGTCCCCCACATCCAACGCGTCGTCAGCCGCAGCCAGCAGTTGCCAGTAGTTGCTGGCATTGGCAGGGCCCGAGGCGCGTGATGTCTGGTGGGGGTTGTTGTTGTCCATGGCAGCAATCTATCACGGCAAGTGGACTTCGGGCATCAAAAAAAAGATCGTCGAAACCGCATTCTTATCGGGTCAGCACAACCCGCGTGGTCCGGCGTTCGGTGCCGGTCCTGACCACAGCCAGATAGGTTCCGGCCGCCAGGTGACGCCCCTGCCCATCCCGGCCGTCCCAGTGCATGACTCCCGCGTCGTTCGTGCCCAGAACCTGCCGCACCCGGTGGCCCCGCAGATCAAAAATTTCCAATTGAGCATCGGCGTTCAAGATGCCCCCCTGGGCGCGGAAACTGATCCGGCCACTGCCGGGATTGGGAAAAGCCCGCAATCCGGTAATTGTGGCCACCTGCACCGGAACTGCCGAAACAACCTGTTTCAAGGGATAAGCGCCGCTGTTGCGGTTGTCTCCCCGCTGTGTGCGCCACAATGCCGCGGAGCCCTGGCCAGCCAGAACCGGCATCAGACTCAGTTGGCGGTCCCTGACCTCCACCCGCAAGTGGGCCCCGTTTTCCAGCGGCACCAGCATTGCGCCCAGGAAGGCCAATGGCGACTGCTTTGCTCCACCAAGCAACAGAGGCTGCTTCTGGACCAGGTTGTCGCCGGGTATCGCATCGAGTAGCCAACCAGTGGTGGCCCCCGGAATGGAAGTGAACCCATACAGGACTTCCTGCCAGGTGGCATGAAAAAGCACGGCGGTCTCGGTACCAAAACCGCCGCTCTGATTCCAGGCCAGCGGCGCCGGCAACAGCAGATTGTCCAACTGCAGCTCGCCCTGGTCGGTGGTCGCGCCCACCGCAAAACCCTGCAGGCCCGATACGCCCGTGGCACCGCCAGCAAAGAGGCGCCCCAGGCCCAGGGACCAGGCCGCCTGGTCGCCGCCCAAGCCATTGGCCGCCAAACCGGCCACCGCCACATTCAACTGGCCGGTACCATATCGGCCGGAGACCACCGCTTCTGAGAGGTTCAGCCAGGGGCCACCACCCGGCGAGGGCACCACGGCCCCATCGCCCGGCATGGCATTTCCGGCGCCATCAAAAACCCGCATTTGCAATTGGCCAGTGGCCTCATCACGGACCGGCAGAACAATTTCGTGCAGATCGTCGCCATTGAGATCGCACAGCACCGGCCCCACTTCCAGGGGCGTGCCCAGATCCTTGGGCCAGCCGGTGCGCAAAGCCAGGTTCTCGTCAAAGACTCCCACCCAACCGTCGGCAAAAGCCACCACCACAGACTCGCCACCAATATTGGTGAGCTGTCCGGCTGCCGGCGGCAAGGGAGATACGTGGTCCACAAAGACTTCTTGGTCCAGCTCGGGTGGCGCATTGACCGCCGCGTTCCAGGACCAGGAGCGCAGCCAACCCAATTTGTCGACCACCAGCACCCGCCAGCCACCGACCGCGTTGCGGAAGCCCACCGGTGCGGTCAGGGACCGGTTGAAGGCCAGGTCAACCGTATCCAGCGAACCGTCACCCTTGAAGAAATAGACCGAACCAAAATCCGAGGCAACGACGATTTCATCGCCGGTCACGCCGTCCATGTTCTGGACCATCGGCAGGGTCAGGCCACCCTGGCTCGAACCGTTGGGAAAAACAAAGACAGGCCAGCCGGGCCGGAAGGTTCCGGACACGTCAGTTACGTTCAACGAACGGGCCACCGGATCAACCAGCACCCGCGAAGGAATCACCAGGGACGGGCCGGAGAAGCCGGCCAATTGTGCCACATTGGGCGCGCCGGTGCCCACGCCGGGCAGGACCATTGCGGCGCCCTGTTCGATGAACGTCTCGGCTTCGATCAAACGCAGCACCACCGAACCTGCGCCCGACAGGCGTTTGACCACCAGAAAGCTCCAGGAATCGGGCTCGGGCCGGACATAGGCGAATTCGGACACGCCGGCGCCATTGAGATCCATGCGGACAACCTGTTCCTGACCGGAGCCCGCCAAACCACTGACCTCCACCACTTCCAGGCTGATGTCCAGGCTGCCCGAAGGCACCGCTTCGACCAGGTAACGCACTCCCGCCGAGACGCTCAGGCGCCGGCTGACCACGGGCTTTTGCCAGTCGATACTCAGGGAGTCGGTCTGATCCAGACCAGGTTGCAGGGGATCGGCCACCGCATGCACGGCCGCGTCAATGCGCAAATGGCCAAAACCGCGGGCGGGATCATGGCCGGTATAGGACGGCAAGGCCACGGTACCCACACCACTGGCGGTTTCGGCCAGCGGCACATGGGCGGTCGTCAGTTTCAGGACAGTTTGCCGGGCTTTGACCTCGGTGCGCCCCTGGGCCGCGACGATTCCGTTCTCCAGCAGGGCCTCGTCCAACATGAAGGCCGCTCCGGCCACATGGGCCGCGGCCAGGCTCGTGCCAAATCGTCCACTGTAACTATCGTTGGGTTCATTATCGGCTGCGATGATGCGGCCGCCGCTCTGCAACAGGCCTCCACCGGGTGCCACCAGGTCGGGCTTGCTGGTCACCGGTCCGCCCCGACCACTGAAGGCACTGACAGCCCCTTCGGCATTGGCCGCACCAGCGGTCAGGACATCGGGCAAAGAGGCCGGAAAGCCGGGGCCGGCCGGATCATCACCGTAGTTGCCCATGGCCGCCACCGGCATGATGCCAGCGTCGACGAAGGCCGCCATGGCTAGGCTGATGCCCGCGTCAACGTCCCAATTCACGGCACTCAGCACCGTGCGGATGCGGTAGGTTTCCCGGTTGTCCAGGGTCCAGGCGCAGGCGGCGAGGAAGTCGCCGGCCCAGGCGTGCCAGACCAAATCGAAATCGTAGAACTTGACGATGGTCAGCCGACCACCGGGGGCCATGCCGCGATAGTCCGGATTGACCGCGCCGCTGCCGGCAACCACCGAAGCGAGGGCCGTGCCGTGATGGTGATAGTCCCAGGGACCGACACTGTTGGGGAAGTCGTCACTCACATCCTGCCAACCAACCACGCGATGGCCGGCAAACAGGGGCCAGCCACCCGCGGCGTCAAACCAGTCGTCGACGTCACCAACCGCAGGCGCCGGTCCATCAAGGTCGTCGTCCTGGGCATCGCCCAGATCGCCGTGGGCCGAGTCCATGCCCGAGTCGAGAATCGCCACGGTGGCCGACCAGTCGTTGCCGAGGTCCAGATCACCGGACGTGACCCGGCCGACTCCCGCCAACTTGCGGCTGTTGACCAGCGCTGGTACGCCGTCGCGGTCCAGCATGACCGAGCAGTCCGGCTCGTTGGCCAAAAATGTTTGCAAGCCCTGGGCATCCACATCCAGGACCGTCACACCGCCGAAGCGGTTCAGGTCGTGGACGACACGGCAGGTGCCGGCCTTGGCGGCGGATTTGCGGGCCCCAGACAACTGGCCGGCCGTAGCACCGAAGCACAAAAGCCTCAGGCGACCTTCGGCCACTACCGCACTGGCTGGAGCATCGCCGCCCGGAAAAGCCGCCTTGGCATGCATGACATCCGCGGAATCTGTGGCCATCGCCGGCCTGACCGCTGCCTGCAGATCGGACCACTGCCTGGTCCCGGCCAGCCACTGGTCCAGCAGGTCTTCGACGCCATTGCCGTCATGGTCAAGTTGTTGGGTGAAACGTTCTCGGGCGGTGGCATCGGCAGCCTGGGCGACAGAGGTGTGAAACCCGACCGCCGGCAGGATCCCCCAAAGCATCAGCAGGGTAAGGGCAAACCCGATGCTCCTGGCAGAATCGAGCCGACATGGAAACGCAGCGCGAGGGGCCTTTTGATTGCCAGAAGGGACGAAACAGCAATCGGTGGCGTCGTGTCGGGCATTTCCTGTGCGGTCTGCGAGCATATCGTCCTCTAGGAGTTCGAAGTGTCTACCTGGGATACCACCCAGGTCAGAGGGGTCAACCGGAGTCTTCCCCCCTACGCATCCACGCGGTCGGGGTTTCGACCCGTATATCCCTTCACCAGGATTCTGCAGCAGTAGTGGAGTTGGCAAATCCGCAATTTCTGCGGGATGTTGCTGTCTGCGAACAGCCGGATCGACTGAATGTACGGACAAACGCTATTTCGGGCAATGCCACCGTCAGCCGACGCCCGCCAGGTGCCGGACCGAGGCCCCTTCGTCCGTGCCTTCAAACTCGACCGCCACCACGTCAAAACGCAGATCACCTGGCGCCTGCCCCGGGTGTTCGGACAACCACTGCAAAGCCAGGCGCCGCAACCGGCGTTGCTGTGCCCGACCGAGCCAGGCTTCGGCCGGCGCCAAAGATCCCGGACCGCGGGTTTTGACTTCGACAAACACCAGCGTGCTGCCTTGGCGCAGGATCAGGTCAATTTCGCCGCCCGGACGTCGGTACCTCTGTTCGAGGCAGCGGTACCCGCACAGTTCCAGAAAGACCCGCGCCACGTTCTCGCCCCACTGGCCGAGGCGATGGGATTTGCCCATGCGATCATTCGATTCCGGGAGAATGTTGACCAAGGGACAGCAATGGTCGTGCCGCGCGGACTAAAAGAGGTTCCCCTGATCCAAATTGGCGATGGGTTTGTAGCTGAAGCGGTGAATGGCGCAGGGCCCAAGTTCTTTCAGGCCTGCCTGGTGTTTCGGTACGCCATACCCCTTGTGGTCGGCAAAACCGTAGCCGGGATATTTGCGATCCCACACCGTCATGATGCGGTCGCGAAAAACCTTGGCCAGGATACTGGCCGCCGCGATGCAGGCGCTGGTGCCGTCACCCTTGACCACAGCATCGGCGGGCCAAGGCACTTTCGGCACCTGCAGCCCGTCGACCAGAACCAGATCAGGTGCGGCGTGCAACCGGTGCAGCGAACGAGCCATGCCCTGCAAGGTGGCCTGCAGAATATTCACCTGATCGATCTGACCGGGAGAAACAGCACAAGCGCCCCAACTGAGGGCGCTTGTACGAATCTCGCCACACAGGGCCTCGCGGCGCCTGGCGGTGAGTTTTTTGCTGTCATCCAGTTCGGCCGGACACCAACCGTCGGGCAGGATCACTGCCGCGGCGACCACTGGTCCCGCCCAACATCCACGCCCGGCTTCATCCACCCCGGCCACCATCAATCGGCCGTTGTCACTGCGCTGCCGGTCGTAGGCGACTAGACCTTCGACCACGCTTTGCTGACGGGAAGCGGGCACGCTCGCCTACCGGCGGGCTTCGCGGATCCTGGCCTTGCGACCGGTCCGGCCACGCAGGTAGTACAACTTGGCGCGGCGAATACGGCCCCGCTTTTTCACCGAGATGGAATCCACGTTGGGGGATTCCACCGGGAAGATCCGCTCGACGGCGATGCCGCCGCTGACCTTGCGCACGGTGATCGAAGCTTCCGTACCGGTTCCATGACGACCGATAACGGCGCCAATGAAATTCTGGATACGGCTTTTGTCGCCTTCCTTGATCCGCACGGCGACGTTGATCGTATCACCGATATTGAAATCCGGAAGATCGTCCCGCAGCGCATTGGCCCGCATTTGTTCGACGATGTTCATCTCTGCCTCCTGATAGGCCTGCCTGCAATTCCAGGAACTGCAATTTTGGCAAGCATCCAACTCAGCCCGCAATTGGGCCAGGGTAAAAAATCTCACTCAACGTTTCTGCGACTCGTCTTCGGTACTCGTCAGATCCGGTCGGCGATCTTCGGTTCGTTTTTTGGCCTGCTCGTCGCGCCACTCCTTGATTTTCCCGTGGTGCCCCGAAAGCAGCACTTCCGGCACGGTCAAACCCCGGTACTCCGGCGGTTTCGTGTACCACTGACAATCCAGGCCCCCGCCGCGGACAGTCGTGAAACTGTCGTTGTTGGCCGAGTCCTCATTGTGCAGCACACCTTCGATGCGGCGCACCAGCGCGTCGGCGACAACCAGGGCCGGCAGTTCCCCACCCGAAAGAACGTAATCCCCGATGGAAACCTCGCGGTTGACCACCAGTTCGATCGCTCGTTCGTCGATGCCCTTGTAGTGCCCGCAGATCAAGATCAGCTCGCCCTTCAACTGCAGGTCATCCAGCAGTTCCATGGTGAGTGCCTCGTCAAAGGTCTCTCCCTGGGGTGTGGTCAGGATCACCGTGGCGTCGTCATTCTGACGAACACTTTCCACGGCTTCGACCACGGGCTTGGCCATCATGATCATGCCGGCTCCGCCTCCGTAGGCGGTGTCGTCAACGGTGCGATGCTTGTCGACCGAGAATTCGCGGATGTCCACGACCTCGTAACGCACCTGGCCCTGCCTTTCGGCCCGGCCGGGAATACTCGTTTCCAACACGGTGCGCACCATGTCCGGAAACAGCGTCAGGATCTTGATGCAGGGGACCTCGGCGGCCTTATCCTGCTGATCAGCCCCGCTGGACATCAAACAGTCCTTCCGGCGGATCAATGATCAAGGTTCCCGTCAGTCCTTCGTCCGGTTGCAGGATCGGAGCCACCGCGGGGATCAGGATTTCCTGCCCCATGGACTCCGGATCCGGCACCACCAGCATCAGGCCGGTGCCCGCGACTCGGACTTCGTCGACAATACCCACCGGCAAACCTGCGGTGGTCTGGACTTCCCTGCCCAGCCAACGGAAGGGCAAGCCCCCGTCAGGTTTGGGAAAATCCGCGGCCAGGTAGCTATGGCTCATAAAGCCCAACACCCGTCCAACCATGGCGTCGGCCCCATTGCGATCATCCACGCCGCGCACTTTCAGTGCCCGGCAGGATCCCGCCTGCCGATGCCTGGTGATTTCCGAATTTGTCCCGTCCGCCCACCGCAGATAGCTGCTCAGCAGCAAATCCTCGTAGTAGTCCAGCAAGGGGTAGAACTTCAGTTCTCCCTTGAGACCGATGGCTTTGACAATTTCGCCGATCACCACGAACCGATTCGGAGCTTCGTCTGTCAGGGATGATTCATCCATGACCTACTCGACTATCTCCAGGCCGAGGCGCTGATCCGTCTTGGCGCTGACCGCCATCAACAGAACCCGCATCGCCTGGGCGGTCTGTCCGCCCTTGCCGATAACCTTGCCCAGATCTTCCTGGTTCACACGCACCTGATAGACGTCCCGATCCTGCTTGCGCACGATATCCACGGACACGTCTTCGGGGTACCGGACGAGGTTGACCACGATGTAGGAAACCAGTTCGAGAACCGTCTCCTGCCCGATGTTCAACGCGTCGTCATGCGGATCCAGATCCGGCGTCTGCACGTCGTCGTTTTCGTGACTCATGCTCTGGTCACTTTCGCTTGGTTCCAGGGCGCTCATTCGCCGCCCTCGGAATCGTCCTTCTTGGTCTCTTCGGTGGTGGCCTCTGGAGCTTCATCCGGGGCAACCTCTTCTGCGGCTTCTGTGCCGGCCTCGGCGGCAGCGGCAGCCTCGGCTTCAGCAGCTTCTGCGGCTTTGGCGTCGGCGGCGGCTTTGGCCTCGGCGGCGGCAGCCTCTTCGGCGGCCTTGGCTTCGGCGGCGGCGGCTTCTTCAGCAGCCTTCACCTCAGCTTCCTCGGCGGCCTTCTTGGCAGCGACCTTGGCGGCGGCATTCTGCTCGCGCTGGGCCGCACTGGCCTCGGCAGCGGCACGCCACTCGGTCATCTTGGTCTCCACCGTAGCCTCGTCGAGGCCTTCACCGATCAGGGAGAACCTGTAGAGCAGGCCTTCGCCACGGAGCAGGCTCCGGGCGGTCTCGCTCATCGTCGCGCCTTTGTTCAGCCAGGAAATGATGTCGTCGTCATGAAGTTTCACTTCATGGGGCTCGCAGAACGGGTTGTAATAACCCAGGTTGGCCAGGTACGCGCCATCGCGCCGTTTGCGGCTGTCGAGCACGACCAAACGGTAGAAAGGGCGTTTCTTGCGGCCCATGCGGGTCAATCGGATTGTTGTTGGCACTATCAACCTCACTTCTTGTGGTTTCGCTTCCGGCACCATGCCAGAGGCGTACATCGATCAGTCAACTACCCGCCAAACATGCCTTTGCCAAAGGATTCGAGTCCTCCGGCGGAGTTGATCTTGCGCATCATGCTCCGCATGTCCCGGTACTGCTTCAGCAGCTTGTTGACTTGCGAGACCGTGGTCCCGCT
>CAZLUL010000157.1:0-9853 GCA_964562635.1 uncultured Fibrobacteraceae bacterium | reverse complement strand
GACCGACCAAGGCGTGCCACCGGGCAAGGCGCCCTGTCCCGGCACGATTTCCCCGGCCCCAGCGCGCACGGCAGTCACCAGCGGGTTCCAACCATTGGGCAGACTCACCCAGCGTGGGGCGCGGTGTCCATCGGCCACCAGGCAGTTCTCCTGCCGGCGAGTCCAGTTTCCATCCAAAAGAAAGGCGCGGTCAGAGTCGACCGCCACGGCCAGATGACGCGCACCCGGCATAAGAGGCAGGGCTTCGGACACGGCGTAGGCCAGCATTTCGAGATCAGCCGAACCTGATCCGGCCGCCAAACGGTTCATCACCGCGGCTACCGGGTCCTGCCCCGCGTAAGTTTTGCTGCCTGCTGCATCTTTGCAGATCATGATTACCTAACTTGTCAGGAGGATTCGCCGGACGGATTTGCATCACTCGCGGCGGCCACCCCGGAGGTGATCATTTCGGGCTCGTCACCGGTAGAGCGACGTTCCACCACGATAACACTCTGCTCGGTCGTCTTGCCGTATCGTTTGAGTTCGGCCAGGGTATCGCTCAACTCCGCCGGATGCTCGAAGCGCCCCTTGGCGTCGTTGACCAGGCCCAGAGTCAAGGTGATCAAGGGGAAGCGTTCGATGGAGCCACTGCGGCTCTCGACTTCCAGGTATCCCCGTTTGAAATCGGCGGGGTCATGCAGATCCACCTTGCCGTCGTCAAATTCCTCGATGATACGGCGGGCCATCGCCTTGCCGATCTTCGACTCGGTGGCCACAACAAAATCATCGCCCCCGACGTGTCCGACGAACTCGCCGCCGGCTCCGTATTTTTGAGTACAGCCGACCAGCACACCGGCCAGGAATGAAATGGCGCGGTCCCCCATGCTGTAGCCGTAGTGATCGTTGAAGCTCTTGAAACGGTCAATGTCGATGTACATGAAGGCGTACTCACGACCGCTGGCGATCCTGGTCTGGATCTCACGCTCAATGGCGCGGTTGCCCGGTAGTCCGGTCAGCGGATTGGCTTCGCGCTCGCGGCGCGTGGCCTCCAGCAGGTTGCTGACCCGCAGCAACAGCTCGTCGTGATTGAACGGCTTAACGATGTAGTCGTTGGCGCCCCCTTTGAGCCCCTTGACCTTGTCCTGCTCTTCGCCCTTGGCGGTCAGCAGAATCACCGGCAGACGTGCGGTTTCAAACCCGGCACGAATGATCTCCAGCACGGCAAATCCATCCATACGTGGCATCATCACGTCCAGGAGCACCAAATCCGGCTGAAAACTGGCCACAGCTTTCCAGGCTTCTTCCCCATCCTCGGCCATTTGGACCTCAAATCCTTCCTGTTCCAGCAAAAACTGCAGGATTCGGCGGATGTGAGGTTCGTCGTCAGCTACGAGGATTCGCGCTTTCGCGGTCATATTCACCCTTTTCGTCGGGACAAGTGGTGTTCGCTGCCCCCTCCTTGGGGGCTTGAACTGCCAAACAGGACGCAAAGGTCATGCCACGTCTAAAGAAATGCAGGACGGGAAACGCGTCAGCGCCAGCTGGTCACCGGGCCGCGGGGAAAACTGTCGAGATCCAGGGAATCGCGGCGGCCGGCCTGCAGATGACAAAAACCCGCATAGGCAATCATCGCCGCGTTGTCGGTGCAATAGACCCGCTCGGGAGCTTGAAAATGCAAATTGCGCCTTTGGGCCTCGGCCGCCACCCGTTCGCGCAAGCGCCCGTTGGCCGCCACCCCACCGGCGAGGTACACCGCCCCCACGTGCTTACGTCGGGCCGCGACAAACAGCTTCTCGCACAACGAGTCCACGATCGCTTCCTGCACCTCGTAGCACACGTCGGCCACCGTCTGCTCGTCCAGGGGACGGGGCAAGCGGTCAACCACCGTGCGCACGGCGGTTTTCAGGCCTGAAAAACTGAACAGCGGACGGGGATCCTTGCGCAGGGGCCGCGGAAAGCTGAAGACCCCGGGCGTGCCCTGCTGCGCCAAGCGGTCAATTTGCGGGCCGCCGGGATAAGGCAAGCCCAGCAACTTTGCGGTCTTGTCAAAGGCCTCACCGGCGGCGTCATCCAGGGTACCGCCCAGACGCTCATAGCGCCCGACTTCCGGCATATAAATCAGCTCGGTGTGCCCGCCCGAGGCCACCAGCACCAGCGCCGGCAAAACCAAATCGGCCGTCAAGGCGTTGGCCAGGATATGCCCCTCGATGTGGTGCACGCCGACCAGCGGCAGGTCAGCCGCCATGGCCAGGGCTTTGCCCGTGCTCAGGCCCACCAACAGCGCCCCGATCAAGCCTGGCCCCGCTGTCACCGCCACGCCGTCCAGGTCCTTCAACGTGAGCTGCTGACGCTCGAGCAATATGTCCACCAGGGGCAGCAGATTCACCAGATGGGCCCGGCTGGCCAGCTCCGGCACCACACCACCAAAATGGTCGTGCAGGTTGACCTGACTGGAAACCAGGTTTTCGGCGACCCCATTTTCGCTGTCAAACAGCGCCACGCTGGTATCGTCACACGATGTTTCGATGCCCAAGACTTTCACGGCGCCCCTGCTTCGGCTGCAAATCAGTTGGTGGGATTGACCGGCCAGATGCGTTCGCGCAATTCAGCCGCGGCACTGGCTTCTTTTTCCATCTCTTCAAAAACCGGCCCCATGGCCGTGGCCACTTCGCGCACCAGGACGCTGCGCGAACTCATGCCACGGGCCGCCGCAGTGCCGGCCAAGCCGTGCACATAAGCACCCAACAGGGCCGCATCCAGGGCCGAAGCCCCCTGGGCCAACAAACCGCCGATCAACCCGGTCAGCACATCGCCGCTGCCGGCGCGGGCCAGGGCATCGTCACCACTGGCGTTGATGAAGACCCGGCCATCGGGGGCCGCGATGATCGAGGGCGCCCCTTTGAGCATGAGCACCACATTCCACTCGGCCGCGTACTGGGCCACCAGATCGAAGCGGCGCTCTTCCACCTCGGCGCTCGACAGGCCCACTAGCCGGGCAAACTCACCCGCGTGCGGCGTCAGGATCACTTCCGAGCTGCCAAACTTCGGCTCGCGCCCCTGCCGGGCAAAAGCATTCAAGCCATCGGCATCCAGCACCAGCGGTGTCTCCAGGGTCGCCATCAGGTCGCAGATCCAGCTGTCGGTTTCAGGATCGTCGCCCAGGCCGGGCCCCACGCCCAGGGCCTGCACACCCTTGCTCAGGGCGGCGTACACGGCCTCGTCCAAAGGAGCGATGGTGCCGCTGTCGGTCTCGGGCACGGCATTGGTCAAAACCTCGGGCAGGCTCACGCGCGTGGCGGTTTCCATGATAGCGGGCACCACCATCGAGACCAGACCGGCGCCCGAACGCAGGGCCCCCATCCCGGCCAGGGTCGAGGCGCCACCGTAGGCCCGGGACCCGGCCACCAGCAGGACCGTGCCAAATTTGTATTTGTGGGAAACCGACGTGCGGGCCGGCAACAACCGCAGGTACTCCTGCCGCGGCAACCAGTTCAGGTCCGGCGTGTGGGCTTCACAGATTTCCTCCGGGAACCCGATATCAACGACCTCGATGTCGCCGGCAAAATCCCGGCCCGGAGCCAGCAAAAGGCCCCGCTTGGGCAGACCCACCGTCACGGTCGTATCGGCGGCCACCGCCACGGGGTCGACCCGCCCGCTGTCACTGGCCACGCCCGAAGGAATGTCCAGGGCCAGGCAGGGAATGCCCGCGTCGTTGATGTTGCGGATCAGATCGATATAGGGCCCGTGCAGGGGCGGCGTCAGCCCCGTGCCCAGAATGGCATCGACCACCATGTCGGCCGAGTCGGCCAGTTCGATGAAGGCCTCGGCCCAGTCTTCGGGCGCCGGCACGAAGACCGTCACCTCGGGCGGCAGCAATTCGAAATTGGTCTGGGCGTCGGCGGACAATTCGCTGGGCTTGGCCAACAGCATCACCGAAGCCGGGCAATCCGCCTCTGCCAACAGACGCGCCACCACCAGGCCATCGCCGCCGTTGTTGCCCTTGCCGCAGATGACCAGAACCCCCACTGCGGGTTCGGCGCCAGGCTCATCACCATGGCCCGGATGCCCACAACCGGGACCGTGCACGTGGCCTTCGCCATGATCATGGTCATCCGCGTGCTCCTGCAGGAAATCCAGAACCGCTTCGGCCACGGCCTCGCCCGCCCGCTCCATCAAATCAATGCTCGGCACGCCCGAGGCAATCACCGCCGCGTCGATCTGCGCCATTTCCCGACCAGTGCTCACCCTCATCTCATTTCCCTTCTTGAGCGCCCTGGGCGCCGTTCAATTGGTCCAAAACATCCAACAATTGCAATAGGTCATCCACCACGAAGTCGGCCTCGGTCGCTTCGCCCACGATTTTGTCGGCGTACTGGCTGTACTGGTCACCATACCGCGCATAAACCGTGTGCAGGCCCGCGTTGCGTCCGCCCAAAATGTCCCGCTCCCGCCAGTCGCCAATCACCACGGCCCGGTCCGGCTCCACCTTCATCATTTCCAGAGCCATCTGAAAAGGCCGCGGGTCGGGCTTGTGGGCACCGGTATCGTCGTGGGTCAAGACCAAGTCGAAACTGTGTTGCAGGCCCAGCGAGGTCAACCGCAACCAGGCCTCGAAGCGCGGTGCGTCGCTGACGACGGCCAGCTTGTAGCCCGCCTTGAGCACCCGGTTGAGCACCAGACGCGTGTGCGGGTAAGTCACCAGCGAACTGTCCCGGGCCCGGCGATAGGCCACCACCGCGGCAGCCATGATGCGGTCGTCGTTGCGCCCAATGGTTTGTTCGAGGAAAAAGTTGAAGACCCGCTGGTGTTCAATGCCCTTTTCCTTGTAGATGGCAAAAATGCTATCGGTGGCTTCCTGGCGCCCGAGGGGCAGGCCGGCATCGATCATCGCATCGGCGGCCGCCCGGATGGCTTCTTCCTTGGCCTTCATGAAATCGGTCAGGGTATTGTCCAGATCGAAAATGATCGCCTGGATGGGCCGGTCAGCGTGGAAAGTCGATATATTGTGCTCGGAATTGGCCACAGGCGGGCCCTTTCATTGGGATTCATGAGATCGTCATGAAGATCCGTTGTTGGCGGGAGGATCCGCGACCATAATAACCCTTTCCGCGAACAATTGCACATGAATCCCATTGCCATCAGGCCGCCGGGGACCGATCATGGAGTCCATGAACAACCAGCCAGACATGCCCCCCGTGCCTCCCCGTCACGAAAATACCCAGGAACCGGCCACCAGCCTGTGGGCCACCTGGAGCCCTCTGGCGATTATTGGCCTGATCCTGGTGCTGATGATCAGCAACGTCATTCTGCAGGGAATTTTTTACGCCCTGACAGGCGACCTGTTCGTGCCGGCCATGCTCGGCGCCATCGGTGGCGTCATCTTGCCCTTGTACATCCTGATCCAGCGCCTGAACCTGCCCTTTCGGTACGACTTCAGCCTCGACCGCACCCACCCGTGGGTCCTGGTGATTTCGGGCCTGGTGGCCATCGCCGCCCTGGCCCCCACCTCGCTTCTGGCCCAATGGAGCCTGCATCTGCAGCCGCCCACGCCCGAATGGCTGGCCTTCATGGACCAGGCGATGCCCACCGGCGCCCTGGCCATCATCATGACGATCCTGACGGTGGTGGTGGTGGCGCCCCTGGCCGAAGAGCTGCTGTTCCGCGGCCTGCTGCACCGCTTGGCCTCACGCCACTGGGGCCCGGTGATGGCCACGGTCATTTCCGCCCTGTTTTTTGGCCTCATCCACGGCGAGCCCTGGTACCTGTTCGGCCTCGTCGGCATCGGCGTGGTTCTGGCCCTGGTCTACGAAGCGACCGGTTCGATCCTGGCCTGCTGGGTGACCCACATGGTGCACAACGCCGTTTCTCTGGGCCTGATGCTGTGGACCAACGAGGCCACCAGCGAACCGGTGTCCATCACGCTGGTCGACGCCCTGATCGCCGGCGGCTCCCTGGTCTTTCTGGTGCTGCTGCTGGTTTACCTGTTCCGGGCCCATCGCCCCACCCGAACATACGAAAACCCGGATCAAACCTGATCCGGGTTTCACAGCTCTGTCCAGCCTTTGGCGGACGGCCGACCTACTTGTCCGACTCCCGCAGCTGCCGACCAAGGCTGACTTCCCCGTTGTCGATGCGAATGTTGAAGCCACAATCGGGGTTATGACAGACCCACGCCTTATAGCGGATAGGCGCGCCATCGCGCCCATAGTCCGACAGTGGCAGCAGCAGGCCAATGTCACATTTTTTACAGTCAGGAAAATCCATGATTCACTCCAGAGCTAATGCCCACAACCCAATACCTATCGACCTCGGATCGATGTTCCCACCGAGCCCTGAAAAATCAGGGAGACCGCCTCGCAGTCTCCGCTGACGACAAATCCTAGCAAATTTCTAGGCGAAATCAACCAGATGTTGCAAAGCCGTGCCAAAAACTCAGGTTTTCTGGGGCTTTTTCCGCGCCGCGGGGAACAGCACGTTGTTCAATATCAACCGGTAACCCGGCGAGGTCGGATACAGATCCAGGTCGGTCGGCGGGTCGCCCACCCGATGCTGATAGTCCTCCGGATCGTGCCCGCCGAGGAAGGTCCAGGTGCCCATGCCACGCTTGCCGTGGATATATTTCACCTCATCGGTGCCCTCGACGGCGGCCAGTACGATGACCGCTCGCTTCAGATGCCGCCGACTGTAGCCGGTAGTCTGGCCCAAAAACCCGTTGATCACATTGGCATGGTTCTGGGTCAGCATCGCCGGCACCGGATCGTACTTGGCAGCAAAGGCAAAGAGGGTGATGTAGTCAGCCATGGCGCCGCGCATCATCGCGTAGTTGCTCGTATCGAGGTCCGAAAATTCGTACAACATGGGGTTGGTCGTCAGTTTAAAATCCTGAAAGGCAAAGGTGCCGTCGTAGTCCACTTGTTGCCGGTAGGCCGGATCGTAGGGCGTGCCGTCAAAAACCGCCGGCACGATGTCGGTCTCCAACCAGGCCAGGGCGATGTCGATCGTATCGGTGGCGCTGCACATGGCGAACAGGAAGCCCCCGCCTTCGACATAAGTGCGGATGGTGCCGGCCACCGCATGCTTCAATTCCCAGGTCGTGGCGAAGCCCAGCTGGCGGGCCATTTCTTCGTGGAAACTCTTCTGCTCCAGATACCACGGCTCCAGGCCAAAACTGGCGTAGAATTTTCCGTATTGGCCGGTGAAATCCTCGTGGTGCAGGTGCAGCCAATCGTAATCGTTCAGGCGGCCGCCGATCACATCCACATCATAGACCACATCGTAGGGCACCTCGGCGTAGGTCAAGGCCAGCGTCACCGCGTCATCCCAGGGCTGTTTGTTGGGTGGGCTGTAGACCGCGATGCGCGGTGGCTTTTCCAGCAGCACCTCTTCCATGTTCTCCTGTTTGACGATCTGCCTGATGTCGGCCACCTGACTCTCGCTCACGGACTCGAAATTGACCCCCAACAGGCGGGCATCCAGGCGCACCCGGGGGTTGTCGTTGATCAGGAAACTGCCCCCGCGATAGTTCAGCAACCAGTTCACTTTTTCATTGGCCTGCAGGGTGTGAAAGGCCACGCCATAGGCCCGCAGGTGGTTCTTCTGCGCCAGGTCCATGGGTATCAGCAGGAATGATTCGGCCCAGGCCGATCCGGCACCCAACAGGCCCAAAACAAGCACTGTCAAGGCCATCATTCGCGCAACGGGACGGCAAGCTGAACGGGTCATGGAGGTTCCTTGCTTCAATGGGTTCCTTTGTTCAATTCGGCAGCGCGCGCAAGTTGTCACGCACGTCATCAATAAAAAGGTAGTCCGGATATTGGGCCAGCAACTGCTGCCAGGCTCCGCGCGCTGCGGTGCCCCGACCGCCGGCGGCCATCAGGTCGCCCTGCATTTGCAGGGCCCGTCCTGGATAACGACCGTCCGGATGCTCCAGCACCACGCGTTTCAACAGGTCCACCGCTTCGGCGGTGCGGCCGTTGGCGGCGTACACGGTGGCCAATTCGAACAGGGATTTTTCGTACAGATGCTGGGGCTCTTCGTGATCCAGCCGGCGCCCGGCCTCGTCCACAAAGGCTTCCAGGGCCGTCACCCGCTGGTCCGGCTGCGACGTCAGATCGAAATACACCGCCGGCGCATACAGCGCCAGGATATCCGGCCCACCGGTCGGATTGTCCATCTCTTCGGCGATGATCAGGCCCAGGTCCAACGCATCATTGGCGTAGGATGCGCCAGGGTTGTCCAGGGCGATCACCGCAAACCGATCTCGCGCCGTGGCAAAATGTCCTTCGGCCAGATCCAAGCGCGCCAAGTGATAGTGGGCGTGGCCACCGGCCTGCCGGAATTCGGGATCCCGACCCAGCCTGGTCAGCACCACCCGTCCGCGCGCCGTATCGCCCGCCGCCAGGTAACTTTCGCCCAGGGTCAGGCGCACCAGCGCCAAGCCAGCCGTGGGCAGGTCCAGATTCATCAACATCCCCTCCAGCTGCCGCGCCGCCCGGGCCGGATCGTGCAAATATTCGCGGGTATAAACCGCCAGCTTGATCCGCGAAGAATACAACCGCTCGCTGGCCGGATGCACTTCACGCACCCGGTTCAACAGCCCACTGAATCTTTCCACACTGGCGGCCGGGTCACTCCCGAGCACGTCCAGTTCCAGGGCCACCTCGCAGGCATCAGCCAGATAGTCGGCCGCCCGGCGCCGCATCACGACATCGCCGCCGCTCGGTCCGGTCAGCCGCTCGAGCACCGCCAACAGATACTCCACCGACGATTGCACCTGTGCGGGGTCATCCAGCAATTTCAACTCGCGGGTCAAAGTCAGGCAATTCTGCAACAGCACCAGCACCAGATTGGTTTGCCCGTACAGGGGCTCGATCAGCTCCAGGGCCTCGGGCACCCGGCCATCGGCCACCAACAGATTGGCCACCAACAGGGCTTCGCCGCCCTTGGCCTGCGGCTCGGCGGCCCGCTCGATCAGCCGCTCCAGAAACTTCTGATGATCGTCCGGGCGATATGGGCCCTCGAGCAACTCAGTGCGCACCAGGGAATAGTTGTAGGGGTTGTAGCGCAACTCGGCGCTGATTTCGGCGGCGGCCTCTTCCTGCCGGTCAAGGCCCAACAACCCGATGGCCCGCTGCCGACCCAGAAAACGCGTCTCGCCCAGGACGGTGCGCATCGAATCGATCAGGCCCACGGCCAGGGCCGGATGGCCCGAATTGAGGTACAGGTCCATGCCCACGATGGCCGCGCTGCGCTGGTTGGGATTGAATTCCAGGAACCGGTCAATGGCCACCCGGGCCGAGTCCAGATCACCAACGGCCAACAACGAAACGCCCAGTTCGCGCCACAGACCAGGATTGCGCCCCTGCCCGACCAGGGCTTCGCGACCGAGGGTGACGGCCTTGCCGTACTGTCCCTGCAACTGGGCCAGCTTGATGCGCCGGGTGATCAACTCCCGTTGCAGGGCGCTGTGCTGTTCCAGGTCCATCAGCAGGGTTTCGGCGGCCGCCAGGCTGCCCAGCGAAAGCAGGCGGTCCAGTTCGACCAGCCGTCGCCTCAGGTTCATCATCTGGTGGGCGTCGGCCGGATTGCCCGGCTGAACGCGGCGCAGCAGTTCTTCCGGAATCTGCAGGCGTTGCTCTTCCGGTTCGGTCGGCGGCTCGACGGGGTTCTGGGCCCAAGTCAAGTCGGCTGCACCCAGCAACCCAACCAGCACCAGCAACAGGGCCAGACGGCTCATGGCGTGCCCCCTTGCCTTGGCGCAGGATCCGGATCAGTCACGCGGCCCAGGGAATCCAGGGCGGCAAAATAACGGCGCACCAGATCGCGGTATTCCATGGGCGCCTGCTCGAGCGGCTGGTACTTCAAACGGAAGGGG
>CAZLUL010000156.1:0-9920 GCA_964562635.1 uncultured Fibrobacteraceae bacterium | reverse complement strand
CTCAGTTGATATAACCCAAAGACCGCAGCTGCTTGCGAATCTCTTCATCGACTGCCGGGTCGCGTTCACCGGCCGGCCCATCGGCTGGGCGCAGCGGCAGGTAGGTCTCCACCCGCTGGCTCTCCATCTTCGGCACCCGCTGCTCACCCACCTTTGTCAACCCCTCGGCCAGGATCACGCCAGGCATATCCTGGGCCGGCGGCAAGCCCATCAGGGCCAGGAAAGTCGGACAGATATCCAGCAGGTTCAGGTGACCAAACTTGTAGCCCGGTTTGTAGAGCGGGCTGCGCACCAGAAAAACACCCCACTCGCTGTGTTCGTGGGTGCCTTTGTTGCCGGTGCGGCGCGGGCCGTAGAAACCGTGATCCGACAGGATGACTGTCTGGCGTTCGGGCGGAAACCAGCTCAGCACTTCGCCCACCACTTCGTCCGACCAGTCGTAGTACTTTTCGACCACTTCGGAAAAGGCGGCCATTTTTTCGGCCGCCGGGGCCAGGCGCATGTTGTCAGGCTTGAGAAACTCGTAAAAGTGGTGGCTGATCATGTCAGGGCCACGCAGGTAGAAGAAAAACAGATCAAAATCGCCGTCGGCGGCCATCTGCCGCGAAACTTCCAGATAACCCAGATCGGCCGCGAAAATGTCGCGCAGCTTGCGGATGTCGGTGGGGTATTTTTCTTCCAGCTCAGCCAGTTTCGCGCCGTCAATGAAACGGCCCAGGTCGTCGGCACCGAGGGATTCCGGGGCGACCCGCATTTGGCTGACGATGGCGGACAGGGAATCGGGGTAGGCCAGATTGGCCAGAGGCCTATTGCGGCCATGTCCATACGGCAGGTAATCGCTGACCATGACACCGTTGATGGGCCGGGCTGGATAGGTGGTCCACATACCCATCACTGCGGTCGACCGGTCAGCGGCGCCCAGAATGTCCCACAACGCGGGCGCATACCACGCGCTGCTGTTGACGGGCTTCTGGTCCGAACCGCTGACGAAATAGTTGATGCCGTGCACTTCGGGTTTCACGCCGGTGCAGATGCTGGCCCACAACAGGGGAGATTTTTCGAGGGGGTAGAAGGTCTTCATCCGGCCGTAGGCCGCCTCGTCCATGAACTTGCGCAGGTGTGGCAAGCGGCCTTCATCGAGCATCGGCCGCCACAAGGACCAGTCCGCCGAGTCGATACCGATGACCACCAGTTTGCGGGCTTCGGCACTTTCGGCCGCCTGGTCGCTACCACCACATCCGGTCAGGCTTCCCAACATGATCGCCAGAAGTGCGATCCCCATCAGCTTCTTCATCAGCCAACCTTTCGCCAACAACACTCAGGTCAGATCGAGACGCGCAAGACGTCCTTGATCGCCAATCCGACCAACAATGAAAAAATCATGAATGCGACCATCCAGTCCAGAGTCACGCCCAGATAACGGGTGGAGCGGGCCGGTAAATTGATCGACATGGCGCTCACTTCGCCGCTGCCGGGCAACGCCGGTGCGCCCGGATAAAGCAGGGTATGCAGCCAATTGGCTCGGCCTTTTTCGCCGACGGCCAGCAGTTTCCCGCCGACTGGCACCGAGTACCGAGCCAATTCTTCGGGACCCTGCCAAACGACCAGATCATGCTGGTCTGTCTGCTCAACAGCCAGGCGCCAGGCCACCGAACCGGTGGCGCGGTCGCGAATGGGTCCGGCGTTGATTATCAAACCCGCCGGAGCTGTCAGGCGCACCTGCGACAGATCCGCCGCCGCACCCTCAGCCAAGGTCACGCTGAAAACGGTCTCTTCACCAGGGGTCAATGGCCGCAGGGAATAACGACTGTCCAGTTGGGCGATGGTCAGCACCATCGGCACCATCAGCACCAACAGGGCCGGCAAAGTCAGCGATAGATAGCGCAGGTTGGCCTTCGCCAAGGCCCACTGGATGCGCGCCACCACACTCAGGTGTTCCTGATACAGACCCATTTCGTAGATGTGGCCAAAGAGGCGGTCGCGGGTCACGTCCAACTTGGCCTGGTTTGTCGCGGCCTTGAACAGCAGTAACGCCCACACCGCTGTCACCGTGGCCACCAGCACCATGGCCACCGCCGGCCACGCCGCCACCGGCGCCAGGAGCACATCAAAAAGCCTGTTCATGCCATTGTTCACGAAGTTCATGGCCTAGGAAATGTACCCCAGGCCCTGCATGCGTTTGCGGATCTCCTCTTCGGAGTCGCCGCCCTCTTCGAACTTGCTGATTTCGCGTTCGAGCACGTGCTGCACGAATTCTTCGGTGCTGGAGTAGCCCGCAATGCGCGCCGCCCGCTTCACCTTTTCGAGCAAATCCTTATCGAGCTTGATCTTGTTTCCGCCACCAAACATTTGGTGCCTCCTTCTATTTCTGAGCTTCGCTACTTCTGAAACAGGTCGCCGCCCACCATCTCGGGCAGGGGCTCGATCCCGAACAATTTCAGGATCGTCGGCGCCATGTCGATCAGGGCGGGATTCTCCCGCAGGATGGGGCGATTGGCCAGCAACACGCCCGGCACTTCGTCGGCGGCAATACAATGATCGCCGCTCCACTTGAGCATGTTGTCTTCAAACTCCACGGCCGTGATGCAGCCCAGGGCCGACTCGTTGCTCCCACGCCATCCACGATAGTAGCCGACCACGATATCGGGGCCGGTGTCCCGCAAGTCTCCATGATAAACCTGATCGGCGCGGTCGGCGGTCTTGATGGCCCGCCGGCCGTCCAACGGATCAACGACAGCCTCGAGCTTGATCTTCAATTCGGCGATTAACTCTTCGCGAGCCGAGCCCGGTTCCACCGAGCCCTGCTGTTCGCGTCCGGCTTGATTGATGTACAGACCGTTAATGCCGATGGCGTAAGCTTTTGTGCGCCACCAATCAACGCCCAGCAACATTTCCACATCCTCGGGCTTGTAGCCGTCCTGCAGAACCAGATAGCCGTTGTTGTACAACCACGTATTGAGATGGAAAGCCCGGTTCCAGGGCGCAAAACCGTGGTCGGACATGATCATCACCGTGGCGTCCGGGCCCGCCTTCTGCACCGCCAGGCCGACTGCCGCGTCCAGCTCCGCATACACGTCGCGAATGCGGTGGGTGTGGTTCAGGTCGCTGGTCGCGTGAGTCGGTGAACCCGCGTCCATGTTGCGCCAGATCATGTGGCAGGTCTGGTCCGGCGAGTTGAAGTAGAAAAAGAGCAGGCCGCTTTCCAGGGCTGCGAAGCGTTCCAGCTCGGCTCCCAACTGCTTCAGGCGCTCCTGCAAAACCAGGTCACTCTGCTGCACATAGCCTTCATCATCGATGAAGTTGTTCTCCAACGCGCTCGTATCGTCGGGCAGGCCCTGGGTGTAGTACAGGCCGGTCTCTTCGGCGATCTCGCGGCTGTAGCTGCCAGGCGTGGAGATCGGCATCTCGGGCATGACCGGATCGATCTGCACCGGCGTCACGTACAACCGCAAATGGGGCGCAACCTCGATCAGGTACAGGCGGCAAATGCCCCGCACTTTCTTGAGTACGGGAATCATCTCGAACTCGACGGTGACCCAGTCGCTCCACTCGCCCTCGTTCAGCACCAATTCTTCGTCGCCCACGGTCAGCCACACGGCGCGGTTTTCACGGTCCACCCGGCCGACGACATCAACCCGGGATTCGGGGTCACCCTCGCGGAAAGGGTTGGGCGGCCCGGCCAGGTCGGCCGTGAAATTGCCCTTCTCCATGTAGACCGAAACCACGCGCCCGCCACCGAGGTCACGGTTGACCGGCGGATCGTCGGTGATCAGGGTTGAAATGCCGTAGTTGCCAGTAATATCAGGTGTGCCCATGCCGGACAACGAGCGGGCCTCGCAGTCGACGGGCGGAAAATTGCTGGGCACCTTAAAAATCGTCACATCGACGCCTTTTTCGCTCAACAATTCCCAAAAGGCCTTGCCCTGGCGCAGGTTGCGCACCTCGGCGCCCCCGCGCGGCAGTTTCCATTCACCCAGACGCCAGAAGCGTGTCGGCCCCTTGGCTTCGCTGGCCGAGAAGTAGGGCATCAACGTGATCGGATCGCGGTGGATGAAGTCAAAAATGCCATGCCCGCCCGAATCCATGCCAGTGATGAAGTTGGACCAGGCCACCGGCGACTGCGGCGGCGTTGAGGTCGCAAATGGCGTCACCTGACCGCCGTCAGCGACGAACTTGTCGAAGTTGGGCATCACGCCCTCGTCACGAAATTTCTGCAGCAGGATGGGATCCATGCCATCAAGACCAAGCACCAGGACCTTGGGCTGCTCGGCGCCCAGGGCACTGGTCGCCAACATCAGAATCAAGACCAACCACATCCGCCGCATCACAAACCCTCCACCTTTGTCGGCTGAAACACACTGCGCCCGACCATGTGCGCCGGTGCCTCGAGGCCCAGCAGATCCAGCACCGATGGCGCCATGTCCACCAGCCAGGGCTTGGGATTGTCAAAGGCCACGGTCGAGAAGATCACGCCCGGCACCTGCCGCGGATCCATGCAGTGATCGCCCGACCAGCTCTTGGTATTGTCGGCGATCTCGGTGCTCGAAACCGCGCCCACAGCCGCGTCCCAGTCGGTGCGGTATCCCGGCTTGTAACCCACGATCACATCCGGCCCGTTGGCCCGGTAAGGCCCGGCGTAGATGTCTTCGCTGGCCCACAATTCAATGATGGCCTCGGAGTCGTGCTCCGGATCCGGCAGGCCGCGCAGCTTCTCAAAAATTTCCATTTTCAGGGCATAGGCTTCGCTCGGCTCCACCAATCCGTGATTCTCGCGGCCCTTGATGTTCAGATAGAAGCCCGCCAACCCACTGGTATAGGCCCGGGTGCGCGCCCAGTCGATCTCCGGCACCTCGAAGCGCTCGCCCGCCGGCACCGGCGTCAGCGGCCCTTCGTCCGGGTCGCCCTTCAGGAACAGGTAGCCATGGTTGCGGAACCAGGTGTTCAGGTTCACGCCGCGCTTGAACTGTTTGAAACCGTGGTCCGAGATTGCCAGCAATTCATCGCGCGGCCCCATCTTGGTCAGCACTTCGCCCACCAGCTCGTCAGCCTTTTCGTACAAGTCGCTGATGGCGTTTTTGTGCTTCACCGTGTCTTTGCCCACGTTGGCCGGATGGCTCTCATCAAGGTACCGGAAGAACATGTGCTGGATGCGATCGGTGGCGTCAAAGACCACCGAGATCACGCCTTCGGGCTGATGATCGATCGCGTGGAACAGCTGCTGGCGGCGCTCTTCGTGGTTGTCGTAGGCCATGTCCAGAAAGGCCTGCTCGTCGATCACGCGCTCGTTCAGGGCCCAGGTGTCTTCAGCCAAACCCAGGGTGGCAAAGCTGCCGTGCAATCGCGCCAGGGCGATGGCCAGGTGGGGCGGATTGCTGATGGGCATCGCCGGCTGGCGCGGGTCGATGTGCAGCGGCGAGACATAGAACGAGAAGCCCGGCGCGAAACTGGTGATGCGGACTTTGCAAATGCCGTGGGCCTGGGCCTGGCCTTTGCCAAAGCTGACGGAAACCCAGTCGGAATATTCGGCAGCACCCAAAGTGAAGGTGGTGTCGCCCAACTTGAAGGTGGCCTTTTCTGCGGCGCGGTCGAACTGGACGGTGATCGGCACGGTCATCGAGCCATTGCCGTCGGGCTGGTCGGGACCGAGCAGTTCGCATTGGAATCCGTCGCCATCCGGCTCCAGCTCCAACCGCACGCCGCCCGTGGTGCGCTCTTCATCGGAAGTGAAGCCCGGTTCGGTGTAGTGCGAAAACGTGCCCTGGGTTCCCCGCAGATCCGGCACGCACATGGCCGACAACATGCGGCCGCCAAATTTGTCCGGCGGGAAGGTGATCGGGATACGCAGGATCGAACTTTCGATGCCGGCTTCGGCGCAGGTTTTCCAGAACGGCTTGCTGCGTTTGAGCAGTTCGAACTTCTGGCCGCCACCGGGCAGGTGAATCGGTCCCAGTTTGCGCGGCGCGGTTTTGTTCAAACGCGTCGACGACAAAATCGGCAGGTGGGTCGCCATGTCGCGGTTCAGGAAATCGAAAATGTTGTGGCCCGAAGGATCAGTGCCCGTGCTGAAGGTCGACCAGCCCACCGGTGACATCGCCGGCCAGGTGGTGCCCAGGGGGCGGAAAGTGCCCTCTTCTTGCAGGCGGCTCAAATTCGGGAGTTTGCCCTCGGCCATGTACTGGCGACAGAGATTAGGATCGAGGCCGTCGAGGCCCAGGACGATCACGCGGCGGGCGCGCGCATTTTTCAGGCGCCCGCGGCCTTTGAGGGAGCGGATCACCACGCGAATCGGCCAGAACAATACCGCCAGAAAGGCCAGCAGGATGCCCGCCAGCGCAAACAGGAAAGAACCACCCAGGGCAAAACCGGCTCCGGGGCCGATATAGGCGGGCACAAACCCTTGCAGCACACCGAGGTGTGTCAACGAGGGCAGGATGGCCGATAGATCGAGCATGGGTTCAGAGCGCGGCTTTCCAGTGGGTGTTTGGCGTAGAGAAGCGGGTACAGGTGAATATGTCCTCTAATTTTAACCGAGTCGAGGTTGGGAAGCAACCCGGTTGAACCGTCCGCTGCCCCAGCAGCCGTCAAACCGGCCCCCGCACGCGCTGTTCCCATCTATTTGCGGGAGATTTCCCGATCTGCCAAATACCCCCAATAACTCTCCGCGCAGAGAGTTCATCTCCGAATCTAACCCACCCGAAGGGATCATCATATGAAACGTCTTTCAGTCCTGGTCTGCCTGGTCGGGATTCTGGCTGGCACCACCGCGGCAAATGGCGACGTCGTCCTGCAAAAAAAGGTCGTCAGCGCCGGCGGCCGGGCCATCACCAGTCCCACCTACGAACTCAACGGAACCATCGGCCAAGGCGCCGCTGCAAGCACTTCCGGATCCACGTTGATCATGGAAATCGGTTATTGGCGGAATGTCGGCGACGCCGTGTCTGCCGCACCCGAGTTGCCCGGATACATCTGGTCGCTGGATCAGAACCACCCCAACCCATTCAACCCCGTCACCACCATCTCGTTCTCCCTGGCGGCAGACAGCCAGGTCCGGCTCGAGGTGTACTCGGTGCGTGGCCAGCGGATCCGTTCCCTGGTCAGCGAGAACCGCAGCGCGGGGTCGCACAAAGTGGTCTGGGACGGCCGAGACAACTCCGGCCGCCCGATGAGCTCGGGCTCCTACTTCGCTCGCCTCGTCTCGGACGAAGGTACGCTGACCAAGAAAATGATGCTTCTCAAATAGAGCGCCCCACGCCTCTCCATTGCCATCTTCCAGGAGGATTCCTGTCATGAAAAATATTCTGTTCGTTTCCCTGCTCATTTGCCTGAGCGCGGCGCTGGCCCAGGCCGCGCCACCAGAAACCATCAATTTCCAGGGCAACCTCAAGCCGACCGGCGCCGGTTTTCTGGTTGATGGCACCTATACCATCACCTTCAGCCTCTACCCGCAGGCGGTCGGCGGATCTGGGCTCTGGTCAGAAATCCAGAACGTGCCCGTAAGTGGCGGCCTGTTCGATACAATCCTCGGCGCGAACAATCCCCTGACCGGACTGGCCTTCGACGCTCCGTACTGGCTGGGAATCAGGATTGATAATGGTCCGGAAATGACGCCGCGAGTGGAGCTGACCGCCGTGCCGTACGCGCTGAACGTTGCCGACAATACGGTGGTCAAATCCCTGCAGGGCCTGCAGGACGATATCACCCTCGTGGCCGGCAACGGCATCGACATCGATACCAGCGGCCAGAACATCACCATCAAGGCCATCGGCGGCGGTTCGGCTGACGCCGACTGGCAGGTCAGTGGCGCTAATATGTCGTCCTTGCCGACGGGCAACGTGGGTATTGGCCTTTCCAATCCAGGGACCAAGCTGCAGGTCAATGGCGCCATCAAGGCAGGAACGGACTTGGCGCCCGGTCAGATTCAAGCCTCGCCCGGATCACTCGCCTCGGCCAGCGCGCTCCATGGCAATCCCGGCGGCAACGGTGGGCAGCTGGATCTGAGGTCCGAATCCGGAGTCATCAACGCGACGATCCAGCCGGATGGGTCGGGCCTAGGCGGCACGATGACCCTCATGCACGACAACATTTCATCGGGTGTTTTTCTGGACGGAGCCGCCGGGACGGGCGCCACGATGACGCTGTTTGGAGACACGTCCAGTTTGCAACTGCGCTCGGATATTGGCGGCGACGCTGCGGTGCTCTTTCCCCATGGCTCCATCAATTCTTTCGAAACCCGCGCTGAAGCTGGCGCCGCCAGTGCCAAGGCTTTCGCCAGCGGCGCTCTGCAGCTGACCACCTCGGTCGAGGCGCTGACCTCGCGCACAATCGTCGCGCCGGCCAACGGATACGTCATGGCCATGGCCAGCTGTGAAGTGGCGATCGACTTGTTCAACGCAACAACTTTCACGACCATCGGCTTGACCGACGATCCGAAAGTCTTGCCCGACAACCAGGACATCAATGTCTTCCTGTCCAGCACCATCGGCAACGGCTTGTACGTCGTCCCCCAAAGCAACATGGCCATGTTCCCGGTCAATGCGGGCAACAACACCTTCTATCTCAGTGGGGCGAAGAACAACTCCAACACCTGCACGGTCCGGGATATTCAGCTCACTCTGGTCTTCATCCCCACGGCATACGGCACCATCCAGAATTTGGCTGCCGCCGATCCCGCTGATTTTGATCCGTCGCGGACAGACACCCGCTTGACCCGCGGCCCGTTGCGTGCCGGCGAGCTCGCGGCAGAGCGCTCGGAGAGCGAACAATTCTACCAGCAGCAACTGGCTGCCGAGATGCGCGAAATGCAGGCCCGATTGGTCGAAATGCAGCAGGCGATCGAAGCACCGAGTTCTGCGTTTGTATCCGGGCAGGGGGTTGAATAATGCGTACGAAACTCTTGATTTCCACGCTAGGGCTCGTGGCCTGCGCCATGGTGCTCTGGGGTTGTGGTGGCGATGACGGTGAAGTGACCACACCGGTGCCGAACCTCGCCGCTGGCACGGTCTCTGGATACGTCAAAGACACCGCCGGCAACGCCCTGGCCGGAGTCACGATCGAGGCGGCAAACCTGACAACGCCCACCGACAGCGAAGGCTATTTCAGCCTACCGGATGTGCCCACTGGCGATCAGGTCGTTGAGATCACCAGCGCGGGATTCGCGCCAAATTTTCGCCATGCGACAATTCTCAAAAACTCAAAGACTTACCTGCCGGACGTCATCCTGATGGCCGTGGAAAGTTACGAGATCGAAGCGACGGCCGGTGGTGCCGTCGCCACGTCGGACGACCGTTGTGAAGTGACCTTTCAACCCAACAGCTTCGTGACGACCACCGGCGCAGTGTATTCCGGCACGGTGACGGTCAAACTCCAGGCTGCGCTGCCCGGTGATGCGTATTTTGATGGCGTCTTTCCCGGCCGCTACGAAGGCGTGCGCACCGATGGCGGTACAGTTTTGGTGCAGTCCTTCGGCTTTGCCGACGTCAGCATCTCAGACAATACCCAGGCGCCGCTCCAACTGGCCCCCGGTACGACGGCGGCCTTGCGGTTGGATACGGATCCCGGCCAAACGGCCTCGGCGCCGGCTTCCATTCCGCTCTGGTATCTCGAGCCCACCGACGGCCGTTGGCACGAAGAGGGTGCCGCGACTCTCGACGGAGACTCCTACACCGGTGCGGTGGCGCATTTTTCCGCCTGGAACGCAGACCAGCTGCGCCCCGGTGACAGCGTCTGCCGGGTCGAAGGGATTCTGTGGGACCAGGAGGGCAATCCCCTGCCCGGGGGTGTCGTCAGGGGGCGGGTCCCCGGTGGGGGCATCGGCGATGAAATGGTCTCCGGAAGCGACGGCCGATTCAGTGTCCGCGGCGCCGTGGACGGACCCTTCCAGGTCTGGGCCGTCTATGGGGAAACCGTTTCCGAAGCGGTCA
>CAZLUL010000155.1:0-9935 GCA_964562635.1 uncultured Fibrobacteraceae bacterium | reverse complement strand
CTGTGGCGATTCGGCCATCTGGAAGCCTTCGAGCAAGACGCCTTTGTGCGCCATTGCCTGCCAGAACATTGCCAATGAAGTCTTCGCGGCCAACGGCATTACTCAGGGCGTCAGCTGCGTGACCATCGGTCGCGGTTCGACCATCGGCGAAAAGCTGGTCAACGACCACAACATCCCGATGATCAGCGCCACCGGTTCGACCCGCATGGGCCAGCGCATCGGCGGCATCGTGGGCGCTCGCCTGGGCCGGACGATCCTGGAACTGGGCGGCAACAACGCCGTGATCATCAGCGAAAAAGCGGATCTGACCGGCGCTCTGGCCAGCTGCTTCTTCGGGGCCGTGGGCACCGCTGGGCAACGCTGTACCAGCACCCGCCGCCTGATCATTCAGGAGAAGGTCTACGACACGTTCATCAAGAAGTTGATCGCCAACTACAAGCGCGTGGCGATCGGCAACCCGCTGGATCCCAAGACCCTGATGGGGCCCCTGATCGACGAAGGCGCCGTGGCCGACTACGAAAACGCCATCGTGGCGGCCAAGGAGCAGGGCGGCAAGGTGCTGTACGGTGGCAAGGTGCTCAAGCCCTTCGGTGCAGCGACCTTCGTGCAGCCGACCATCGTCGAGATCGAAAACAAGGCCCAGATCGTCCAGGACGAGACCTTCGCTCCGATCGTCTACGTGATGAAGTACAAGAAGCTCGAGCAGGCCTTCAAGCTGCACAACGACGTGCCGCAGGGCCTGAGCAGCGCGATCTACACCGACAGCGTGAACGAAGGCGAAGCCTTCCTCAGCTATCTCGGCAGTGATTGCGGCATCGCCAACATCAATATCGGCACCAGTGGCGCCGAAATCGGTGGGGCCTTTGGCGGCGAAAAGGAAACCGGTGGTGGACGCGAGTCCGGCTCTGATTCCTGGAAGCTGTACATGCGCCGGCAGACCAATACCATCAACTGGGGTGGCGAAGTGCATCTGGCCCAGGGTGTGGAGTTCAAGGCCTAGCCGGGATCTGTGCGGATGTGTTATGAATCCCCGGTCGGCGCTGTGCCGGCCGGGGATTTTCTTTGAGTGGGAGAGTGCGTATTGCGTTTCAGTTGGCTGTCAGGCGTTGTGTTTTGTGGAATTTTGTTCGGCGCCCTGCCGGGAGTTGCCCAGACGGATGTCTATGATTTGCAAAGCGATCGGGAACTTGCTCTCGGCGCCACGGGCCTGGGCCTGTTCGGTGTGGGCTACCTTGTCGACCGGGGATTCGAGCCGCTGACGCCCGAGGAAATCAGTGCCCTGGATCCGGCCGACGTGAACGCCCTGGATCGCTCCGCGACCGACAACTGGTCGCCTGGCGCGGCCAAAGCCAGCGACTACCTGTTGTATGCCAGCAGCGCAGCCCCGCTGACGCTCATGTTGAGCCAACCGGGGCGTGACCAAGCCGACGTGATCGGGATCATGTATCTGGAAACCTACCTGCTCAACAGCGGAATGACCTACCTGCTGAAGAACGCCTTTGGCCGCACCCGTCCTTTTGTCTACAACCAGAATCCGGATATTCCGGCCAGCCTCCGGATGTCGCACACGGCTCGCCGCTCGTTTCCTTCAGGGCACACTTCGACCGCTTTTTCTTCGCTGGTTTTTCTGGCCACGGTGCACTCCCGCCTGAATCCCGACAGTTCGGCCAACGGTTGGGTGTGGGGTGGTTGCCTGGCCGCTGCTGCAACCACCGGCTATTTGCGCTACACAGCCGGGAAGCATTTTCCGACCGATATCATCGCGGGCGCGACCCTCGGCGCGTTTGCCGGGTGGGTGGTGCCACAAATGCATGAGCTGGAGAGTTCCGCGACTGACGGGGCGGGCAAGCGCCGACCTACCGGCCAAACGGTCATTGGCTTCAGCCTGGGGTTTTAGCCCAAAAGAGTGGCCCGGCCATGGCTGGTGTGCTACGTTTTTGACAGTAAAGCCCTTGTTTCCAATCACTTTTGCTGCCTTTCAGCCGTGAGGTCACCTTTTCATGCCGCAAGCACCGGACAGCCGCTCGACCAGCTCGTTCGCCGGTTTTGGTCATCTGATGCCGTTTCGGGTGCAGGAAATCCTGTTGGTGGCCAGCATGTACGACGCCTTTACCCTCGAAGAAGGCGGACGCCTGACGGAGCTTCTGCTCAGCGAATACCGCGAACTGAATCTGAGTTTCCCGCCTCACGTGACCCGCGCCTCGACGGGCGAAGAAGCCCTCAGCCTGATGGATACGCGACGTTTCGACATGGTCATCACCATGTCGCGTCTTGGGGACATGGACGCCACCCAGCTGGCCACCTTGATCAAGAGTCGCGAAGACGATTTGCCGATCTACAACCTCAGCTTCAATCCGCGGGAACTGCAGCACCTGCAGGCCAAGGACAAGGAACAGGTGGCCTGCATCGATCGCTACTTCCTATGGAACGGCGATGTGCGCCTTTTGCTGGGGATCATCAAATATTGCGAGGACCGCCAGAACGTGGCGCATGATACGCGATACGGTGACGTGCGCTGCATCCTGCTGATCGAGGATTCGGTGCGTTTCTATTCGTCGTACCTGCCCTTGATCTATACCGAAGTTTTGAACCAGACCCAGAGCCTGATGGTCGAGGGGATCAACCTCAGCCATAGATTGTTGCGGCTGCGGGCCCGCCCAAAAATTTTGCTGGCCATCACTTTTGAAGAGGCCTGGGACTACTACCGCGAGTACAAGGACTCCCTGTTGGGCGTGATCTCGGATGGGCGCTTCCCCTGGAAAGGGGTCGAGAACGAAGATGCCGGCGTGGAATTCATCCGGCGGGTGAAGTTCGTGGATCCTCATACGCCGGCGGTGCTGCAGTCGACCAACAAGGATTTGGCGCAGGTGGCCGCTGAGATCGGAGCTGGCTTCATCCACAAGAAGAGCCGCAAGCTGCTGAAAGAGTTGCGCCTCTTTATGCTCGAAAATTTTGGCTTCGGGGATTTTGTATTTCGCTTGGCCGATGGCACTGAAGTGGGACGGGCGCCGGATTTGAAGACCCTCGCCCAGCTGTTGCGTACCGTGCCGGGCGAATCGATCCGGCATCACGCCAGCCATGATCATTTCAGCAACTGGCTGCGTGCCCGCACCGAGTTTGGTCTGGCGGCGTCATTGCGACCAGTGAAGGTGACAGCCTTCGGCAACGATGAAGAACTGCGGGAATACCTGGTCAAGATCATCAGCCGTTTCCGGGCCGAAAGCCACCGCGGTGTGGTGGCCGATTTTTCGCGGCGCCACTTCGATACCAGCAATGCCTTTGTGCGCATCGGGCGCGGTTCCCTCGGGGGCAAGGGGCGCGGTCTGGCCTTCATGAACTCGATTCTCTACCGCTACGGCGTGACGAGTCGGTTTCAGGGCACCCTGATCCAGGTGCCGCCGACGGCCGTGGTGGGCACTGACGTGTTTGATACGTTCATGCAACAGGACGACTTGCGCGAACGTGTTCTGGGTGACATGGACGACCAGGCGATCAACCAGTGTTTCCTGGACGCCAAATTGCCGCCGGAAATCTACGGCGATCTGGAGGCCTTTCTGGAGCAGGTGCGATACCCGTTGGCGGTGCGTTCTTCGAGCCTGCTTGAGGACAGCCAGTTTCAGCCGTTTGCCGGGGTCTATTCGACCTACATGCTGGCCAATAGTCACGATGATTTGCGCGTGCGCCTGGATCAGTTGTGCGACGCCATCAAGTTGGTCTTTGCGTCGGCATACTCGCGGGCGGCCAAGGGCTATATCGAGGCGACCAGCAATCGCATCGAAGAAGAGAAAATGGCTGTCATCATCCAGCAGATGGTGGGGCAGCGCTACGAGGACCACGACTATCCTCATTTTTCGGGGGTGGCGAATTCTACGAATTTTTATCCGGCCCACGGCATGGAACCGAGCGATGGCATTGCCGTAGTGGCCTTGGGGCTGGGCCGCACGGTTGTCGAAGGCGGCAAGGCCCTGCGCTTCAGTCCGGCCAATCCGACGGTGTTGCCACAGTTCGGCACGATACAGGATTGGCTGAAAATTTCGCAACGGAAATTTTACGCCGTCAATGTGGGCGATGCGGATTCCTATCCGCGCGAAAGTGACGATTTCAATTTGTCCCTGTTGGACCTTGAAGATGCCGAACGGCACGGCACCCTGGAACCTTTGGGCTCGGTCTACTCGGCGGAAAACAACATGATCTACGATGGTATTCATCGCGAAGGTACGCGCCTGGTCTCCTTTGCCCACATCCTCAAATCGGACCTGTTCCCATTGGCAGAGATTCTGAAATTGCTGTTGGAACTCGGCCGCCGCACGATGAGTGCCGAGGTCGAGATCGAGTTTGCCGTGGTGCTGGGAGATGGCAAAATGCGGCCGCACCAGTTTGGGTTTTTGCAGATCCGGCCGTTGGCTGCCGGCTACGAGGCGCCGGACATCGCGCCGGAACTTTTGGCCAGCAAGGATGCCCTGGTCGCCACCGATGTGGCTCTGGGCAACGGGCGCCAGGACGAAATTTGCGATATCATTTATGTGCCGCGCCTGACCTTCGATCGCGGCAAGACGATGGAGATTGCCGACGAGATCGGCGTTATCAATCGGCGTTTCGTGGACCAGGCCCGACCCTACATCCTGATTGGCCCGGGACGCTGGGGATCGTCCGACCGTTGGCTGGGAATCCCGGTCCGTTGGGACCAGATTTCCGGGGCGCGGGTCATTGTGGAAACCGACCTGGACGACTTCAAGGTTACCCCGAGCCAGGGCACGCACTTCTTCCAGAATCTGACCAGCTTCCAAGTTGGCTATCTGACCGTCAATTCGACCCAGGGTGAGGGGCGTCTGGATTGGGAGTGGCTGGATCAACAGCCGGCTGACGATGAAGGTAAGTACTTGCGGCACATAGTTTTGGAAGAGCCTCTATCGATCCTGATCGATGGGCGCACGAGCCAGGCTGTGGTGCTGCGACCGGGCGCGCTGCCGCGTCCGCCAGAGTAGCAGATTCTTCTTGCCTGATCTTCCGGCGATGGTGAGATTTCGGGTATTGATTCGGCGATTCCGCTGGACGACGGCAACCGCGCCCGGGCGCGGAATAACTCAAAGCGAGGTTCAGGCATGGCACACGACGCGTCCTTCAATCCTTTCGAAATGGCGAGGGAACAGTTCGACAAGATCGCTGATTTGATAGGCCTGGATCAGGGCACCCGTCAGTTGTTGCGCAGCCCGCTGCGCGAGTTCCATTTCAGTATTCCGGTGCGCATGGACGATGGCCAGGTGAAGGTCTATCAGGGCTTTCGCGTGCAGCACAACGACGCGCGCGGACCGAGCAAGGGCGGTATCCGTTTTCATCCCCAGGAGACCATCGACACCGTGCGCGCGTTGAGCATGTGGATGACCTGGAAGTGTGCCGTGGCCGATATCCCTCTCGGTGGTGGCAAGGGTGGCGTCATCTGTGACCCGCACAACCTGAGTGCCCGCGAACAGGAATCGATCTGCCGGGGTTGGGTGCGCCAATTGGCCAGGAATGTCGGCCCGGTCGCCGACGTGCCGGCCCCCGACGTGATGACCAGCCCGCAGCACATGCTCTGGATGCTGGATGAATACGAGCACATTCATGGTGGTCACTATCCGGGTATGATCACGGGCAAGCCCGTGGGCATGGGGGGCTCCCTGGGCCGCACCGAAGCGACCGGCTACGGCGTAATCTACTGCCTGCGCGAGGCCCTGGCCGAAATGGGTATTGCGGCAGCCGATACGACCGCCAGTGTGCAGGGCTTTGGCAACGTTTCCCAATACGCCATCCAGCTTTACCATGAAATGGGCGGCAAGGTTGTCTGTGTCTCGAGCTGGGATCAGGCCGAACAGACCACCTACGCATTCTATCGCGAAAGTGGCGTGGACCTGACCGAACTGCAGGGCATCACCGACCACTTTGGCGGCATCGACAAGGCGCAAGCCAAGGGCAAGGGCTACGAAGTGCTGCCGGGCGACGACTGGATCAGCCGCGAGGTGGACATTTTGCTGCCCGCCGCTCTCGAAAACCAGATCACCGGCGCCAACGTTGGGCAGATCAGTGACAAGGTGAAAATCATTGCCGAGGGTGCCAACGGTCCGACCACACCGGAGGCCGACAAGGTGTTCGAAGAGCGCGGCGTTTTCGTGATCCCCGATTTCCTGGCCAACGCCGGTGGTGTGACCTGCAGCTACTTTGAGCAGGTGCAGTGCAACATGAACTACTTCTGGCCCCGGGAAGAAGTGCTCGAAAAACTCGACCAGAAAATGACCGCAGCCTACCACAGCATCAGCGAGTTGGCGGCCAAGCAGAAGCTCTACATGCGCGACGCCGCCTATGTGGTGGCTATCAACCGCGTGGCTGCTGCCTGCCGTGACCGGGGATGGGTGTAGTCCGTGAACGATCTGCCAGGCAATGATAACCCGCTGGACGATGACAACCCGCGTCCGGAAAACATCAGGCCCTGGCAGGATCAAATTGCCGAGATGCGCCAGACCCGCCGGAGTCAGTTCCTGCGGGTCTCGCGCAAGATGCTGAACCACCTCTGTTCCATCGGCCTGAGCAGTGCCCAGAAGATGCTCACCGAATTTGACGACGCCGCTTCGCCGGATGCCAACATCCCGGGCACCCGCTTGAATCTTGAAGATTCACCTTTGTTGAGTGGCGCGCCTTTTGAACTGGCGGCCGAGTTTCTTGGTGACGACGAGATCAACGAGCGCCTGCACAAGTGGATCAAGGAAGAACGGGCCAGCTTTTTTGGCACCGTGGTGGGTGATCCCCGCAGCACCATGCCCGAAATCGCCGCAGCCATTCGGCGCTACCACGACATGCTGCTGGGCCGCAGCGGACTGAATCAAAGCACTCTCAAGAGTCTGCGTGTGTCCCTGATCCAGCGTTTCCTGACCGAACAACTGGACTACATCACGGTGGCCAAGGAAGTGGTGCGCATCACCGACTTCCATGACATTCTGGACCATCTGATCATGCCTGCCGGCAGCCACGGTAAGCTGGGGGGCAAGGCCGCCGGTTTGTTGCTCGCCCGCTGGATCCTGGAGCAGCCCGAGGTGATCAATCTGGGCCTGGGCGACATCCGCATCCCGCGCACCTGGTCCATCATCTCCGATGCGGTTATGGATTTCATCAAGCTGAACAACCTTGAAGACGTGATGAACCAGAAGTTCAAGGATATCAGCCAGGTGCGGCGCGAATATCCGAACATGATCCAGCTCTTCAAGAACAGTTCCTTTCCCCTGGAAGTGCTCACGGGATTGTCCCGGGCCCTGGATTATTTTGGCGATGTGCCCCTGATCATCCGCAGTTCCAGCCTGCTGGAAGATCGTTTTGGCACCGCCTTTTCGGGCAAGTACAAGAGCCTGTTTTTGGCCAATCAGGGCACCAAGTCCGAACGCATGGACGCCCTGCTCGAAGCGGTGGCCGAGGTATGGGCCTCATTGCTGGGGCCCGACCCCATCGAATACCGGCGCGAGCGCGGCCTGCAGGAATTTGTCGAAGAAATGGGCATCCTGATCCAGGAAGTCGTCGGCACGCGGGTGGGGCCCTACTGGCTGCCCGCCTTTGCTGGCGTGGCCTTCAATCTCAACGAATTCCGCTGGTCACCGCGCATCCAGCGGGAGGATGGCCTGATCCGGTTGGTGCCGGGCCTGGGCACCCGCGCGGTCGACCGTACGGCAGACGATTTTCCCGTCTTGGCGGTTCCAGCCCAGCCGGGGCTGCGGGCCAACCAGACTCTGGACGAAATTCTGCGCTACTGCCCCCGCCAAGCTGATGTGATCAACCTGGAGACCAACTGCTTCGAGACCGTACCATTGACCGAACTGGTCAATCAGTGCGGCAGCGATTATCCCATGTTGGACAAGATCTTCTCCGTGCTCAGTGGTGGGCGGTTGCTGCAGAAATCCCGTTTGCTGATGGACCCGGAAAATGACGATCTGGTGCCAGACATGGAGGGCCTGCTCAGCGGCACGGATTTTATCAACAAGATGAACATCCTGCTCAATACCCTGTCGCAGTACATGGGCTCGCCGGTGGATCTGGAATTTGCCCACGACGGGCAGCATTTCTATCTGTTGCAGTGTCGGCCCCAGGCCATGACCGGTGATGCGGCGCCGGCGGTGATTCCCGTGGACGTGACCGAAGACCACATCCTGTTTTCGGCCAACCGTTTTGTCTCCAACGGCTGGGTGCCGCCGATATCCCACATCGTTTATGTCGTGCCCGAGCAGTACAACAAGCTGCCTTCGCCCGAGGCCATGACCGAGGTGGGACGGGCCGTGGGTAAGCTGAATTTCCTTTTGCCCAAACGAAAATTCATCCTGGTCGGCCCGGGGCGCTGGGGCAGCAAGGGAGACATCAAGCTGGGTGTGCGCGTGACCTACGCCGACATCAACAACACCGCCATGCTGGTGGAGGTGGCGCGCAAGGTGGGCAATTATGTGCCCGACCTCAGTTTCGGCACCCATTTTTTCCAGGACCTTGTCGAAGCCCAAATCCGCTACCTGCCGCTTTATCCGGACGAGGCAGAAGTCAGTTTCAACGACAAATTTCTCAGTGGGGCGGCCAATCTGCTGGAGAGCCTCCTGCCGCAATACGCCCACCTGGCCGATTGTATCAAGGTTATCGATGTGCCGGCCGTCAGTGACGGCGACATCCTGCGGGTCTATATGAACGCTGACCAGGATGCGGCCCTGGCGGTTTTGGAGCCCGAAGGCGAAAACCGTGGCCAGTCCACAGCCGCCAGCCCGGAGCCCCTGCACGAACCTCGTCAGTTCTGGCGCTGGCGTTTCCGCATGGCCGAACGCATGATCCGCACCCTGGATGCCAAGCGTTTCGATGTCCGCGGAGTGTACCTCTATGGATCGGTGAAAAACGGCACGGCCCGCCCGGACAGTGATATCGACCTTTTGGTCCATTTTGACGGGGATCAGACCCAGTTGTTCCAGTTGGAGTGCTGGTTTGACGGCTGGAGCCGGGCCCTGGCCGAGATGAACTATTCCCGCACCGGTGTGCGCATGGCCGAAATGCTGAATGTGACCTATTTGAGTGATGCCGAGGTCAACGGTGGTACCGGCCTGGCGGCCAAGATTGGGGCCGTGACCAACGCCGCTCGTCCTCTGGATCTTGCCTAGAATTCCGCAATATTTTGCCGGCCTGAACGGGAGTCGTCACATCACCGTCCCCTGAGCGATAGAGGCTGGCCCTAATTCGGACAAATTGTGGACTGTTAAAAACGAAACAAATCCCACCCTTCTGACCGAAATTTCTTGCCAAGAATTAAACAGGTTTCCATGTTGTCATTACTGTAGTCTCGGCCGCTGTTCACGATTGCTCGGTGGGCGGCCCGGGTTCAGGTCAAATCAGTCACCAAAAGGAGAATCGAAATGGCTCAGAACGTTGCTGCCTTTATGGAAAACGTGATCGCTAAGAACCCCGCGGAAGTGGAGTTTCATCAAGCGGTGGAAGAAGTCGTCGAGTCCATCTGGCCAGTTCTGGACAAACGTCCCGAATACCGCAAAGCCAAGATTTTGGAACGCTGTGTCGAGCCTGAACGCGTGATTCTCTTTCGCGTGCCCTGGGTTGATGACAAGGGCGAAGTCCAGGTCAACAAGGGCTTCCGCATTGAGATGAACAGCGCCATCGGTCCCTACAAGGGCGGCCTGCGTTTCCATCCCAGCGTGAACCTGGGTATCCTCAAGTTCCTGGCCTTCGAGCAGGTATTCAAGAACAGCCTGACGACCCTGCCCATGGGCGGCGGCAAGGGCGGTTCCGATTTTGACCCCAAGGGCAAGAGTGACCTGGAAGTCATGCGTTTCACGCAGGCCTTCATGAGCGAACTGTTCCGTCACATCGGCCCCAACACGGACGTGCCCGCGGGCGACATCGGTGTGGGCGGTCGCGAGATCGGCTTCATGTTCGGT
>CAZLUL010000154.1:0-10081 GCA_964562635.1 uncultured Fibrobacteraceae bacterium | reverse complement strand
GTGGTGGCGCCGTTTGCCAGCGGCCCGTACACAATATAGCTGTGCCCGGTGATCCAGCCGATGTCCGCGGCGCAGAAATACACATCACCCGGCTGGTAGTTGAACACCATGCGGTGGGTCATCGCGGCGTACACCATATAGCCGCCAGTGGTGTGCATCACACCCTTGGGCTGTCCCGTCGAGCCTGAGGTGTAGAGGATGAACAGCGGGTCTTCCGAACCCATCCACTCCACGGTGCAGGTCGAGCGCTGCTTGCTCATCTCTTCGTCCAGCCAGAAATCCCGGCCGGCTTTCATCTTGGTGTCGGTGTCGGTGCGGCGGGCCACCAGCACGGTCTCGACCAGGTTCAGGCCCTCAACCGCGCGGTCTACGGTGTCTTTCAGTTTGATCTTTTTGCTGCCGCGCAAACCTTCGTTGGCCGTCACGACCAGCTTGCACTCGGCATCGAGAATGCGGTCGCGGATGGCGTCGGCGCTGAAGCCGCCAAAGATGATCGAATGAATGGCCCCGATGCGGGCGCAGGCCAGCATGGTGTAGGCCAGCTCGGGAATCATGGGCATGTAGATGGCGATGCGGTCGCCTTTTTTCACGCCATGGGCCTTGAGCACATTGGCCACCCGGGCCACGTTGTGCTTCAACTGCCGGTAAGTGATGTGTTCGTACTCGCCCGGCGCGTCCTTGACCCAGATGATGGCATCCTGGTCACCCTTGTCGTCCAGATGGCGGTCGACGCAATTGAAGCAGGCGTTCAGGCGGCCGCCGTTGTACCAGCTGAAATCCACATTCTCGTAATCGTGATCAAACACCATGCGAGGCTCGTTGAACCAGGTCAGGGTTTCGGCCTGCTTGCCCCAAAATGTCTCCGGGTCGTCCATGGACAAGCGGTACAGGCGTTCGTACTCCTCCATGCTGCCCACGTGGCTGGTGGCGGCGACATCGGCATTGGGTCCGTAAACCTGGTCTTCATTCTTCTCGGCCATGGATCAAGCCTCCTGGCGGGATGACTGCTAATAAGGGGAAGGGAACACTTTATCTGTAATGAACAACCCATACCATATTTCACAGGTTTCGACAAGGAATGGCGTATTTTGGGCTTATTTCGATTTATTTTGGGCCCACTGAGGGCTTTGGGGCCGAGGTCCAGGGTTTTGTAGAGGTATTCAACAAAGCACTATTGCAATTCTCTACACCTACAAACGACTTGTTTAAAACAACTTATGCAGTTATTTCAAATTTCGGTCAAAATTGCCGCTGAGTTCTTCAACGTATTTTGGGCCCACAAATGAGGGTGATTTTTTAACTCGTTGTTTTACAACAGGTTATCGCTGTTAATTTTTTGGCATCCTGTATGCAATAGACCAGATGTGCGAGCAGAGAGTCAAAATCACGTTTCTCCGGAAACACCTCGAAAGGAAAAAGCCATGACAGCCATCCTCGTTATCCTGCTGGTCGTCGCCCTCATCTCCATCGATTCCCTCAAGCTGTACCTCAAGCGCCGCCGCGGCGAAGTGCCCGCCGCCGAGCCCATCGCCACTTTCGCCTCCACCATGTTCCCCAAAGGTCTCTTCCTGGCCGACAACCACAGCTGGGCCCGCCTGACCGAGCTGGGCGAAATGAAGGTCGGGATGGATGAGCTGCTGAGCCAGGCCCTGGGCGAAGTTGATGAAGTGGACGTCATGCCCGTTGGCACGCGCTTGAACAAGGGTGATACCATGGCCGTCGTGACCCGCCTGGGCCACAAGTTCCAGGTCACCTCGCCGGTCGACGGCACCGTGGTTGCGGCCAACGAAAACGCCGAGCACAATCCCCACACCATCAGCAACGACCCCTACGGTCGCGGCTGGTTGGCCACCATCTGGCCCGTTGAGCACAACGAAGCCCTGCGCGACATGAAGGTCGGCGACCGGGCCGCCACCTGGTTGACCCGCGAAACCCAACGCTTCACCGACTTCCTGACCGTGCGCACAAGCCCCGAGATGGTTGGCGCCCTGGCCGCTGACGGAGCCCACCCCGTGATCGGCGCGGCCTGCAGCCTGGATCCAGAGGGCTGGGAACTGTTCGAAGAGGAATTCGCGCGGATTCGCTAGATCGATTGGGATCAAAAAGAGGGAGGCCGTTCTGGCCTCCCTCTTTTTTGTGCCTGATGCGGCCGGGTCACACGCGATCGAGCATGGATATCGTATTGAGTACGCAGTGGGCAATGATCAGCGGCCACAGGTTTCGTCCCAGGAGCATATACGCGCTGCCCATCACCAGGCCGATGATGGAGACGGTGATGGCCCCCGCCAAGCCGTGGGAAGGAGCATGCCGGAATCCAAAAATGGCGGCCTGGATCAACACGGCCAAGATGGTATTGAGAGGTGTGCCCGCGAACAAACGCTCAAACCAGTTCATCAGAAAACCCCGGTCCAACATCTCCTCCAGCGCCGATTCGACCCAGATGAAGAAAATGATGGTGAAGAACAGCGGGTAGTTGCCCTTCAGGTTGCCAAATCTGGAGACGGCACTTTCATCGGAAGTGTCTGAATCCATCAAGGCCGGGATCTGGTCTTTGACGATTTCAAAAACAATGATCAGGGCCATCACAACCGCCAGAATCGCGCCGGTAGTCAGCAGGGATTTCCCTATATTTTCGGGTTTCCGCAATCCCAAATCCCACCAGGTCACTCCCCGGGCTCGCATCCTCCAGGTCGCGACGACAAGGGTGGTGAACGACCAGAAAAGGCCGTTGGCCAGGAAGTGAAGACTGGAGAAATAGACTTCGCGGATGAGGAACATGACCGAGAGGTAGATCACGAGATCAAGGAAGAACCCTTTGGTGTTGTTCTGGGGCGCCAGTGACGGTTCAAGCTCGATATTTTCGTTCACATTTGGTCTTTCGGATTTTGTACTGAGAGGATCAACGATTTCGGCAGTGTGCAAAGTCGGCATGAGAGTATACGACAGGAGCCTGGTCTCCGCCAAAAAGTCAGTAGTAGATGAAGAAATTACCCGGCTTCTCTTGCCGGCGCACCAGATGATTTGTCTGCGCCTTGGCCCGGCTTGGCGCTCAATCCGATCCCCAGCGAAAAGACGACTCCCGATTCATAGGGAAACATATCGTGATGATCACCGACCAGGATTGTGCCGCGAACGCCCGCAGCCAACGAGAGTGAAGACCAGACAGGAATGGAAAATTTGGTATAGGGAGTGACGAGCCACACCCCATCGGGAGAGCCGCAAAAAAGGCCGGTGCACTCATTGTGCCTTTGAGTGATGAGCGCGGCTCCGGCGGCCATCCCGACTGCGACCGCCAACCGGGACCGTTCGAAGACCAGCCAGTCTCGTCCGTATTGGAGGGAAATTGCCGAATATTCGTTGGGTTCAGCGACGACAAACTTCCGCGTTGCGATGAGCTTTTGTTGGCCCAGCATGATTCCCCAGCGTTTTTTCGCATCCGTGCCGAGGTAGCTTTTGGAGAAGAGTCCAACCGTGTAGGAAAATCCGGGCTCAATGGAGTTTTCAGGGTTTGTGTAACTGGGAACGTTCAAGTCAGGTTCGAAGGTCATCATTTGGGCGGAGGTAGCCGCTGGCAGCAGGAAGCAATTTAAACCTATCAGGCAGATGACAAGCAATGATCGGCACATCATCACATCTCGGACGCCAGGGACATCACGAATAGACCAACAACAAACGCCACAAATCCCAGCACCCATACCCGGAGTATTCGCGGCATTTTGTACTCTGACCGCCAAAGGCAGTAGAGCAAAAAGCCAGGAATAAACAATGCGAAAACGGCGTAAGCCGGCTCTTGTTTGCCAATTTTGAAGAAGCCCATGATTTGGGCCCCGACGGCGGCTATAAATCCGAACAACATCAACAGCTGCCCGACTACGGTGATGGTTCCAGTCATTGTGCCCCCTGATTTTTCAGCACTTTCTGCCAGAACAATGACTGTAACAAGTTGCAACACCCATGTCAATTCGCGCCAACCCCCTATGGACCAACAAAAAGGAGGGCCCGCAAGCCCTCCTTCATCCCCCACCATCCAACCCTAGGGCTGCCGAGCCTCCAACAACTCCACCCCTTCGGGCAACGCCTTGCGCTCATGACAATCCTCACAAGCGAGCGGCCCATCCTCCTGCTGATGACACCCAATGCAATTCAGGTGGTAGGCCATCTTCAGCTCCGGTGTTTCAAAATCCGCCGGATCATATTCGGCCACATGACAATCAGTGCACAGCCCGGCATCCTCCGGTTCCTGATCATGATGACAAACGGCACAGTCCTCGATCATGTCCACATGATCGCCGTGGGAAAACTCCACCGGGCCAAACCAGTGACTGATTTCCTCAATAGTCACTTCGTCCGGCCCGGTCACCGGTTCTTCGGCATAGGCAGTAGCCAACAAACCCACACCCAGGATGAGAATCAAGACAGTCGTTTTCACGGTGTATCTCCTTTCAGGAAGAAGGACAGGATGCCATCGCGCGGCACGCCTATCGTTTCGGCACAGGATCTGCAATAAGACGGGTCTTTCAAGTCAACGTGTTCCGGTAAAAGCGAGGCGCTCATCACGCACCACGACAGGCCGCAGTGAACCAGGCCGAAGGTATGCCCCAGTTCGTGCAGCACTTCCTTCAGTATTCGCAAGCGCAAGGCCTGCGGGTTGGCCGCATCGCCGCCAAATTCCGGTCGCAAGCGGTGGGTCGAGGCGATGCCGGCCGCACCATTCAACTGCGCGCTGCCCAATACGTGGGCAAAAACGGGCAGGTAAAGATCCACATCCGTCACCCCGAGGCGTTTCACACCCGGCTGGGGTTCGGGGTTGAGCATGGCCGCCAACAACACATCGGCCGAGTACTGGCGGCGGTCGCGAGAGAAGGCCTCGGCCACGGGTTGTTCCTGAGCGGCGATCCACACCGGATGGGCCAGGCACACCGCCAGGTCGCCGCGCAACTGACGCAACAACGCGGGCGCGACCGCACCGACACTGACCAGTTCCAGACCCCATTTGGGCATGGCTATTCTCGCTCGATGCCAAACTTGCGCATCTTGTTGTAGAGGGTGACCCGATCAATGCCCAACGCCTTAGCGGCGTGGGTCACATTGAACCCATGTTGCTTGAGCAACCGCCGGATGTGCTTTTCCTCCAGTGCGCTGAGGCTCTGGTCGCTATCGGCCACCACTTCGCCCGCCCCCACGATGGGCAGGTGTTCGCGTTCGATTTCCGTGCCGCGGCACACCACCAACGCGCGCTCGATGGCGTTGGCCAGTTCGCGCACGTTGCCCGGCCACGGGTAGCGCACCAGCAGCGCCTGCACCTCGGCCGAAAAGCCCCGCGCCTGCCGCCCCATGGCCCCCGCGTACCGCTCCAGGAAGTGTTCGGCGATGGGCAGAATGTCCTCGGGCCGGTCCCGCAGTGGTGGAATCGTCAGGGCAAATACGTTGATGCGGAAAAACAGATCATCGCGGAAGTCGCCATCGCGCACCGCTTTTTCCAGGTCACGGTTGGTGGCGCAGATCAGCCGGAAGTTCACCGGAATTTCCTGCGTGCCACCCAGGCGGGTGATCTTCTTGTCTTCCAACGCCCGCAGCAACTCGACCTGAACCTTGGTCGAGATTTCACCGATCTCGTCCAAAAACAACGTGCCGCCGTCGGCCAATTCGATCTTGCCCTTGCGGCGCGAAGTGGCACCGGTGAAGGCCCCTTTTTCGTGCCCAAACAGTTCGGATTCCAGCAGGCTGTCGGACAACGCGCCACAGTTCACCGCCACGATGGTGCCGAAGGCGCGCTGGCTGCGGGTGTGGATCAAACGGGCTATCAGCTCCTTGCCCGTGCCCGACTCGCCGCGAATCAAAACCGAGGTGTCCGTCGGGGCCACCATTTCGGCCAGCTCCATGACCTTGCCCATCTCGGGGCTTTCGCCGGTGACAATTTTGGGCCCGGATCTCTGCAAGCGGCTCTTCAAGGACGCATTCTCTTTGGTGAGCGCCACTTTTTCGCAGGCCTTGGCCACGATGCGGGACAGCTCCTCGGGATCAAACGGCTTGACCAGATAGTCGTACGCGCCCTCTTTCAACGCGTGAACCGCAGTGTCGACCGAGGCGTAGGCCGTCACCAGAATGATGGCCACGTCGGTGTCCTTCTTGCGCACGCGGCTCAAAAGTTCCAGCCCGTCCATCTTGGGCATTTTGATATCGGAAACGATCACGTCGTAGGAATGACGGCCGAGCAGGGTCAGCGCTTCGGCACCACTGCCGGCGGCCTCAACGTCGTAGCCGTCTTCGGCGAACCAGTGCGTCAGCGACTCGCGCACGTGAAGTTCGTCGTCCACGACCAACAATCTGGGAATTCGCTGGCTCATCGGACTTCCTCCTCAGCGTCTTGACTCGGTTTCAGGGGCAGGTAAATCGTGAAGCAGCAGCCCTCGCCGGGCTTCGTCTCGAGGTCAATGCGCCCGCTGTGACTCTTGACGATGCCGTAAACCACCGACAGGCCCAGGCCCACACCGCCGTCTTCGCTTTTGGTCGAGTAGAAAGGCTCGAAGGCGTGGCGAGCCACTTCGGTTGCCATGCCCGGCCCGTTGTCGGTGACTTCGATTTCGACGCCGCCGGTCACCGGCCGGGTGATCACTTCCAATTTCCCACCATCGTACATGGCCTGGGCCGCGTTGATGAACAGCGCCATCAGCAACTGCTGGATCTTGTTCTGATCAGCCACGATCGTCGGCAGCGCCGCATCCAGCTTACGCTCGGTATCAACGGCGTTCAGCTCGAACTGGTGGTTCACCAGAAACAGCGCCTTTTCGACCGTATCATTGATGTTCGTGGCCCCGAGGCTGCCACTGCCGCGGTGGGCGAAGGTCAGCAGCTGCGCCACGATTTCGCCACAACGACTGGCTTCCGAAGAGATCGATTCCAGGTAGTCCAGATTCTTGCGGCTTTCGTCATTCATCTCGGTCTTTTTGATCCGGCGCACCAGAATCTTGGCGTACGTCACCACGCTGGCCAGCGGGTTGTTGATTTCGTGGGCGACAACGGCCGCCAGTTTGCCCAGCGAGGCCATCTTCTCCACCTGCACCATCTGGTCCTGGGCCCTGACCAATTCGTCGGTCTTGGACTCGACCCGCATTTCGAGGGTTTTGCCCCATTCCAACAACTCACTGCGGGCCTCTTTCAGGTCCAGGGCCAGCCGGTTGAACGAGCGATCGAGGGTGCCGATCTCGTCGCTCGACTCATCATCGATGCGCACCGTCAGGTCACCGGCGGCCAGCTTGTGGGTCTGGCCAATCAGGTGCTCGACCCGGCGGTAGACGATCGCGCGTCCGGCGTAGTAGATCACCAGCACGCCGAGAATGACGCCGATCAGGCCCGCCAAACCCATGCCCTGGGCATTGGCGCGGCGGGCCTGGTGGAACGGTTCCAGGTCCATATCGATATCCAGCACACCCAGCAGCGCGCCCGGCTTTTCGTCAGCGTGACAATCGGTCGTCGAACAGGACGGCCCGTTCAACAGCGACTTGGTGACCGCCAACGCCTGGCGGCCATTCAACTCCACAACGCGCGCCCGATCATTCTCCGGCAACATCGCCGGCACCGGCGTTTCCTGATGGCAGGTCAAACACTGGCTCAACCCCATGTCCAGGGTATTGCCGATTTCCTCATGGTGCGTGGAGTAGGCAATCTGCCCACCCCGCGTGTAGATGCGGATGTGCTCAACATCACGGTGGGCCGCAAAGTCATCGATGGTGTTCTGGATCCGGGCGCGATCGTTGACCAGCATGGATTCCTGCAGCACCGAAGCGGCGGTCTCTGCCAATTCCAGACTGTTCTCGCGGACGATACCAATCGTGGCCTTTTCCTGAACCCGCACGTTGATCACCGTCGTGACGGCAAATACCACCGCCAACAGGAGCGACGTGATCGCGGTCATTTTGCCAGCTACGCTCAGTTTCACCAGGCACCTCACACGTTCCGCATTACGTCAACGAGTCTACGACAGTTCGACAAACGGATCCTTGGGATGCGTATCGGTCAGCGGTCCCTCAGGGAACACCGGCAGATAACGCACCGCCATGCTGAAGGCGTAGATGCCGATGGCGACCATGCCCATTGAAACCACGAACTCCATCCAGTGCGGCGTGTATTTGGCTCCGGTGCCCAACTGGAACGCCGTCACGGCCACATTCATGCGGTTGAACATCACGCCCAGGACCACCAGCAACTGGGTGCCTCCGAGCAGCAACATGTTGTGGCGTACACGCTTCTGGAACAACAGAACCATCGGCAGAATGCCACCGATGACGATCTCGGCCAGGAAGAACAGCGAGGCCTTGTCCATGGTGAACACGTACTTGAAGGAGTCGCGAATAATCAGGTCTTCAATACGAATCACCAGGTACACCATCAGCATCACGGCCGAAGCCCGGCCCACACCGCGCAGCATGCGGGGCTTGAGCCGGTGCCCGAGACCTCGGAAAGCAAATAACGCTTCCACGTTGGTCATCGACAGGCCCAGGGCGATGGCCGAGACAAAGAACAGAATGGGCAGGATCGGCGAATACCACAGCGGATGCAGTTTGTGTGGCGCAATGACATACAGCGTCCCCAGCGAGCTTTGGTGCATGGTCGACAGCAGCACACCGGCAATCACCAACCCCGGGGTCAAGTTCTTGTGCATCCAGTGCATCTGGCGGGTCCAACCTATACGCTCAAATACCATGGGCACAAATTCAAGGAACAGCACCGTCGTGTAGAGAATCACGCACCAGCCCACTTCGAACATGACCGAGTGCGGGTTCCAGAAAACAAGAGGATGCCAGATGTTCCAGGGGCGACCCAGATCCACCAGCAACGCCATCACCACGATGATGTAGCCGAGGAACGCCGTCAGCACCGCCGGCCGCGACATCGACTGGTAGTCTTTCAGATGGAAGATGTAAACCACGGCCGTAACGGTGAACCCACCGGCGCCCAACGCCACGCCACACAGCAGGTCAAACCCGATCCACAGGCCCCACGGCATCTGGTCGCTCAGGTTCGAAATCGAGCCGATCCCCATGGTGAAGCGCCGCACCAGAATGAAGGCCAGGAGCGCGATCAGACCGATGAAGAAAGACGACCAGAAATGTGGCCGAGGTGATTTGAAGCTACTCATCGTCATGCCGCCCTTCTTTTTCCTCCGCCGCAGATACGGCGTCCTTGCGCGAACCGAGCCAGTACATGCCGCCCAGGAATGCTCCCCACACCGGAATGATCGCCGGCAATTTCTCCAGCACGGTCCAGGTCAGGTGAGGCAAATCTTCGTGGGGCACCTTGTCCGGCAAACCGGCTTCGGTGACCGTATTGGTCAGCAGCATCAGCACGCTCGTGCCACCCGCTTCTTCTTCACCATAAATGGCGCCCTGATACAGCTCCGGATTCTTGGCCAGGCGCCGTTTGGCCTCGGCCAACATCGCTTCGCGCTCGCCAAAATTCGTCGCGCCCGTGGGACAAACACTGGCGCAGGCCGTGGGCATGTCCTTGGTCACGCGATGCACGCACATGTCGCATTTGCGGATGCGCGGGTTGCGTGAGTACCATTCGTAGGTCGGCACGCCAAAAGGGCAGGCCATCATGCAATAGCGACAGCCCATGCATTTTTTGGCGTCCCAGGTCACAGGCCCGAATTCCGATTTTTCCAGCGCACCCACCGGACAAACCGAGGCGCAGGTCGGATGTTCGCAACTCATGCACAGGTGCCTGGTGTACTGGTTGTTGCCCAGGTCTTCGACCCACGTATAGGATTCGTGGTCGAGCTTGTCCGGCTTGTGCGGACTCTGGTCGTGCTCGGCCTGGCAGCCCTGTTCACAGGCTCCGCAGCCAATGCACAGGCTTTGGTCGAAAAGAAGCGCGTATTTGGACATGACTTCTCTCTCTCAATGGCGCCAACGATCTCAGCACCGGATATATGGTGTTGTATAATTTTCGGACATCAGAGGTCTTCAAGTAAAGTTTATTTTTTAACAACCCACACTAAAACACTATCAATTATTGATTTACCACGTTAACACTTCCTGTTATCAAAATGCGCAGGTAAGCCACAAGCGTGTTTGGGGGA
>CAZLUL010000153.1:0-10085 GCA_964562635.1 uncultured Fibrobacteraceae bacterium | reverse complement strand
GTTCGCGATCACTTCGCAGTTCAGCTCGCTGGTAAAAGTCCATCCGGCGGAATTAAAGACCATTTTTCTCTGCAATATACTTGCGCCGGTCCAAATTTTTGCTACCATCATGCTAGAGGCTTGAGAGAGCTTCGCCGCGGGAAGCCCAGCTCTCGCCAACAAAATCGGTAAGCCGGCCCGGATTAAATTGAGTCATTCGCGATCCCCCTTGCGCATCGGCTCGATGAGGTCCGGGTTCGGCGTATCCGGGCCAAACCCTCCCCTTACTCATTCTCGGCAAAAATCCCCTGAGCCTCGGGACGCCGTTCGAGCTCGTCGAACTGACGCGAATTAGGCGTCGGGATATCCAGCTCGTTGTAGTAGGCACACCGGTCAATGGCTTCACCGGCCACAATCATGGCGTACGCCGCCAGGTGCGAATTTTCCGCCTCGCCCAACCAGAGCCAGCCGACTCCCGCCAGCAGAAACCCCACCCGCGGCACGATCAGTCCCGTGGACGCCGCCAACTCCAGCCGCCTGCGCGCCAATTGCCGCGCCACGAACAGCACCAGTTTGACCAGAGCCATGGTCACCACCACCAGCTCGACGCCCGTGCCGACCGCGGCGAGCAACAGGCCGGTGCCCAGAACGTGAGCGCTGTGGACTGGACCTGCCCCCCGTATTTCCGCCGCGCCATACACCCGGTCGATGGCCAACAGCGCCACGCCTCCCAACGCAACATTGGCGTAACCCAACCAACCTGGCAGCGAAGGCATCGCCAGAACCAGGGTGCCCAAACCGAGGAAGGCGCTGAACAAAACGATCTCGCGGCTCAGCCAGGATTCGTGGGCATGCAGAGGCGCGCGCCAGGCCCGCAACCGCTGCCCAAGGTGCGAGGCGCTCATGGCCATGCCCATGGTGCCGGCGCCCAGGAAAAGCCGCCAGTCCAGGGTCGCGCCGCCCCACTGGTTGGCAGTCAGGGCCCCCACCAGAATGGCCGCCAACAAAGTGAAAACCGCGAGGGTCCATTCATGAGCCAGTGTGATCTGCGATGGCAATTGTGCACGCAAACGTTGCCAGGGCGGCAAGGACGGCGGGGTCGTCATTTCCGGCACGCGGCGATCGGGTTGCACGCCTTCAATCCGAATGCTGGGGTCGGTTCCCGTGTCCGCAAAACCCGGCACATCCTGGGTCAGCTCTGCGTCCGGCAATTGGCGCCAGTCCAACGCGCCGGTGGGGCAACTGGTCACACAGGCCGGCTGCCCACCCGCCAAGACCTTGTCATTGCACATGTTGCACTTCGTCATCACGCCCTTGTCGGTGTCCATGCGAGGCGCGCCGTACGGGCAAACCCAGGCGCAATATCCACACCCGACGCAGGCCTCGGCGTTGATGAGCACGGCGCCGGTCTGGTCATCACGGTGATAAGCGAGGGCCGGACACTGCTGCATGCAGGGTGCGTCGTGGCAGTGGTTGCAGGCCATGGACAAATGGATCATTTCCACCGCGGGCACGTGCAGTTCGTTGAAAGTGCGCACCTCGCGCCACTGGATATCGGCGGGCAACTGGTTGGCGATCTGGCAGGCGACGGTGCAGGCATCGCAGCCCGTGCACTTGTTCACATCGACCACAAAAGCATGGCGGGTTTTCATGCGCGCGTCACCTCCACCAGGTTGTCGTGAAATGCCGCGCCATGGGCCATGTCGGTTTCGCGTCCCGCCGAAAGCTTGTTCACCAGGCCACCCTGTTCGCCCCACCAACCGTTGGTCACCGCCACGCATCCCTGCCGGATGCCAGCGTCGATGCGGGCCTTGACCATCACCTCGCCGCGCTGGTTATGAATACGCACCCGGTCACCGTATTGGATTTGGCGCACCTTCGCATCGGCCGGATGGATCTGCACTTCGGGCTCGGGATCAAGGGCCTTGATCAGGGCCAGATTCCCGAACTGGGAATGGATGCGGTTCTTGGTATTGGGCGTCATCATCTGCAACGGCGTGGCCGGATCGTGATTGGACCGCGTGGCCGATTCGGCCGGCAGCAGCGGTCGCGGCACCGGGTCGACATCCCACCGGTCAGCCGCTTCGGCGCTGAACAACTCGATGCGGCCCGAGGGCGTCGGGTAAATGCCGTCGGCAAAGACGACATCCTGACCGCCCGGAGCACTGACCGGGCCGGCCTCGAAGTCGGCGAGTTTCAGGTCGACCTGGGCCAGGCGTTTTTCCAGCCATTGGCGCACCGCATCCTCGTCTGGCCCGGGTATGGCCGCCTCCAGTTCAGCGTCCTTGAATCCAAGCCGTTCGGCCAGGGCGCGGAAAATTTCCGTTTCGGGTTTCACCTCGCCGTCCGGCTCCAGAATCTGCGGCCGCAGTTGCAATAGGTGATGCCAGTAGGCGCCGATCACGTCGGTCTGTTCGAACATGTTTTTGGCCGGCAGGATGAGGTCCGCCTCCAGGGCGGTGTCGGTCATGAACTGCTCCACGACGACGCAGAAGTCGAGGGACCGAAAGGCCTCGCGCACCTGATGGGTTTCCGGGTTTTGGGCCAGCGGGTTGCCGCGTTCGACCCAGGCGAATTTCAGCGGCGGGTTCTGTTGCGCAAGCATGTCGTGACCGAGTCGGGCGGTCGACACCCCGACTCGGACCACACCGTCCGGTTCAGCGGGCGGCAGCGAGGCCAAAGGGTCCGTCGTTTCTTCAAAAATGTGGGACTGCAGATTGGCGTACACCCATCCCGCGCCCGGCTGGCCGATGTTGCCCGTAATGGCGCACAGGGCGATGATCGCGCGCATGGTCTGGCCACTGTTGGTGTAGCGTTGCATGCCGAATCCGGCGCAGATGGTGGCGGGTTTGATGGTGCCCAGCAGGTCGGCAAGCTTTTCGATGGCGGGCACCGGCACGTCGCAAACTTTGGCCAACTCGGCAACCGATTGTTCTTTGGCCATCGCTTGAAATTCCGCGAAACCCAAAACGTTGGCGGCGATGAAACCCTCGTCCGTATGGCCCCGCTCGATCAGCAACCGCGCCACGGCCACCGCCAGAAAACCGTCGGTACCGGGACGAGGCTGGATAAGCAGTTCGGCCCGCTCACTGGTCTGGGTGCGCCGCGGATCGATGACCACCAGGCGGGCACCGTTGTCTTGGGCCTCGGTCACGAATCGCATCTGGTGCACGTTGGTTTCGGCGGCGTTTTTGCCCCAGAAGATGATGAGTTTCGCGTTGGCCAGGTCTTGGGGCACGTTGTGTTTATTGGCCCCGAGGGTCAGGCGGGTGGCTTCCAGGCCAGCGGGCCAGCACAAATCGCCGTAGGTGGTGGTGCAGCCGCCGAAGCGGCGCCAGAAAGCCAGGCTGCAGGAGTTGAGCAAGCCCTTGGTGCCGCTGGCGGCGTAGTGCATGACGGCTTGAGGACCGTGTTCTGCGCGCGTCTTTTTGAGTTGGGTTGTGATCTCGTCGAGGGCTTGCTCCCAGGTGACCGGAGCGAAGGTATCATCAGTTTGGCGGCGCAACGGATGCAGGATGCGGTCGGGGCTGTGGGCGCGTTCAGCGTAGCTGAGGCCTTTGAGACAGGGGCCTTCGGCGGTGGCCATGTTGGCCGGCGCCGGTTCAAGGGCGATCAGTTTGCCGTTTTCCACGGTCACCTTCATGGCACAGGTGCTGTAGCAGTTGCGGGGGCAGGCGGTGAGGAAATCGGGCACGGGGTCTCCTCGGACTCAAGCGCGGGATCAGTCGGTCCGGAGATTGTCGGGGCAGGAGCGGGTGCCGGTCAAGTCGCAGGTGAGATTAAAATCCCGCCCCTATTTGGCTCTCTTGTGCAGGCCATTCTTGTCATGTTTTATAATCTTTTTATCAAGTTTACTTGACATTTAGTCGCGATTACACGACAATATGGTCTGAAGAAACAACAAGCCCCCTCAAGGAGAGTGCAATTGTGAATAGAATGATGCTCGAAAGTGATGCCTGCTCACCCCAGTCGGCCAAGAACAGCGCCCTGCTCCTGGTTTGGGTGTTCGTCTGGACAGCGACGATGGTTCTGGCTGACAAGGCCATGCTCTACGAATGGTACACCGAGCGCTGGATCACAGTAGCGGCGATCGCCGTCAATGCCGCCCTGGGCGTCGGCATGATCACGTTTTTTGTCAGCTACCTGCGCGCCATGGACGAGCTGCAACGCAAGATCCAGCTCGAGGCCCTGGCCTTCGCCATGGGCTGCGGACTGGTTGGCAGCTTCACCTATTCCCTGCTGGTCACCGCCGGATTCATCGCTGAGTCGGAAATCAGCGACATCATCCTGCTCATGACCGTGACCTACATGGCCGCGATCATTGCCGGAAAGGTGAGGTACCGATGAAGAACCGCCTGAAGGTGTTGCGTGCCGAGCGGGACTGGACCCAGGCCGATCTGGCCGTAGCGCTGGGTGTGTCGCGGCAGACGGTCAACGCCATCGAGAAGGGAAAATTTGACCCCAGTTTGCCTTTGGCCTTCAAGGCGGCCCGGCTCTTCAAAATGCCGATCGAGGAGATTTTCCAGGACCAGCCACTGGAGGCGTGACCCACGCTCCACATTCCGGACTATGCAAAACGGGCGCCCCATAGGAGCGCCCGTTTCTCTTCTCAAACCCAGCATGTCTGTTGGTCAGACTACTTGCCCGGGCACTCCGCCGCGATGGCCGCCGCGATGTTCTTGTCCGCATAGGCCTTGTCCCATTGCGCGGCAAAGTCGGCGGCCAACTTCTGGGCGCGGGCGCGGTAGTCATCCTTGTTCTCCCAGGTGTTGATCGGGGTCAGGATGCTGTTGTCTTTCACGCCGGGGCAGGTCTGGGGCACGTGCACCTTGAAGATCTCGTCCTGCTTGTAGTCGACATCCTTCAGGGTGCCGTCGATGGCCGCAGCCACCATGGCCCTCGTCAGCATGATGTCCATGCGGGAACCGACGCCGTAAGGGCCGCCACTCCAACCAGTGTTGACCAGGTAAACCTGAGTGTCCTGCTCGTCGAGCTTCTTGCCCAACAGGCTTGCGTAGTCATCCGGGTTGCGGGGCATGAAGGGCGCGCCAAAGAAACGGCTGAAGGCCGAGACGGGCTCGGTGACTCCGGTTTCGGTGCCGGCCAATTTGCTGGTGTAACCCATGATGAACCACAGCATGGCCTGCTCTTTGGTCAGCTTGCTGACGGGAGGCAGCACGCCGTTGGCATCGGCGGTCAGGAACAGGATCGTTGTCGGGTGGTCACCGGTGCTGCTGACCTTGATGTTCGACAGGTCGCTCAGCTGGTACGAGCCACGGCTGTTGGGCGTCAGGCGATCATCGAACAGGTCGAAGGTGCCATCGGGCCACATCATGGCGTTTTCCACGATCGAACCGTGCTCCAGGTAGTTCTTCTTGGCGAAAACAGCCTTGTAGATTTCGGGCTCTTTGTCCGGGTTCAGGTCGATCAGCTTGGCGTAGCAGCCGTTCTCGAAGTTGGCCACGCCGCTGTCGTTCCAGCCGTGCTCGTCATCACCGAGCAGGCCGCGATCGGCCACCGCGCTGAGGGTCGTCTTGCCGGTGCCGCTGAGGCCCAACAACAGGGCGATGTCGCCGTCGGGGCCTTCGTTGGCCGAGCAGTGAATGGGCAGGATGCCCGCAGCGGGCAGCATGTAGTTCATGACCGTGAACAGCATTTTCTTGCAGCTGCCACAGTACTGCGAGCCGTACACCACGCCGATGCGGCGATCAAAATCCACGGCGATGACCATGGTGCTGGTGCCGTCGATGCGCGGGTCGTTGCGCAGGCGTCCCTTGTAGCGCTTGGGATCCAACTTGTTGTCGGGGCAGGCCAACAGCGTGAACGGCTTGTCGGCAAAGATGCTCTGGTTGAGGTCGCCGGGCACGGGACGGAACATGTTGTCACAGAACAGCACGTTCAGGGCTTTGTTGGCGATGGTGGTCACGGGCAGGGCGTAGGAACTGTCCGCACCGATCACCCGATCACTGACGTAGACTTTCTCGTCGGCGCCCAGGGTGGCCAGGGCATCTTCGATCAGCATGTCGAAAGTTTCTTCGTCAACCGCGATATTGTTGGCGGCTGACCAGTCGATGGTGCTTTCACTGCTGGCCCGCTTGACGATCAGGGTGTCCTTGGGGCTGCGACCGGTCGATTCCGGTTTGGTCCAGGTCGCCAGGGCGCCGTTTTTGCTGACCACGGCTTCGCCGTTGTCGACGCTGGCCTGGATCAGCGTGGGCCGGTCCAGGTTCCTGTTGATATTTGCACCGGCGAGCAGTGTATCGACGCTTTTTTGGAAACTCATCGTCATGGCTCCTTGATCAAGTGATCAACTCATCGACGACGCACCCGACCCATTGCCAGCACGCCCTCATTAAACACCCAAAAGCCCTGTGATTAAACTCACAGAACCTGTTGATTATCTAGCCAAGGTAGACCGACCGCTGGGGGGAAACAAGGGGTTTCTGCCCACTTGGCGGCCATTCGCCAGGGGTTCACCAATCCAATCGGGGATGAATATCAGAATCAATCGAGATCAATGGCCCAGAGCCTTCAAACGGGGTTCCATGTTCTGGCCCAGGGCCATCCCCGCCCCCAGGCGCAGAGAAAATGCGCTGCCACCGAGGCTGGTGCCACCAGTGTTGCGGTCGCCCATATATTCGTATCGGCCATCGATCCGGGCAAACCACTTCCGAGAGCGGTTCAGGTACAATCGGTAGCCAGCGCCGAGGCTGAGGTTGTACGAGGCCAGGGTCAGGTCCTCGCCCTGGAAGGGCATGACGCCATCGTATCCAATACCCACAAAAATTTCGGCCAGATGCGGGCCCTCGCGCCACACACCCAGACCACCCTCCACCCCCGCCAGGAAGGCGTCCCAGCGGTCTGAGCGGCCGGTCAGCCCGTCGCTGTCGACGAAATAGGGGTTGTCGGCGCGGCCCAAGCGGACTTCCAGCAAGAGGCGGCCAAACCACTGGTCCAACCACCGTTCGAACGAAGCGCCTACCAACTGCTTATTGCCCACGAACTCCTGATCGCCCCCGGGCTTCCATTGGCCCCAGTAGACCGTGATCATGCGCGGAATATTCTCCTCGCTGATGATCTCAACTTCTTCGTTGTAATAGTAGCGCAGCCAGGTGTCTTCCAGCTCCTTACCCTGCAACAGGGCCCAGGCCTCATCGGTCTGGCCGGAATAGTACAGACAAAAGAACGCTTCCAGACTGCCGACCGGCGCATGGGGCAGCATCTGGTTGGCAAAATCGGTGGTGAAAGCGTCGAAGGCCGCGCGGTCGGAGCCCACTGTCGGTTGTTGCCCGGGATCGTAACGATCGGCCAGCCAATCGACCACGTCGTATCCGTAAATGATCTCTTCGAAGTTGCCGTCCCAAATGCTGGCCAGGATACGGACCCGGCCCAGAGGTTCGCCAAAATCGCACACATCGGACAGGTAGATCACCAGTTCGTACAGGCGGTCGGGTTCATCGTTGTAAACATTGCGCGGGATTTCCTGGTAGAAGATCGCCTCCAGCTCCTTGCAGGTGTAGAGGTCCAGGTTGTCCAGCAGGTCCGGGGCCGTGGTGGAGTCGGCAGCAGCCGGTTCAGTGGCAGGTTCAGTGGCGGGTTCGGTCGCCGTTTCCGTGGTCTGGGCCATCGCCGGGGAGGCCAGCAATAGAATGAAGGCCAGCAGCCAGAGCCAATGCGATCCGGGGGTCCTCATATGCGTGATGCGGCTTCCGGTTTGTGGGGCGCGGTAGACTCGGTCAACAGAACCCCCCGATACTACACTCTTTGTGAGCCTGGCCGCCAACCCTAATCCCAGATTTTGGCGATCAATTGGTCGGTGGCAAAAAGGCGGGCTGGATCCTATTGCGCGATCTCGGTAGGCACTTCGTGGTCGGGTTCAAACGTCAATGACGCCGAATTGATACAGTAGCGCAATCCCGTGGTCCGGGAGCCATCCGCAAAGACGTGGCCCAGATGGGACTCGCAACAGCTGCAAACCACTTCGGTGCGCACGATGCCGCCACTGATGTCCTTGATTTCCGAGACCGCGCCAGCGGCAACCGGTCGGTCATAGCTGGGCCAACCGCTACCCGAAACGTATTTTGAGGCAGAAGCGAACAGTTCCTCGCCGCAGCCGACACAGAGGTAGCTGCCCTCATCGTGGTGGTCCCAGAATTCGCCGGTAAAAGCGCGTTCGGTGCCGCTTTGGCGGGCGATCCGGTATTGCTCGGGCGTGAGGTCTTTCTGCCACTGCGCGTCGGTTTTGCGCACAGCTTTTTCATCGTCTTTTTGATCGTCCTGAGTCTGGCCCAGCGGGGCCCGAACGCCGCCCAACATGCGGCGGGCCTTCAGGTGCGGGCGACCGGCGGGCAGAATGTTGCCCAACAGGGACAGCGACCCGATCAGCAGGGTACCAAATACCAGAAATTTCAACATCAGGGGACTTTCCAGCATCCGTAGTCCTCCTCCAACCTTTCGTTGCCAATTCGTCCAAAACGGAAAAGCGTGACCGCCTCTGTGCGGTGCGTTCATGAAATGCGAATGAAAGGAAATGGTTCCCACCCGCGACCACGATCCTCGATTGAAGGGAACTAACCTCTTCGGCAACGGTAGCAATCCGGGTCATTCCCCGACTCATATGGGAGGTCTCACTATGCGGAAATCCAGATCGTTGATATTGCCGATAATCCTGTCGTTGATTCTCTGGGCCAATTTTTCAAACGCCGAATCGCGCCATGCCGCGCCACACGAATATGCCTCGGTAGTTGAGGTGGCCATCCTGCTGGACACATCCAACTCCATGGACGGCTTGATCAGCCAGGCCAAGAGCCAACTGTGGACCATTGTGCAGCAGTTTGCCCTGGCCGAAAGAGACGACCGCGCGCCGCGGTTGCGCGTGGCCCTGTTCGAGTACGGCAATACGAATTTGCCGGCCAGCGAGGGATACATCCGGCAAGTGGTGCCGTTGACGGACGACCTTGATGTGCTCTCCGAAGCGCTGTTCGCCCTGACGACCAACGGCGGCGACGAGTATTGCGGACAAGTCATCGACGAGGCGATCAGCCGCCTGGATTGGTCCGATCTGCGCCGTGCGTACCGGACCATTTTTATCGCGGGCAACGAACCCTTTACCCAAGGGTCAGTCGACTACGAAAAGGCCTGCAAACGGGCGGCGAAGCAAAGAATCGTCGTCAATACCATCCATTGCGGACATCACCGGGAAGGCGTCGAGGGCCACTGGCAGGACGGGGCCCGATTGGGCCGGGGCGAGTTTTTCAACATCGACCAGGACCGGGCCGTGGTGCACATTCCCTGCCCCCAGGACGACGAGATCATGCGGCTCAATGTCGAGTTGAACGAGACCTACCTGTGGTACGGCACGGCCGATAAGCGGGATTATTTCTGCAACAACCAGAAGGCCCAGGATTCGAACGCCAGCGGACTGTCTTCGTCTGTGGCGGTGAGCCGGTCGGTGACAAAATCGGGCAAGGCCTACAACAACAGCCAACGCGATCTGGTCGATGCCCTGGCCGAAGACGAAGAGATCCTGCAGGCCGTGCCGGAAAAAGAATTGCCGGACGCCATGCAGGCGATGACTCCCGCCGAGCGCACGGCCTATCTGAAAGAGATGGCCGCCAGTCGCACCGAGTTGAAGCAGAAAATCGGTGAGCAGGCCGCCGCGCGGGAAATCTATCTGGCTGCGGAGCGGGAAAAGATGGCGGCCGAGACCGGCGAGGCGACCTTGGGCGACGTGGTGGTCACCGCCATTCGCAAGCAGTTGCTGGACGCGGGCTTTGAGTTTGTCAAATCCGGCGACACCCAATAGACCATCACCTGAAAAAACAACGGTCACTGGCAGGCGCCGGTGACCGTTGTTTTTATTCTGCCCTGAAAGCCCAGTCCAGCGACCAGCTAGTCCAGCGTCTTGTTCCACGCTTCGACTTTGTCCTTCATCTGGTCCATCAGCGCCGTGGTATCGCCCTCAATGGTCACCTTCACGAGGCCGTCACGGCCAGCGATGGCGTTGACCACATCCTGGTCGGCGTCGCTGTCGACCTTGCCGAACACGGTGTGCTTGCCGTCGAGCCACGGGGTGGCTACGTGGGTGATGAAGAACTGGCTGCCGT
>CAZLUL010000152.1:0-10160 GCA_964562635.1 uncultured Fibrobacteraceae bacterium | reverse complement strand
TCCCTCTGGATTTCCTGCAGGATCTGCACGCGGCCTACGAAGACTGGATCGAACGCGCGCCGGCCCTGTGCCCGGTGCACATCATCGACACCGAAAAAGTGAATTTGCGGGACGACGACGGCGCTCAGGTCGAGCTGCTGGAGATGATCCGCGAGTACCACCTCGAGAAACACGAACGCCAAGGCGGCTGAATGGCCGCCCGGAGGATGCCTTGAAAACCGGCGACTATCGGTCCAGCGATCTTTTGCGTGGATCGGCCATACCCACTGAATTGTTGCGGGCGTTGCCCAAGACGGACCTGCACGTGCACCTGGACGGCTCGCTGCGTCTGGAAACCTTCATGGAATTGGGCCGTGAAGCGGGTATGGACATGCCCGATGACCCGGACGCGGTGCGGGCCAAATTTTTCCCCGCGGACCGGGCCTGCGTGGTTGACGACTTCCTGAGTCATTTTGACCACACGGTCAAGGTGCTGCAGACCGAAGCGAATTTGATCCGCGTGGCCTACGAATTGGCCATGGATTTTGCGGCCGACGGCGTGTGGTGGGTCGAAGTGCGCTTCTGTCCACTGAAGCACACCGATAGAGGTCTGACGCCTGACGGCGCGGTGGCCGCGGTATCGGCGGGGCTCGAAAGGGCGGCGAGCGAAACGGGCATCCAAGGTGGGATCATCATCACGGGCATCCGCACCATCGACCCGGCCAGTTCGCTGAACCTGGCCCGCCTGGCGGTGGCCTGGCGCAAGCGCGGCGTGGTGGCCTTTGACCTTGCCGGCGCCGAAGAAGACTATCCGGCCAAGGATCACCTGGACGCCTTCTATCACGTGATGAACAACAACCAGAACGTGACGATTCATGCCGGCGAGGGCTTTGGCCCCGAATCGATCCATCAGGCCCTGCACCGCTGCGGCGCCAACCGCATCGGCCACGGCGTGCGGCTCGAGGAAGACAAGGACCTGATGGCTTATGTGGCCAACAACCGCGTGCCCCTGGAGATCTGCCTGAGCAGCAACCGACAGAGCGGCGTGACCGAAGATTTGGCCAAGCACCCGTTCCGCTACTACATGCGCGAGGGGTTGCGGGTTTGCCTGAACACCGACAATACGCTGTTTGCGCGGACCTCACCGACACAGGAGTTGCGCCTGGCGGTCGATACCTTTGATCTGACCCTGCTGGAGACCGAAAACCTGTTGCTCAATGGTTTCAAGAGCGCCTTCACGGCCGCTCACACCAAGGGCGTGATGGTTGTCGAGGCTCTCGAAACCTTCGCTTCGCTGCGCGACAAGTTTGACCTGGACACTATTTCTGACCCGCGGAAGGATGCGTGATGAGTGACCGTCTGGATCGCTTGGCGCCGGTGTGGCGCGACCGCGTGGGCGCGGCGGTGGAATTCCTGACCGAGCGCGGCTTCACCGGCAAGGTGGGCCTGGTGCTGGGCAGTGGTCTGGGTAATTTTGTCGATGCGGTGGAAAATGCCGAGGCCGTTGACTACGGCGACATTCCCGGCTACACCACCACCACGGTGGCCGAACACAGCGGCCGTCTGGTGGTCGGCACGGCAGCCGGAGTGCCGGTGGTTGTCATGCAGGGGCGCCTGCATCCCTACGAAGGTTTGCCCAACGCCGAACTGCTGCTGCCCACGGCGGTGCTGGCTTGCCTGGGTATTGATACTGCCGTGGTGACCAACGCGGCCGGCGGCTTGAATCGCTATTACCGCCCCGGCGACCTGATGGTGATCCGCGACCAGATCGACATGCATTTCCACGACCCTTTGCGCGGCCTGATGACACGGCCATTTGCGCCGGCCGAAGACGCCGACGCCGAACTGCACGAGCAATTGGCGGACATCGGTCGCAGCGGTGGCCTGCCCGATCTCTTTGACCCGCGACTGGCTGATCTGTTGGTGGGCGCGGCGGCCAAATGCGGCGTGCCCATGCACGCGGGCACCTACGCCAGCATGTACGGCCCCGCCTACGAAGCCAAGGCCGAGATCGGCATGTTGCGGCGCATCGGTTGCGACGCCGTCGGCATGTCCACGGCCCCCGAAACGGTGTTGTTGAAACGCCTGGGAGTGGCGCCGGTGGGGCTCAGTTGCATCACGAATCCGGCCCGTGAAACGGGGCAGCCCCAACTGTCCCATCAGGATGTGGTTGAAGTTGGCAAGCTGGTGCGCGAGCGCATGGCGCGCCTGCTCTTGGAGTTCCTGCCCCAGGTGGGTGCCTAGAAGGTGTAGACGGTCATCCCGCCGACCATGGCGTGTTCGAGATAGAACAGGCTCTGTTTGGCGGAGTCCAACCCGCCACCGCGGGTGGGAATATCCGTCAGATTCATCCAGCCGACACTGATGAAATACTGCAAAAAGAACCGCTTCAGGAATTCGTACTTCAGGCCCACTTTGGTATTGAACCCATATCCCGCCAGATGAAAAAGATCGCTGCGCTCGCCGCCGAGCAGGGTCACGTCCGTCTTGGGGGTCACGACGCCCGCGCCAACGCCGACGGTGGCGTAAAGGCCCTGGGTCAGCGAGTCCTTTTCCCAGATCGGCACCATGGTCTCGATTTCCAGGTTGCCGTAATTCAGGCCGTCGGTGTGTTCGTACATCAGGAAGTCGTAGTCCAGGCGGATCAGGTCGTTGTCGTAGTCGCCGGCGTATTGTGAAGACGCCGATTCGTCGATGAAGCCGCTGATCGTGGTGCCCTGCAACTGGGTGACGACGTATTTGAGATGGCTGACGCCAAACGAAACGCTGGTTCGTTCGCCGACATAATAGCCGATTCGCGCATCGTACTGGGGCACGGTCATCTTGGCCGGATTGAGGTAGGTGCTGGCCTTGAAAGCGGACTGCCGGTCGTGGGCGGTGACCTCGTTCAAGGTGAATTTGTAGCCGGGGCCCTCAAAGTGGATGTCGCTATCGCTGTAAACCGACCAGTTGTAGCCCCAGTGGAAATAGAGCTCGCCTTTGTGGCGCCCGGGGGCGGCGGCAGCGTTGGTGGCCAGGAGCAGGGCAAAGCCCAGCACGGCCAGGCAAGAGATGCGAAATTTAGCGGACAATGGGATCAATCCTTCGGCCATGGAAGCTGTCGACAAGATGATCCCATTCTAGACAATATCGAGAAACCTACCAGCCTGATTTAGCCGTTGGCCATGAAATCGAAGATGTTGCCCAGGGTGCTGCTGTCCGTCTTGTACAGCTCGGTGTACTTGCAAATGGTGCAACTGACGGTGGTGAATCGTTTGCTCTGGACGTTGAAGACCTTGGTCAAAAAGCCGCCGGTGGCGCGCATCTCGCTGCTCTCAAAGGCGGTATTGCCACACTTGGGACACAAATAACCCTGATTCATGATGTTTCCTTCCTGTAATATTGGCTCGATTTGGCTATACTACCCGCTATACAACGATGTTATTCAAGACCTTTCGAAAGGATGAAAGCCATGCGCCGATATCTCGTAGCCGGAAACTGGAAGCTGAACATGGGGCCGGGCGCCGGGGCCGAGCTGGCTCAAGGCGTCTCGAATTTGTTGCAGGGACGTGATTTGAAGGGCGATGTGCTGGTGTGCCCGCCCTACGTGAGCATTCCGGCGGTGGCCGGTGTGGCGGCCGGCAATCCGGTCATGACCGGCGCCCAGAACTGTGCCGACCAGGACAGCGGTGCCTACACCGGCGAGGTCTCGCCGGCGATGCTCAAGGAAGCCGGCGCCCGCTACGTGATCGTCGCCCACAGCGAGCGGCGCGAATATCAACGCGAAACCAATGATCAGTTTGTGGCCAAGATCAACCTGATCCATCAGGCCGGTCTGAAGGCCATTTTCTGCTACGGCGAAAAACTGGACGAGCGCAAGGCGGGCCAGGCCCAGGCCGTGGTCAAGGCCCAGCTCGAAGGCGTGCTGCCCCGGCTGGACTCGGCCGACGCCTACAACACCGTGTTGGCCTACGAGCCGGTGTGGGCCATCGGCACCGGCGAAACCGCCACGCCCCAGCAGGCCCAGGAAATTCATGCCTACAGCCGGCAGGTTGTCGCCGATCTGCTCGGTGCCACGGTGGCCGAGCACATGCGCATCCTTTACGGCGGCAGTTGCAAGCCCGGTAACGCCCGGGAACTGATTGGCCTGCCTGATGTTGATGGCGGCCTGATCGGTGGCGCGGCCCTCAAGGCCGAAGATTTTGTGGGCATCATCGAGGGTGCCGAAGCAGCCAGCGCCTGAGCCGGTTTGTCGAGAATTTGAACCAGGCCTGCAGTGTGGGCACGAGAGGAACAGTCGCATGCGGAATTTGAGCAGAGTGGTGATGTTGGTAATGACGGTGGCCGGATTGGCGGGGACTTCGTTTTCCCAGAGCCAGGTTGGAGGCTACGCGAATCTGCAACTGGAGCCAACTTTTACTCCTTTGCCCGAAAACATCGAAATTCTGCGCCTGGAAAACGGGCTGGATGTGATGCTGATGCAGAATCCGGCCCAGCCCATGGTCGGCATCTACACCCAGGTCAAGGTGGGCTCGGCGTGGGAAGACTACCGCACCAGCGGCATGAGCCACATGCTGGAGCACCTGCTTTTTAACGGGAGTACGAAGTACACCCAGGAAGAGCAGTACGACATGGCGGACATCGCCGGGGCGTACAACAACGCCAATACGACCCGGTTTTTCACCAACTACATGATGGTGATCCCGGCCGAAGCCATGGAAGTGGGGCTGGAACTGCAATCCCAGATGCTCTTTCATTCGCTCGTGCCCGATGACAAATTCGCCAAGGAAAAGGGCATCGTGGTGGGCGAAATCGTCCAGGGCCGCGACTGGCCCGGTCACTACACCGAAACGTTGCTGCAACAGGCCCAGTATGCGGATTCCAGTCTGGAGCTGCCGACCTTGGGCACCAAGTCGACCATCGAGCACATGGTGCGCGACGATGTGTACGCCTTCTACAAGAAGTGGTACGTGCCGAACAACATGGTGCTGACGGTGGCGGGCAATTTTGAGCGCGAGGCCACTCTGGCGCTGCTCGAGGAATATTATGGCGCGGTGGCGCCCGGGACGGTGGACCACAGCGGTCTGCGGCCGGCCCAGCTCATTGACCATACCAGCACCACCACCCGCCGGGGTGGCGATGAGCGCGTGCTGGCCCTCAGCTTCGAGGCGCCCAGCTACGGCATGGTCGACTTTTTTCCCTACCTGGTGATGACTCAGATGCTGGACCTTGAAGGCAGCGGCATCTTGAGCGTCGCGGTCGAAGACATGCCCGCCGAGGTGCGCCCCGAGTTGGGCGTATGGTGGGAACGGTCGTCGGGCTTCGGTCGCTTGACCATGCAGTTCACCTTGAAGGACGAGACGGACCCCGCGGCGATGTACCGCCTGGTGCAGGATGCGGTGACCGCGGCCATCGAGATGGGCATCACTGGCGAAGACATCCTGGGTATTGTGCGCATGAGCGAAACCCACACTCTGCTGGAGCGCGAACAACTGCGCATGACCGGTATCTACATTGCCGAGCCGGTGGCCCAGGGTGGGCTGGATTTCTTTGTGACCTACCTCGACCAGTTGCGCGAAGTGACGGCCGAAGACGTGAGCCGCACCCTGACCAACTGGCTGATTGATGCGCCCTGTCAGGCGGTGCTCATTGAGCCGGAAGCCGGCGTCAAAAAGGCCGACGACCCCATGGCAGGAATGAAAATGCCGGCCGGGATGAAAATGCCGCCCGGCATGGCTGCGGCCATGAAGAAAAAGGAAACCGAGGCGCCCGAAGTCGCCGCACCGGTCGCAAAGACGGCCCCGGCGCCGCTGCAGGTGGACCGCTCCGAACTGGCTAGTGGCGCCGTTCTGGTCAGCCAGACCAATCCGGCCAGCTCGCTGATGGCGATTCATTTGGCGGTTCGTGGCCGGGCGCTGATTGACCGGGACAATGCCGAGGCGGGGGCCCTGGACCTGGTGCACCGCCTGTTTGAAGAAGGATTTGCCGGCTGTGATCGCGCCTGCCTGGCCCGCCGGTTGCGCCGCCTGGGCGCGGTGGTCAAAGCCGTGGATGACGACCGCATCCCCATGGACAATTACTACACCAATGGGCGCTTCAGCTTCATTCGCATCGAAGTGGCGGCCGAAAATGGGGCCGAAGTGCTGGAGCTGCTCACGCAACAACTGCAGTTCGCGGCCTTCACCGACAGCGATTTCGAACGGGTGCGCGACGAACGCATGACGGCCCTGGAAAAAAGCACCGCCAGTGCGCGCAGCACGGCCAACAGCTTGTTGGATGATGGCCTATACGGCGACCATCCCATGGTGATGGCGCCCGAAGGCGACGCCGATTCGCTGGCCAAGCTGAGCTTTAATCAGGTGCGGCAGGTGTACCGCAAGGCGTTCTCGCCCGAGAACCTGGTCTTTTCCATCGTGGGCCCGCTGACCCACGAAGAAATGAAATCCGAACTCGAGGCGAAGTTGCCCGGTGACAGCCAGCCTGGCCAGGCCCTGCCCGCTCTGGTGGCGACCGCGGCCCCGGTTGAACTGACCGCCACGGTGGGCGGCCAGATGACGGCCATCCGGCTGGGTTCGGTTTTGGATATCGCGCCGGGTGACGGCGGCGCACTGGAATTGACAGTGGCGATATTGTCGGACCGCATGGCCATGGACCTGCGCGAAAAGCAGGGCCTGAGCTACAGCGTCGGGGCGCGGTTGAGCGCCAGCGGTGGCCAGGGCGAATTTCTGGCCTGGATCAATCCGACCCAGGAACGGTTGGACGAGGGCAAGGCCGCCATCGAGGCCTTCATCGCCGACTTCGACGCCACGACCATCACCCAGGCCGAGATGGACAAAATCCGGGCTTCGCGCCGGGGCCGGTTGATGATGCGGCGGTTGTCGAGCATGGGGCAGGCATATTATCTGGCCATGGCCGAACTGGACCATGACATCCCGGCCTACCTGAATGGGCTGACGACCTATGATGACCTGGTGCTGGGGGATTTGCAGCGGGTGACCACAGCCTACCTGAAGACCATGCCGCTGGTTGAGGTGATTGTGAACTGACGCTGCGCCGGGCTGGAGACAGAAAAAAGCGGCTGTAGTCCAGGACTACAGCCGCTTTTTCGGATTCTTGTGCCCATCAATGCTGCGTGCCACCGCCGTGATTGCAGATCTTCTCGCAGATTTCGTTTTCCAGTTTCTGCAACTCCTCGGAACTGGGTTCCCGGGCCCCGATCATTCGCCGCGCTCCATCACCGAGCGCCTTGATCTGGTCCGCATAACCCTGACAATGACGACACATCATCAGGTGCAGGCGCAACTCCAACCGCTTCATGAAGCCGAGATCTTCGGCGCTGCCTGAAGCGATCAGGTGCGAAATTTCTTTGCATTTCATCATCATGTCGGGTGCTCTTTCCAGTCTGCTCAATCGCGTGTCACGTTGCGTCTCTCCAGGCATTCGCGCAGCAGGTTGCGGCCACGATACAACAGAACGCCCAGGTTAGACCGGCTCACGTCCATGACACGGCAGATCTCGGTGGTGTCCATCTCTTCGACCTCGCGCAGCATGAAAGCCAGTCGCTGGTCGGTGCTGACCCCTTCAAGACAGGTGTCCAGATGTTGCCGGACTTCACTTTCATAAGCGGGGGCATCGGCCAGGCGCGGAGGCTTGAGCCACATCCCATCTGTCTTGAAGCGGTGTTCCATAACCTCTTCGATCTCTTCGGCGGCGCCCTCTTTCTGGGCCGAACGCCTCATCTCTGAAATCTTACGATAGAGAATACCAAACAGCCAGGTGCGCACGTGAGATCTTCCCTCAAAATCCTCGATTTTTTCGAGAAAGGTCAGAAATACGTTCTGAGTGGTGTCTTCGGCGTTTTGGGAGTTGAGGCCCGCGCCCCGTGCCGCGCGCAGGATCTGCGGCATATAAAGGTGCACGAGGTGGCGCAGGGTATCGGGGTTGCGGCTCTTGAGCTGGGCCAGAAAATCGGGCCCCGCGAAAGAGTCGTGATCGATGGCGAAGAGCATCGTAGAGAAAATCTCCAGAAAATCTGTAATAGAATTCGGCCCGCGCGCACTCACTACCGTGACAAATAATGGCGAAAGCCAACGAAACGTCCCGGCCGCCCGGGATACCACATAGTCTAAGGGAGATCCCCAATGTTTGCCAAAAGAATCAAGCACGGAATCGTCGGCGGCCTGGTCGGTGGCGCCGTATTTGGCATGATGATGGCCGTGATGGGCATGTTGCCAATGATCGGCAAGATGGTCGGTATGCCCAACGCCATCGTCGGTTTCCTGGTGCACATGGTCATCAGTGCGTCCATCGGCGCAAGCTTCGGTGTCCTGGCCGGCCCGATCGTGACCGGACGCCTGAGTGGCCTGGTTTCGGGCGCGGTTTACGGCATGATCTGGTGGGTTTTCGGACCGCTGACCATGATGCCATTGATGATGGGCATGGGCGTGAATTGGAACTTGGGCGCTGCCCAAGCCATGCTGCCGAGCCTGATGGGCCACGTGATCTTCGGCTTGTTGCTGGGCCTGGTCTACAGCCGCGGTGAGAACTGCGTGCTGCTGAAGAACAAAACCGAGGCCAAAGAGAGAACCCCCCTCAAGGCAGTCTAGTCGCTGCCCCGTTGGCCTCGTGATTCGGCCGATCGTGACCTCCCGCCAAATCAGGGGCGCGGGAGTGACGGTCGGCCGGGTCTTTTTGCCTGCTTGCCATCCCACCTGCCCATTGGCTATTCTCTCGGCACGCCCGGTTCCCAGATTATTTGCCCAAGGAGTTCACGATGGCCCCGAATCGTCCGCTGGCGGTTGTGTTTTTCGCCCTGATGTGCCTGTCCCTGATTTCGGTCGCAGCTTCGGCCGAGCCAGTTCCGACATTGTCCCACCGCATCGCGATGAAGTTCGACACGGCCACCAATCACGTGGTCATCGAGGATGTCGTGGTGATGCCGGCCGGATTGGTGGAGCTTCGTTTGGGCGCCGGGTTTGAGCTGACGAAAATCACTTCGCTGGACAACGCCCAGGTGGACATTAGCAGTGCGGTGGAGCAGGTCGAAGATGAAGGCGGTTCCTACCAGAAACTGATCGTGCAGCGCCTCGGCATGCGCAACGGCGGCCTGATGCGGCTGAACTATGAGGGCACCTTTCTCGAGTCGGTGGAGGGTGTGGTCTTCTCGCGGGAAAACGTGGGCGGCGAGATCACCGCGACAATCAGTGACGAGGGCATTTACCTTTCGTCGTCGGCCGAGTGGCTGGTCTGGGCCGAAGGCACCATGGCGGTTTACGAACTGGCCATCGACACCCCGGCGGGCTTCGAGACCGTGACCCAGGGCGAACGCACCCTGCACCAGGAAACCGAGAATGGGCTGCACACCCGTTGGGTGACCACTCATCCCAGCGATGGCCTCAATCTCATTGCCAATCGCTATTTTGTGCATGAAGAACCGGTGCGTGAGGGCGTGATCAGCCAGACCTTTTTTCTGGAGGACGACGCGCGCCTGAGGGCCACTTACATGGAACGCACCAAGGCCTACATCACCATGTATGAAGAGATGATCGGGCCTTATCCGTACACCAAGTTCGCCACGGTGGAGAATTGGTTTCCCACCGGCTACGGCATGCCCAGTTACACGCTGCTCGGCGGCCAGGTGCTGCGCCTGCCCTTCATTCCCTACACGAGCTTTGGCCACGAAATTGCCCACAACTGGTGGGGCAACTCGGTTTTTGTCGACCTCGAGGAGGGCAACTGGTGCGAGGGCCTGACCGTTTATTGCGCCGATTATCATTACAAGGAACTCGAGAGCGCAGACGCCGCCCGCGAGTATCGCCGCAATACCCTGAAGGACTACGCGGCCTATGTGAAGGATCCGGCCCATGATTTTCCCCTGAGCGAGTTTCACAGCCGACACAGTGGGGCCACCCGGGCGGTGGGCTATGGCAAGAGCATGATGGTGTTTCACATGGCGTCCCGAATGATTGGGCGGGACAATTTTTTGAACAGCCTGCGCATCGTGGCGGCTGATCATCAGTACACGGAGGCGGCGTGGAGTGATTTTGTGGGCACTTTTGCCACCGCCGGTGAGCGCGACCTGACGGTTTTCCAGGAGCAGTGGTTGGCCCGCACCGGGGCACCGGTCCTGAGCCTTGGCGAGGTCGAGTTCCAGGACGATAAGGTGCAGTTCGAGATCCGGCAGGAAAGCCCGACCTACGAAT
>CAZLUL010000151.1:2641-10252 GCA_964562635.1 uncultured Fibrobacteraceae bacterium | reverse complement strand
CCCCAAAGGCTATATTTGGTTGCTGCAATAATTGCCCCATTCCCATCAATGAACCGAGAGAATGGCCGGTTGCCGCCCGGGTGGAAAATTCGGTAAGGAACAGGTCTGTTCTGTACCGTTTGATTCTTTGCCTTTAGGTTAAAACTGGACAGGCGCATTCAACATAGTTCCCCCCGGGGGGAACAATTATGTTAAGTCGGGTGGGGGTTTGAGCCGCTATTGCCGGAATCGCGGTGTTTTTTTGCGGATGGACTTTTCGATAGGAACAGGCGGCCGAAGTCCTGGAAGAGGACTCCGGCCAACCCCAACCCGATCTACTTCAATACCCCGATCTTCCGAGTCGCAACCTCACCACCGGACTCCAGTCTCAAGAAGTACACCCCGCTGGCGAGATCCGGTTCGTAGCGAACGGTGTGCGGACCTTCGGACTGGACGACGCCTCGAAGGATCACGTCCATGAGTCGCCCGCGAATGTCAAACACTTCGAGCGTGACGGGCCCCGATCCCTTCACCTCGTAATTGATCGTCGTCAGCGGATTGAAGGGGTTCGGGTACACCTCGAGCGCAAGAGGCGACCGCAAGGGTGTCGGCGTATCCTCAACCGCGGATGGTGCGTCCCCGAAACATTCGAAACACCCCGTTCGCTCGGCGTCGAAGCCGTACATGGGCCAGCGGACTCTGGTGTGGTTGAACGGCGGCGCCCCAACATCCAGCACCGTGATAAAATCGACACCCAGGATCACGATTTCCGTGCGGCCATCATTATCCATGTCACCCGATGCAGGGGTTTCTTCCACCGCGCCCGACAGATTTCGAGGCCAGCCATCCGCCACTAAACCGGTATTGGACCAGTTGTGACCGATGCCACCTGGCGTCATATTGATCATGTGGGTGGCGCCGTTGCCGGCCTTCTCCACGATCGGCGGCATGTAGAGCAACTCGGTACCAAAAGACTTGGGAAATTGCGTGTGCTCCACTCCGTCGAATAGAACCTGGTGAAGCAACCCGGATCCGTCTCGTTCAGCAAAGGACATCTCGAGGACGGCGTTGCCGACAATATTGGCGATCGCGGCCGAGGTCAGAGCTTGTCCGGAAGCTACGGTGAATGGCCAGCCCGCGACGTCGGTACCATCATGGTGCATCAGGTACATCGTCCCGTCCGTTGTCGGCGCGGCGATCTCGAGGTCACCGTCACCGTCGAAATCGGCCAGGGTCGGGGCGTCGGAAAACGAGACCCCTGGAAAATAGCGGAACACCTCGGGGGTATGCACGCCCATGGCGTTGATGTGGAGATACTCGTCCTTCAGAGTGACGACTTCGACGACGCCGTCATTATCCACGTCGCCGATGGCCGCCGGACGGGTCAGAGGCGCCGTGAAACCGGCCCAAACCGGGTCGTTGGCGGTCTCGCCGTTCGGTCCGATGGCCCGTAGTTCCTCGCCACACGCCGCGACGATGAACTTGGCATTCGTAGGACCGATCGCGCCGATGGATACGAAAACATCGGTTGCTTCGTTCATCTGCACCGGGAAGCCCGCCATCATCGTGCCGTCGGAATGGAAGGCAAACACCTCTCCGGAACGGTTGCCCGCGACGATCTTCCGGTCTCCGTCATATGCGATACGGCCGATCGCAACCGGGGCGTCCAACGGTATCGATCCGATGTTCACGGGCCAGCCGGGGACAGGGGTTCCATCATGGTTGAGCACGTTGATGTTTCCAGTCGAAGTGCCGAACACGATCTCTCCGAACGGGTCGCCGTCGATCTCCACGATCGCGGGCGGTGACTGACCGCCACCAGGGACCGATATCGGAAACCCGACCTCGGTGTTTCCGTATCCAGCGTCCCGCCGCCACTCCGCATCGAAACGCAATGTTTTGACCCCGTCCTCGCCAACAACCCAAGCCGACGCGACCTGATGCCCGTGCAGAGGGTCCGCGGCGATTCCGTCAAATCTCGGCAGGTCGCCAACTGTAAATAGCGATCGGGTAAATATCTCCGGAGCTGTCCACGTGGATGGATCCGCAGTGGTCGACCGGGCCAGTGCCATGACGGACTCGGGAAAAATATCTGTATTGTCGTCACTTCCCGACACGATCTCGCCTGTTGGCAAAATCAAAGGTTCGGTGGAGCCAATCCGAAGTCCGGTCGTTACCTCATTCGCTGCGGGCCAGGTCGCGCCATTGTCGGTGGAATAATAAACCAAGTTCTTTATCGGGCCGCCAAACTGGGTCGTGGAAACGAGGACCAGCCCCTCTGTAAAGGATGCTGCCATGGACAGGGGGATGCTGTAGGGACCTCCGTCCTGAAAATTGACGACTTGTACCGCTTCCCAGGCAGCCATTCCGCTGTCGCCCCAATTGACTGCACGGCGGTACAGAAGGTCCTTATCGGTCCCCCCCGCCTTCTGGGCCAAATAACTTGCGTGTACGAAGAAACCATCTCCCGCGCTCAGAACAGGTAGGTCAAAATCCGTGTAGGTACTGGTAGCTGAGTCCGCGATCTTGTAGCCCGATTCATAGGAATTACCCATGTTCACTGAACGTGTAAACCAGATATCATCTCCGTTCCCGTCCTCCCCGAGGACCGTAACGTAGACAAAATAGTCGGAGAAGACGGCCACATCTGTATGGATATCGAGTCGCTGTCCAATGCTGAATAAGACTCCGGGATCCGAGAGTGCTGTGACGACGGTCCACGTCGGCACAGCAGCGCCGGGGTCGGCGTAGGCAATCCGAAGGTCACGGCCGGGGCTCGAATGAACCCAAGCCAGGAACAACCGATCGGCATCGCCTTCAGCCAGTTCCATGTCGCCCAACCAAGGAATGCTGGAGCCCGGGTCGGCAACTGTGCTCCACAGGGACCAGGTCTCACCGGAATCGGTCGATTTCCATACCTCGGCTTCGCCTACTGCGGCGACGGCCACAAAAAATGTTCCGTCGTTTGCTATCCGGATCAACGGAGATGAGTTGTAGGAGGCTCCTGTGGCAATAATGACGTCGTCACCGCCGTGGGGAACCCGCATGCCGGCCTCACCGATTTGCGTAGTCAGGCTCTTCGACATTCCATCGGTTTCAGAATCGTACCGGCGATGGGAATCACTCGCTGAATTTTGTGCCGCGCTATCAGTCAAGCGCGGGGTCCCGTCTACGACGACAGATTCGGAGTGGTGCCCGCTCGCCAGAAACTTCTGGCGCGCTTTCTCCCGTAGGGCAAGTTGCTCTTCATCTGTCAACGCGTTAGCGGTGACGGCACTCGCAGACAGCAGGACCAGGACGAGGAATAGGGAAAGCGGCTTGTAGCTTCGGCGATTGAAAGGTCTCATTGTAAACTCCCGGTGAAGTTATCCGGGAAATCCCAGGTAATATTCAGCGCAGTGATTGATACCATACTATTTTACTACAAATTGACTGGAAAGTGGGCGGAAGTTTGGGTTTCCGCACCTGCGGCACCAGCGGCACCAGCGGCCCCGGCATGATACCGGGGGCCGTTGGCTCAGTCCTTGCTTATATGTTGCACCAGCTTGAAAATGGTCCAGGTCGCCGATGACCGGATCGCACGGACCCTGGCTCTTTCCCGCGCCTTCCGGGCACCGACGCCCGACAGGAGGAATCGCTTTGAATCATCGCTCAAACGCACTCCAAACCGTTTTCCGGGCGGCCTGCTTCAGCTTCGGCCTGTTCCTCTTCGTGGGCGGCTGTGGCACTGATACGACCGCTCCACTTCCCGAGGACAACGGCATGAACGACCTGCCAATCGACACCGGCGGCGTGCATCTGGCCCTGCCCCATGACCCGGATAACCCGGACGCCGCCCCATTCGGTTCCTACGTGTACGAGCCGGCAGGGCTTGATCACTCCCCCGTCCCATACCCGCTGCTTGTCTTCCTGCACGGCGCCGGCGAGCGTGGCGACAGCGCCGCCGACTCCACCGTCCTGGACCTGGTGCTGCGCAACGGGCCGCCGTTGCTGATCGAGCGCGGCACCTGGCAGCCGCCCCATCCGATGATCGTAGTTTCCCCCCAGTGCCACTCCGGCTGGTGGAATCCCGACGACGTGCGCAGCCTGCTGGTCTGGATCGACCGCCACTATCGGGTTGACCGCGCGCACATCTACCTGACCGGGCTGAGCATGGGCGGCTACGGAACCTGGGCCTACCTCGGACGCTTTGGCAGTGTGGCCGACGACTCGCTGGCCCTGGCGGCCGCGGCGCCTATCTGCGGCGCGGGCAACCCGGATCAGGCCGCCGCCGTGGCGCAGACTCCCGTCTGGGCCTTCCACGGCACGGCCGACGGCACGGTCGCGCCGTCCGGCTCGGTGGCTATGGTCACGGCAGTGGGCGCAATGGGGCCTGCGGTGCCGCCGCGGCTGACGCTGTACGACGGGGTGGGGCACAACTCGTGGGCGCGGACGTACGACGGAACCGGTGTCGGGCAGGGCTTGGTCACATACGCGCCGACACCCGACGCCGATCCCTGGCTCCTCCGCTACCAACCCGATCTCTACACCTGGTTCTTCTCGCATCGGCGCTGAACCGGAAAGATACCCACAACTATGCCCATACCTAATCCAACCCAATTCCTTGCCACGCTTCGACCCTGTCGAACCCTGATTGTCCTCTGCCTGCTGGCCGCCGGATGCGCTGACGAACCCCAGGACCCCTGGCAAGTCATCGAGCTGGAAACGGATGCCGAATTCCGGGACATCTTTTTCCTCGATGCGCAGAACGGCTGGATGGTCGGCGAGGTGGGTATCTCGGTCCCCGGCGGCATCGTCGCGCGCACGACCGACGGCGGCCTGACCTGGAAGTACAAGACCGGCGTCGTGGGCAAACGCTGGCGCACCCATTCAGTAGACCTGAATGCGGTCCACTTCACCGATCTTCAGCATGGCATCATTGCGGCGGAGGCGGGCACTATCCTGCGCACCACCGATGGCGGCGACACCTGGAAAGTCGTTCCACCCACGGGGCCAGTCTACGCCCAGAACAAGGACATTTCTTTCGTGGACGCCCTGAACGGCTGGATCATCGGGCGCCAGGGCGTGCAGTACACCGAAGACGGCGGAGAGACCTGGCAGCGCGTCGACGAAGCGAGAAAATTGACCGGAAACGCGATCCAGTTTCTCGATTTGCAGCGAGGGTGGGTCGTCGGCAAATTCGGGAATGTCCATCGCACCGACGATGGCGGCGTGACCTGGGCGAAGGTCGAGGCCGCGGGCAATCTCGCGGGCAAATCCGGCGACGACAAACCGAATTTTCAGGCGCTTCATTTCGTCGACGAAAACCACGGCTGGGTGGCTGGCTACCGACGCGAGATGCCCGGCATCGAGCAATTCGACTACGGGCTTATCTATCACACGAGTGATGGCGGCCAAACCTGGCAGAAGCAGCTGGAACAGCTGAATATTCTCTTGCGGGACATCCGGTTTGCCGATCCGCAATACGGCTGGGCGGTGGGCTACAACGTGAAAGACGGCACTTCCAGCGTATTGGCCACCACTGACGGCGGCAAGTCCTGGACGATCCAGAAGACGGTCTTCGGGGAGGAACTGCTCGCCCTTTTCGAGCGTGACGGGACCGTCTGGGCGGTGGGTGACCGCGTGCGCGAAGAGCGGCAGAAACTGTTGCGGCTAGTACCCGGTAGCGACGCTATCGACGAAAGCCAGTGAGTTCGCCATTTCGGTGAACGCCGGCTCCATCAAATCGAACTGGCCCTGCATCGTGTAGAGAACCAGCAGTTTGTTCTGGTTGAGCACAAACAGATATCGCTTCGGGAATTCGTGGCTGACGTATTCCCAGGTATCAATCATCCGGGCGTCGCGACCGCTGACCTGCAAGGTGTCCCGCGAGGCAATCTCTCGCCTTCCATCCTCCCGAAGCTTGACCATGGCCCGGTCAATGGCCAGATCGATTCTGGTGCCCAGCCCCCCATAATCCTGAATCGCGATCCGGTGAAAATCCTGCCGCCACTGGTGTTGCTCGCCATATTCGAAGTGCTCCCAAGCGGAGGGGAAAAGCACAGCGATGTCATGAGTGCCGACCTGCAAGGGGACGGGCTCGGGTTCTGCGCAGCTCGTCACCAGGAACAGCGGAATCGCCAGCAGCAGAAAAAGGAATCCCGCGCGGCCCATCAAGGCACCTCCAGCGGCGGGAAGGATATCGTTTCGACAACCCGCTCGAACAGGGGCAGATTCACGGGCAGCCCCAGATAGGCCGCTTCAAACAGGCGGCTCTTCTTCAGGACATAGTATTCGCGGCCGACCAGCGTCTTGTCCGGCAGGTTCAGGGTGAATTCCAGACGGTAGGCCGGGAGACCGGCGATCGTATCGGCCACCATCGGCGCGATGACAAAGCTGTCCGGATGGACCGGCCAGCCCTCAGTCGTGAATTGGGTTTCTGCGACGACATCATCCAGGGAAAAGTCCCAGCTAATGCCCGGTTTCAGTCTGCGTTTGCCAATCTTGACCAGTTCCGCAATATAAATGCGTTCTCCGACCGACCCCTTGTGGGTGAACCAGACCCCGAGCAATCCGCCCTGGTTGTGTTTCTGGCGCACCCAGGTCACCGGCGGCGGCTGAAAATCAATCGGGATGATGCTCCAGTGGAAGGTCTCCGCGGGAAGCAGGGGTTCGTTGAGAGCCCGTTTCTCCTGCGAATCGCAAGCCGCGCACAAGGTCAGGACCAAGAGAAGTCCGATCGTCCGTTTCAGGGTGTCTCCTTCGGTCATTCCGCGAAACACGGTTTTCCTTGTCGATATTTTGATCTCGCGAGTATAGCGCCTGTGATACCGGGTGGCTTCACTTCATCAACACCATCCGCCGTGTTTCCCCATAAGTCCCCGTCTCCAGACGGTAGAAATAGACGCCGGAAGCCACGGTCCGGCCCCCGTCATCCTCGCCCCGCCACTCGCGCACGTGGCTTGCCGCGGGCAACGAGTCGCCGGCGATGAGCGTGCGGACCACCCGTCCGGACAGGTCAAAAACCACCAGTGAGACCTGCGCCGGCGCGGCCAGCTCAAAGCGGATCTCCGTGCGCGGATTGAAAGGGTTCGGGACATTCGGTAACAGGCGGGTTCTGCGGGTCGGCAAAGCCCCCACGTCCACATCGGCTTCCGGACTGCGGGCCGTCTCGCGTCCGTCCATCACCAGGGCGTAACTGTAGTGCAATTGGGTTCCGGGCTCAAAGCCCACCGGTTCGTCGGTGTAGGTGAACGTCCCGGTGCCGGCTATCAGCGGTTGGTTCGTCAGGCGCTGTTCGACTTCACCATCGGCGCGCCGGTACACGTGGCAACCGGTGTCGGGCGCCACCGCCAAGGTCCATTCCAGACGAACCTGGGCGCCGGCGAGGGTCAGGCTTGGCGTCGGCGCCTGGACCGCGACCGGATGCCCCTCGTTCACCAGGGCCACGATCTCGTCGCCGGTGTACGACTGCATGGCAATGGCCGGACCACCGTTCGGCAGCCACGACATTTCCCCGGCGATGGTGGGATTCGTCGCCGGGTTCATCAGCATCAGGATCGTGCCATAAGGGTAGAGGACCATGAATTGGAAACGCGCCAGTTCGACGGTCGGAGCCAGCGGCAACGGCGAGGCCAGGCTGACGCGGAAATC
>CAZLUL010000151.1:0-2541 GCA_964562635.1 uncultured Fibrobacteraceae bacterium | reverse complement strand
AGGGCTTCGCCGGTTGAGATCACTCCGTCCCAGACCCCATCGCCCGGTGGCGTGAGGGTGACCGTATAGGTCGCGGCCAGGCCGGCGTTCAATCGTCGCGGGCTGCCCGAGACCGAATACCCGGGCGAGACCGTGCCCGGGGCCACATACAGGGGCTGGTTGCCGGTATTGGTGATCACGAATTCGCGAGAGCGGCTGTTATTGATCAGGAAGCCGCCGAAATCGAGCGTCGTTGGCGTCACCGCACAGGACGAAACAGGTTGGCCCCCGGTGCCGGACAACGCGACCAGCGGCAGGACGTCGCCCACGCTCAGCGAAGTCGCGTAGCCGGTCTCCGTGGTGGGCACGAAGCGGATGACGATTTCTTCCTGGTCATTCGGTCCCAACAGGCGGGCGCCGTCGCCGGACAGGATAGAGAAGGCACCACCGGCGGTGATGAGGTAGGGGTCGATCGCGAGGGAGTCGAGGCCAAAATAGGTGACCACGACGGTCGTATCGCGGAAGGCGCCCGGCAGAGTGACCGGAAAGACCACTCGGGCTGGTGTGATGTCCCAGTTGGTGTCGACGAGAACGCCCCGAGCGTCAAGGGCGACTGCCGGCAGGTCCGGGCCCAGTCCCAGCGTGCACGCCAGTACTGCCTGGCGCTGCGGCGTGCAGACGACCCGCACGGTTCCGGATTCTCCCGGGGCCAGCGTGAACGGTACGCCCGAACCGGTTTCAAATTCGAAATCCTCACCACAGTCGGTCAGGACGGGAGCAACGGTGAATGGGATTTCGCCCGTATTGGCGATGACCACATCGCGGGTGAGCCGCTCACCGACCAGCACGTAGCCGAAGTATATGGTCGTGGGCACATCGAAACCGATAACCGGATCGCGGCCACTGCCAATCAGAGTGACCGGATCGATGTCCGGCCCGAACTCCAGGTCACAACGCACTGTATCGAATTCAGTCGGACTGAATTGGACGTTGACCACACGCATTGAGCCTGGGGCGACCGTCCCCGGTTCACCGCCGGCGACGATCGCGAACACGTCGCTGCATCCGGGCAACTCGGGCGCCACCGGCAGGGGCACCTCGCCCGTATTGCTCAGGACCGCCGACAGCACGCGGCTGCCGCCAACCCCGACGGACCCGAAGTAGCGGGTCGTCGAGACTGTGTAGCTGCGGACCGGTTCGCGTCCGGTTCCCAGGAGGGCGACGGTCGGCAGTTGTCCGCCGAGACCAACTGTGCAGGTAAATTCCCCGACGGCCGGCGGCGCGAAGGCAACGGTGATGGTGATTGATTCTCCCTGCGCCAGGGTGATCGGCCCCGAAAGATCCGGCAACGCGAACGCCGCGCAGCCCGCCAGCAGGCCGATGTCCAACTCCAGACTGCCTCCGCCGGCGTTGGTCACGGTGAAAGAAAGGCGCGTCTCGAGGGCCACCGACTGGATGCCGAAGTCCACGACCGCCGGTTCGATTTCCGGCCAGGGGTTGCCGGGGTTGATCCAGGCGATTTCCGGGGTTCCGGTGACAGTTCCGAGAACCTGCAGGTCCGCCGCCGCGTCGGCGCGGATGTACGACATCTGACCCGGCAGGGATGGTATCGGGGTCGGCCCGGCGGTGAAGACGATCGGGCGAATTTCCGTGGCCAGGAAACCGAAGGTGGCCAGGACCACGGTATCGCCGGTGGGCAGGAGGGGTTCGCCGAGCCCGACCACAAAACACGGCGGGTCCTTGAGATTGATCGCCTGTCCGCCCAGTTCCCAGTCGAAGAATTGGCCCCGCTGCGCCATGTCCAGGCACAGCTCCCAGGCCACGATGCCGGCAGTGGCATCCGGGTCCCGCAAAACCAAATACCCGGTCACGACGCCCGGGATCGGGTCCACCAGGATCGTATTCTCGGTCAGGGCGGCGTCCCAGTAGAGACCAACCTCGCCTGCCGCCTGAGCCTTGGCGCTGGCCAGCAGCAGGATCAGGAGCAGGAATATGGTCAGAGGGCGCAATCCGGGCAGTGCGGAGTTTCCGGTGGCGGTCTTCATTTCGCAGAGCCCCCTGAGTAATAGCGTCGTTATTGAATTCGCTCGTGCAATAATAACAGAAGAGGCCTCCCGATGGGGCCCTTAATGGTCCGGATCGTCAAAATTGCGACCTCCCGACGGCTCGGCCCCGAACTGCTCCGTTGGAAAGTTGCCCAGCTGCACAGACATTCCTTATCCTTAGGGATCTCTATCGCGCCTCCCGGCGCAACGTGACAAAAGGGGGACCATCATGTCTATTCAACCCATACGCGCGGCTCATGCGCTTTTCATTCTTATCCTGCTTCTGCCTGGTATCGCCACCGCCCTGGTTGCCGGTGACGAATCATGGTCATCCGGTTTTCACGCCGCCGGCATCGACGGCACGGTGCAAAGCATGATCTCATGGGACGGCTCCGTTTTTGTGGGTGGCTTCCTTCGCGCCGTGCGCGACGTGGAGACGGACCATGTGGCCCGCCTCGAATTTGGAGCAGGGACGCCGTCATCCATCGTCGGCATCTCTCCGGTCGGAGCCGGCCTC
>CAZLUL010000150.1:0-10309 GCA_964562635.1 uncultured Fibrobacteraceae bacterium | reverse complement strand
GCCCGCGCCCGTTCCTGCAGCACGACCGTGATGGTGGCCGACATGCCGGGTCGCAACAGTTCATCCGGATTGTCGACCAAAGCGACAATGCCCACGTTGCGGGACACCGGATCCAATTGGGGCTCGATCACATCAATGAGGCCGGACAGTTCGCGATCCGGATAGGCGGTTGTCCGTACCGAGACCTTGGCGCCGACGTGCATGGAGGCCAGCAAACGCTCGGGCACCGCGAAGGTCACCCGCAGCTTGTCGATCTGGGCCAGGTCGGTGATGGGATCGCCGGCCCGCAAGAAGGCCCCGCGACTGACGTGGCGTTTGCCCGCCAAGCCTTTGAAGGGAGCGGTTATGCGAGTCTTGGCCAGTCGGGTTTCAGCCAGGGCCAGGTTGGCTTCGGCCACCTTCAGGTTCGCCACCGCATCATCCAGGTCCTGGGGCGCGCCGGCTCCCTGGTCCACGATGGACTTGACTCGTTCCCAGGCCGAATGGCGCTGGTCCTTGAGGGCGCTAGCACGCAGGGCCTCGGCCTTGAGTTGGTCGTCGTCCAGCCGGGCAATCACGTCGCCCGCTGCCAGGCGGCCACCCTCACGAAAGGGGATGGTGGTGACGATGCCGTCGATCTCACTGGTCACGGTGATCGATTCACTGGCCTCGATGGTGCCCACGGTGGTGAACTTGTCGGTCACCGCGCTGCCCGTCACCAGGGCAGCCTCAACCGGCGTGGGTGGGCGCTGGAAGCCGCCGCCGGCCGGTTCGGATTCCTGGCTGCATCCGGCCAGCAGGGCCGCCAGACAAAGTGCGAAGACTACTGTTGACTGTTTCAAGATCCGTTCTCCCTCGGGGCCGGGCCGTTGCCCGCTGGATTAGACGATTGATCGGACGATGATGTGCCGGAGTACCAGCCACCGGTGAGTTGTCGCAATATGGCCGCCGCCCGCGCGGTGCGCACCAGGGCAGCCGAATATCGTTGTTGGGCGGTGGCCAGGTCAGCGGCCAGGCGCACGACTTCAATAGCGGTCGTACGCCCGTTGCGGTATTCGACCATGCTGATTTCCACTTGTTTGATCGAGGCGTCGGCGCCGCGTACGGCCAAGGCCATGCGTTCCTGACCCCGGGCCAGTTCGCGGTGTTGGGCCCGCACGTCTTCGGAGAAGGAGCGTTGCGCGGCCAGCAACTGTTGCTCAGCCCGGACGACTTCGGCCCGCACGCGATCGCGCTCACCCTTGCCTTCGCGATTGCCGATGGGCACGGCAAAGACGAAGCCCACATTCCAGGTCGGGTAGTCCTGCCCCAGAACATTGTCGATGCTGTCGCCGCGCCCGCCGCTGATATCGGTCCGCACCGGGTTGGGGTCGCCAGGAAAAAACACGTCCTGGGCCGTGCCCGACAGACCATTGCCGCCCAGGCTGCCGATGACATCGAGGGTGGGCCGTGCATCCCATTTGGCGCCTTGTTCCAGGGCGCGTATGGCGTCGGCTTCGCGGGCCAAAGCCTGCAGGTCCGGGTTGCGGCGCATGGTCACCGCCACCAGTGAGTCTTGATCCACGACGTTGAACTGGCGGGGCGGTTCGTCCACCGCGCGGTAACGCAGTTGGGTCGAACGCCGACCCATGAGGCTGGCCAAACGGTCACTGTAGAGGTCGAGCTGCTCTTCGGTGTCGAGCAGGGCCTGTTCAGCTTCGGTCAGAAAGAATTCGGCATTGGCGACCTGGCTGGGTCCAATCATGCCGGCTTTGGCCCGCAGTTCGGCATCGGCCAGGAAGGCTTCGGCCCGGTCGCGGATGATGCGGGTCACGGCATGGTTGCGTTCGGCGGCGAACAGTTCCCAATACAAAATTTCCACGTTGGCGCGCACCGCCAACAGGGCGCCGTCATAGCGGGCGCTGGCGGCTTCCAGGCTGCGCTCGGCAAAACTGAGTTCGCTGCGGGCCGAAGGGCCAAAGCCCTTGAGCAGGGGTTGACGCACCGACAACGAGCCGAAGGCCTGATACTCGGGATCCAACGATGCGAAGGCCGAATTGGAACCCAGCCGCAGGGAGTTCAGGCTGGCGCTCAGTTCGGTGCCCAAACGCAACCGCATGCGGGCGCCGGCCTCGAGGCTGCTCGTTTCGGTTTCCAGAACCTCGGCTCCGGTAAACAGCGAGGCCGAAGGGGTGTCAGCCCCCGACCAATCCGCGGCACCAAACAGCTCGGGATCAAAGACCCCTTTTTCGCGCCGCACCGCTTGGCTGGCCGCCACCATCACGGCCTCGGCCACGCGGGTATCGGTGGCCTGTTCGGCCGCGCGAACGACCGCTTCGTCCAGGCGCAGGTGTTCGCCGGGCAACTGCTGCAGGGCGGCGGTCAAAGCGCTGTCCGGGCTGGCAGTCAGGATAGCCTGGGCCGAAATATTCGGTTGGTCATTACCGGCCGCAGCAACAAGTGCCGGGCAGAACAAACAAATTATCCATGTGCCGATGGATCGCAGGTAACTGGGCATGATGCCTTCCGCGGAAAAAGGACAGATGAGGAGTGGGCGATTAATCAAGGCAAGGTAACACAAGGAGGTGGTGTTTGCCCAATAACGACGGGACCCCCAAGCGGGGGTCCCGTACGCAACGAACCGGAAGATGCTCAGGCTAGGGGTGGGCGGCCTGGACCATCTTCAGCAGGTCGGCCTCCATGGCCTCGGCGGTGGCCAACGGGCCCGTCAGCTTGTAGAAAACGCTGCCCTGCGGACCTTCGAGCACGACACCCACCAAGCGGTAACCCTCCATGATCGTGGTCGAGCCACCCCTGGGCCGCCCGCCGCCGGATTTGTAGCTGCCGTTCAGCGAAACGATGTGTCCGTCCATGCCATCGGCGGTGAAGGTGCTGCGCTGGGCGCTCGCGGCCGGGTCGCTGCCATCGGGCATGACCATCTGGCCGATCCAACGATTGAGGTTGGCCTCGACGGCGCCCCCGGAATTTTGGCCAAAGTAGAAGACGTTCACCTCACCCGGAGCCGAATCACCCTGCACCGGGTCGAGCCGGTATTGGGCCTTACGCATGCCGTCGTTGCCCAGATCGCTCCAGGCGGTCGGGGGCGTGAAAGTAATGCCCGCCACAGAGGTAACACCATCGGTGTGTGGGTGGTCATCAGGGCTGCGCCTGGCAGCCGGGGCATTGGAAGCAGCGTCAGCCACGTTCGAACCCGGAGTTTGCCGCTCGGTGTATTCCACGTCTCCGCCGCAACCGGCGATGGCGAAAATACTGAGGGCGGCAGCCCCGACCACGATGCGTGACCTCGCGATTTTGATAATCATGTTCATGCGCAGACAATAAGCCAAGGACTGGCCAGCAACAAGGCTGGGCTTGTCTCCGGGGCCAAAAACAGCGAATATCAGGCCGCACCCCAACTGGGAGAACCTGTTGACCCCCGCGCAACCCCGCAATTTTGCCACCCTGTTGGCCCATCGCCTGGGCCAGGAGCCGACCACCCTGGAGTGGCCACGCGAATTTTCCATAGCTGGCGCGCTGGGTCCTTTGACCGTGCTGTTTGATCAACACAACGCCCTGCTGGTCGTAGTTGGAGTCCGGGTAGTGGATCTCAAGGCGCCAGAGCTGCAAATCTGCCTGGGCGCGGGGCAGCAGGCGCCGGACTTGTGCTCGCGGGTCCTGGTCTATGGGCAGGACGGCGAAGTCGAGGCGTGGCAGGCCTTGGGTTTTGCGCGCGAAGGCTCCGTCGCTGCCTATTGGGCCGATGGCGGCGAGGCCCGGTTGTGGGCCAAGGCCTGGGGAGCGCGCGCTGCCGTTGCGCCAGACGACTATTCAGCCGAGGTGACACAAGCGGCGGCCCTCACCGATTTTATCCTGCCCTCGGGCTGGTCGTGCCGCGCCGCTGAACTTACTGATGCAGCCGCCGTCACGGCCTTGATGCCCCTGATATTTCCGACCTACCGGATTCCCACCGATCCGGGCTCACTGCGGTATGCCCTGGCCAACGGCGATGTTCATGGGCGCCTGATTCGGACGGAGACCGGCGAGTTGGCGGCCTACGCAGCCTGGGAGTTTTCGGCCACCGGCGGCTCGGCCGAGCTCACCGATTGCGCCACGGCGCCGGGTTTTCGTCAGCAGGGGTTGATGACCTATCTGGTGAGCCGCCTGGAGGAGGATATGGCCGACGTTTTTGACGATCTGGCCGGGCATTCGTTGGCCAGGGCAGACCAGCCCGCGATGCAGGCTGTCCTGGCGCGGCGGGGATGGCGCAAAACAGGACGGTTGGCCAACCATTTTCGCCTGGGGAAAACGTGGGTCTCGGCCGGCGTGTGGAACGGGCCGGCCGATCGCTTCAAAAAGCGAAGCTGAGACTGAGCTGCCACTCGTCGGTGGCGCGGATTTTCAACTCGGGGTTCAGGTAGTCGTTGAGGTCGGAAAACTGTTCGACCTTGGTCTGGCTGCCCAACAGGGCCCCGATCAGAATGCCGGTCACAGCCCCGATGCCTGCCTTGGCAAACTTGTCGGAGAGCAGGTTGCTGTTGGAACGATATTTTTCACTGGAACCCTGGCTATAGCCCACAAAGAAACCCAGGGCGCCCCCGATCATCATGCCCGTGCCGGCGTTGCTTTTGGTCCCGGTGCTGACCTGGAAATCCTTCAGGTCCTTTTGGGCCACGGACATCGTTGTGCCGCTATCGGTGCGCAGTTGGATTTCCCCGTCGCGCATGCCCTCGTAGGTGCCGATATTCCACATCGCCGAGTTGTAGGCGTGGCTCTTCAGGCGCACCCGCTGGTCGAGCAGGCGCAGGTTTTCCAGGGCCACCAAATCGGCCGTTGAAGGCGCTGGCATCCAGCCCTCGTCTGCGCCGGCCGCGCCGCTTGACGGCAGTCCGGCCATGAGCAAGCTGACAATCATGATGGTCAGGGAAAGCCTGGACACGTCCCCACCTTTCAAAAAAATCTCAGACACCCGCTTCGGGTCGATCGTCTTCTGTTTCATCGTCTTGCGCAATGATGGATTTCTGCCAATCACTCTTCAGGAACCAGACCAAAGCCACGCTGCCGGCAATCAGATTCGACAGGTTCATGGCCCACCATAAGCCGCTGGGCCCCAGATCGGTCATTCTCGTCAGCAGAATTGTAGCAGGGATGCGCACCGCCCACAATCGTCCCGAGTTGATCACCATCACCGGCACGGTTTTGCCCGCGCCCTGGAAGGCGCCAAACAGCACCAGGATCAGGCTGAAGACGAACACCGAAAACGAGGTGATGCGAAACAGGTCACTGCCGTAGGCGACCACCTCGGGATCGTTGATGAACCAGTGGGTGAGTGAACCGCCATAGAAAAAAGTGAGGGTCGTCAGAGGGCCGAGCACCGCGGTGATCAACAGGGCCGAACGCCGCACCGACAAGGCTGCCCGGTCGGGGAAGCCGGCGCCCAGGTTTTGCCCCACGGCCGTGGCGTTGGCCTGGCCCAGCGCCATGGCCGGCACCGAGACCATCATGATCACGCGGTGGCCGATGCCGAAGGCCGCGGTCACCGAAGAGCCGAAGCCATTGACGATGCCGATCAACAAAGTGAAGCCGAGTGAAGTGGCGGTCTGGCCTACCGAAAGCGGCAACCCCACGCGCAACAATTTGAGAAACATTTCGGTGTCCCAGCGCAAGTCCTGGACGCGAAGTCGAAAACCGTGGCCCCACATCAATTCGCGCATGGCGAGGGTCGAAGCGAGCAGTCGCGACAGCACTGTGGCGGCCGCGGCCCCGGCCACGCCCATCGCTGGCACCGGCCCCCAACCGAAGATCAGGATCGGATCGAGAATCAAATTCACTACGACCGAAATGATATTCACGCGCATGGGGTTGATGGTATCGCCGAGCCCGAAGAAGATGCTCTGGTAGACGTGGAAGATGAACATCAGCGGCACACCGGCGAGGATCCAGCGCAGGTAGATCAGGGATTCGTCAAAGGCATCCGGCGGTGTTTGCAACAGGCGCAGCAGGTGCTCGGCGAAGATGAGACCAAATATGGCAAACAGGCTGCCGGCAATAACTTGCAGCAACAGGCTCTGTCCCGCGGCCCGGCCCATGCGGTTGGGTTGACCGGCTCCTTTGTATTGGCTGACCAAAGTCGTGCCGGCCTGGCCCAGGCCCATGGCCAGGGCGATGCCCACGAAAACAATGTTCATGGTGATCGTCGGGGCCACCAGGGCGGTCTTGCCCAGCTTGCCCAACCAGTAGGCGTCGATCAGGTTGTAGAGAGTCTGCACCAGAAAACTGACCGACACGGGCCAGGCCACGGCCAGCAGGTGCCGGGTCATTGGGCCGGTGGTCATGTCGCGGCCGTGCAGGGCTGGTGGGGTGGACAAGAGGGAGGTCTTTCAGCTCAGGTTCAGGGCGACCGTGACGCTGAAAGGTAACACTGATTGGCAGGGAATGCAGGTGTCGAAACCGGGTGGTTCTCCCCCACGGGAACCACCCGGTCAATGTCCGGCCGCCCCTGATGCCAGGGGCGACCGATGGAGGCTGGATGCCAATAGGGGGGGAGCCCTATCGTTCCAGTTGCCTCCGGTATTCGATCTCCTTCTTGAGATCTTCGGTATTGAGAACCTTGAACTCGACCCGGCGGTTGGCCTGACGACCCTCGACGGTCTTGTTGTCGGCGATCGGCGCGTCCTCACCCTGGCCAGTGGCCTTGAACTGGGCGGTGTTCACGTTGGGGAAGTTGGCCTGGAAGTGGTCCAGGACTGACTGCGCCCGCTGCTCGCTGAGCTTCTGGTTGAAGCTGGCCGAACCGGTGTCGTCGGTATGACCGATGATTTCGATCTGCAACTCAGGCCACCGGGCGAGGGTTTCCCCGATTTCCATCAGGATCGCCGAATGCTCCACATCGATTTCCGCCGAACTGGAGGCAAAAACGATCTGGCTGGTGGTGATGCCGCCGGTGTTCAGCAACTGCACTTCGGTCTCGGTCATGGCAATGGGGCAACCGGACTGGTCAACCTGCAGGTTGGCCGCCGTATCGTTGCACTGGTCAATGCCGTCAAAGACACCGTCACCATCGGAATCCAGGGGACAACCACTGTTGTCGACCACGGCGCCGGCGGGCGTGCCATCGCATTTGTCCAGGCCGTCGTAGATGCCGTCATCGTCGCTGTCGAGGGGGCAGCCGCTGGCGTCGACCGTGGCGCCGGCGGGCGTGCCGTCACATTTGTCCAGGCCGTCAAAAACGCCATCGTTGTCGCCGTCGGTGGGGCAACCCGTGGCGTCGATCATGGCGCCGCCGGGCGTATCGGCGCAGATGTCGTCGCGGTCACGGATGCCGTCGTTGTCGGTGTCGTGGCTGCTTTTGCCAAAGGCGAACTGCACACCCAGAGTGGCGATGAAGTTGTGGGTGGTGCTGTTTTCGTTGGCGAAGGCCGGCGTCAGATTGGTCATGACGTCGCGCACTTCCAGGCGCAGGGCCCGGTAGCTGGCGTTGTCGCCGCCCAGCCGGGTTTTCAGGCCGAAGGCGAGTTCGGCACCATTGAGCACCTCGGTGCTGACAGCACCGTCGGCTTTGTAGTCGATTTGTGCCCAACCACCGGACAGGTAGGGAACAAAGCGGGCGTCGGGCATCAGATCCCAGACCACATCCAGGCCGTAGTGGTTCAGGTCGACATCGGCGCCGCCAACGGTCTGCTTGGCCCCCGAATGTCCGTAGGTGCCTTCCAGGGCCAGGCCCCGGGTCAGGTGATATGCGGCGCGGGCGCCATAGATAAAGGAGTTGTCCAGGCTGACGTCATTGGCCCAGAGTCCAGCGCCAACGTAGGGCGTGAAGGAAATGATGGGCTTGTCCTTGTCGTCGACCGCGGCTGAAGCGCCGGCCGCGACGGCGACCGTCAAAAACAGCACTAAAAACAGGGTTTTAGCCGTCGTTTTCATCTTGATCTCCATTTGTTCAGGTATGCCACTGGCCTGACGTTTGACTGTTCAGGCTCAGGGGCTGGCGAAGCTCAATTCGATTCTTGCCCTTCAGACCCCATCGAATCACAATAGTCACATTGTTGACGAGGTTTTTTTATTCAGGAAGTCCTGTTAGTATGGCGTGTGACTTTTAGACGGGCAGAGTGTCCAAGGAGAAGTGATGCCAGACAATGATGAAGAACTGGTGGCCCAGGCGGTGATTGCCCCTCCCGGTGACCTGCGCGCCTTTGATGAATTGGTGCGCCGGCACCAATCACGGGTGCAAACCAACTGTCGGTACTTGAGCGGCAATGAAGAAGATGCGCTGGATCTGGCCCAGGAAGTCCTGGTCAAGGCGTACTTCAACCTGAAGGGGTTCGAGTCGCGGGCCGGCTTCGGCACCTGGCTCAACCGGATCAAGGTGAACCACTGCCTGAATCACCTGCGCCGCAATCGGGACCGCGTTTTTGTTGACGTGGAGGAGCCGGGGTTGTCGAGCCATGAGGCCCTGCGTTCCGGTCACAGTGCCGACAAGGCGGTCAGGGCCGGGGAAGCCCGCCATCAAATAGGCCTGGTCCTCGACAGTATGCCTGAATCGCTGCGGGTGCCCTTGATCCTGCGTGACATGGATGGCATGTCCTATCAGGAGGTCGCCACCGAGCTGGGACTGGGCCTCTCGGCGGTGAAGATGAGGATCAAACGGGCCCGCGAAGAATTTCGGGCTGGATACAAGCGGGAGCAAACCGGTGACTGAAAATGGCAACAAGAATGACGACCAGTCCGATGTGCTGCCAGAAATTCGGGAACTGCGGGTTGAGCCCGACCCCAATCTTGAGGGACGCGTACGGCGGGACATCAACCGCCGCACTTTGACCGGTGACAGCCTGGACTTTTCCCTGAATGTCATGTTGCAGACTTTTTGGGAGCACCTGCAAAGTTTGATTGACGTTTGGCCCAGTCGGAAATCGGCGGATGACGAAACGAACGAGTAACCCCTTTTCGGGAAGTATGACCAATGGAAACGCAATTTTCACCGCAAACAGCTTTGACCTCGGTTCTGGAATCGTTGACGTTGGCGTTCGCGAATTTCCTGCCCAAGGCCTTGACCGGTCTGGGAGTCTTTCTGATCGGATGGCTGCTGGCCAAGCTGGTGTCCAAGGCCATCCGCACTTCCTTCGACAAGTTCAAGATCAATGATCTGCTCGATCGCCTGGGCCTGACCGGAACGTTGAAGCGCCTGGGCTTGCAGGATACGCCGGGCAACCTGCTGGCGAAATTGGTCTATTTTTTGATTCTGGCCCTGTTCATCCAGAGTGCGGCCGAGTCGGTGGGAATGTTGGCGGTCTCCGGCGCGATCACTGCCTTTTTTGCCTATCTGCCCAGCCTGATGGCTGCCGTCATGGTGCTGCTGGTCGGCTTGATTGTGTCTCAGTTCGCCAGCGGTGCGGTGACTCGTTCGGCCCGTGATGCGGGCGTGGAATTTGCGGCCATTCTCGGGCGCATCGTCTCGGGTCTGATCATTTTTATCGTGGGCCTGATGGCGGTCACCCAACTGCAGATCGATACCGAGGTGATCCGCTCAGTGGTTCTGGTATTGCTGACCGGATGCGCTCTGGCCCTGGCCCTGACCTTTGGCCTGGGCTCGCGCGACATCACGCGCAACCTGGTGGCCGGCTATTATGCGCGGAAAATATTCGAGCCGGGAGAACCGATTGAAATTCAGGGGCGGCAGGGAATCTTGGCGGGCATCTCGCCGGTGCACGCCCTGATCGAAGAAGACGGCCGCCTGACGACCGTCCCCAACAGCGTGTTTATTGAAGAAGCCGTGCGGCAGTAGGCTCCAGCGGTTCGACTACTCCCCGTACCGCTCCACAATCTCCCGAATGCCCCGGTCACAGGCCGCACAAAACGGTTTGAGGCCTTTGGTGAACATGATGCAGTCCAATTGCGAACGGTACAGTCCTTCGGAGGCATAACCCGCCCCTTCAAAAACACCAATCTGATCCCGCGTCGTGTTGCGGGAAAACCAGGCATCGACTTTGTCCTGATGAGTCTTGGACAAGTCCTCGCCCGCAGCCTTGGCCGCCTCAATCTCCTTGTCGCTGGCCCCCGAGGTCATCAGGCTGGCGATCCGATCGTTGGTCCGTCCCCGCTCTTTCTGGTACTCCTGATCCAGGCGGTCAAACTCGGCCTTCACCCACGGCGTCGGCACGGCCACATCAGCGGTCAGCAGGTCACCCCATTTGACGTTTTCGGGATCACCGAGGGCCGTGATGTTCCGCTCGTTGGGCTCGCGCCCTTCCGGATAAAAATCATTGTAGGCCGTACTCGACGAATAGTACTCATCAGCCAGGCCGGCAAAACTGTGCCCAAATTCATGCAGGAAGACGTACTCGCTCCACTGGTTGTC
>CAZLUL010000149.1:0-10344 GCA_964562635.1 uncultured Fibrobacteraceae bacterium | reverse complement strand
CAAGAAGGGCAACGGCCGCTACATCCAGATCCGCCACACCAACAGCGAATACGAGACCTACTATCTGCATCTGTCGAAGTACGCCAAGGGGATCAAAAAAGGCACGAAGGTGTCGCAGGGGCAGGTCATCGGCTATGTGGGCGCCACCGGCTATGCCACGGGTCCGCATCTGGACTACCGGGTCAAACGCCGCGGTCAGTTTGTCAATCCGCGCACACTGAAACTACCGGCCGCAGCGCCGGTGTCGGCTGAATTGCGGCCCAGATTTGATGCCCTGGCCGAACGCTACGCCGAAGCTTTGAACGCCATTCCGGCCGATACCACCGTGGCCATGGCGCCGGTCCAATTGGTGGACCCGCCGGCCTGGGACCAGGCCACGTATGCGCAGACCGAAGTGCCGGCGATGGTGCGGGCGGCCAACTAGCGGCCTATAAAACTATCGCGTCAAGGGCACCATATTGCGCGCCGAGACCACCAGGTGATCCGGTATCTGCAACAGCTTGCCGGTGGTCGGGAACCACATGGCCACCGCCGCGCTTCCTTCGGCCGTGCGGGCTACGCCCTCGCTGGCCCGGTTCAGGTACCCCACTTCAAACACTAGATCCCGGGTCTCATTACCTTCCCCCCAGGTCAGCGTGATCCGCAACCGTTCGCGGGCTTCCAGCACCGCAGGGTCATCTGTCGGCGGCAGGACCGCCAGAACCTCCACCCGGTTCAGATTCACCACCAGATCCTGGCTCAAACCGTGGCGGTCCTTGTCCGACAGGTTCTCGCGACTGGCGGCCGGGAAAACCGTCTGCCAGGCCAAACGGCCTTCTTCGGTGACGGCCGTTCCGGTGCGGGTGGCGGCCAATAACTGCACCCCGTCGCGCTCCAACTCCAGGCGGTCCGCATGGCGCGCCACCTCTTTCAGGGCCCCGGTCTCCACCAAAATATCCAATCCCTGGTCCAGCAGATTCACGGCTTCAAAATCGGTGATCAGGACGTTGTCGCGGCGCACCGCAGGCACCTGTTCCACGCTCAGCGGTGGGCCAAAGCCAATGGTGAACTGGTCGGTGACCGGCGCCGAAGGATCCGGGTTCAGGCCTTCCCCTTGCAGGACAACCTGACGCCAGGGCGGATTCAGGTCCCACTCGTCGCGGCGCTGAAGCGACTCGCGCGGACTGGCGATCTCGCGCACGATGATGTCACTCACTTCGTAGATCAGCTGCCCCACGGTCTGGGACGAGGCCAGGACCCAGTAGCCCTCTTCGTCATGGCGCCGGCGATCCTCGTACAGGCTTTGGTACGTTTGCACCAGTGGCGGCAGGCCCACAACGGCCTGTTCCAGATCATCACCGGGCAGATGCAGCCACCAGAAGCCATCCTGTTTTTCGAACCGGTGCTCGTTGCCGCTGCGGGTCAGGATCAGGCGTTGCACCTTGCTGCGATCCAGGCCGGGCAAGAGGGTTTTGGCCTGGACCGAATTGGGCATCATGAACAGTTTATCCCGGAAGGGCGCCGCCACCGGGAAGCAGCCATCGCGACCCGCGCCCGAGGCGTAATAGTTGCCGTTGACCGGATTGAGGGCCCCCATGGACAGCGTGATATCCCGGCCGTCGGCCAGGAAGATCCGCAGGCGCATGGCCTCGGGGCCATTGAATTCGTAGCGCCGGTCTTCGGTCTCGGTGCCAGGTAGGATTGCGCCACCGAGTGCCATGGGCAGCACACCCACCAGGGCGCCCATGGCTTGGGCGTCGAGGTAGTCGCTGGTGGCGCCGGTCAGGCTCCACACGCCGTTTTCCTGGCGGTCAAACCGGTACTGCTGCCCTTGTTTGGTCAGCAGGATGCCTTCGATCTGCTCTGCCGCCACTGGAAAGATCGGCCCGCCCAGGGTGAAGTCCATCACCCGACTGCGGCTGGCAATGAACAAAGTGCCCACCGCCACGACCGCCACGCCCAGCAGGATCAGGATGGAACGCCCGGAGCTGTTCTTTCGTTTTTTCCGACTACTCATGACGCTCGCCTTCCATTGGCACGTCGATGACGCAAGCGCACACCCATCGCCAGGCTCCCCACGAGCAATGGCCAACCGAGTACGGAGCCCCAACCGATGACATCCTTGGTCGTTTCGCTCAGCACTATGGGCTGACTGAGCGGATCGCGCCCCCGGATGTTGATCAGGCCCTCTTCACGGGCCAACCAGCCCACCGCGTTGAGCAACAGGTCCCGGTTGCCCACCAGTTTCACCGTCGCGTTGTTCAGGAATTCGGAATTTCCGATCACAGCCATGCGGCCAGGGCGGTTGCTATCCGCGCCAATGGCCAACTCGAGCACCATGCCAAAAGGCAACGGACCCTTCAGATCATCTTCACGATCGAAGCGCGCCGCACCACTGAAGCGCGTCGCGCGGTCGGTCTCGCCCCAGGTCTTGTCACTGCTCTGCAGGATGATCGCACCGGTGATCGAGCTGTCCGGTTCGCCCACCATGGCCAACGGTTGCACCATGGGAAAGACCGTGGTGACACCCTTGAGACTGCTGACCATCTGGTGGTCGCCATATTCTTCGCTGACCAGGATGGTGCGCGCACCAACACCTTGCTGGGTGCCCACCCGTTCCACATCGACCAGGACGCCGCCCGTCAGGCCCACCCGCCACTTGGCCATCCATTCGACCCAGCGCGAAGGTGTCGGCGTATCGAACAACGCCAGCACCGACCCACCACGGCCCAGATGGCGCTCGATGGCCGCCAGTTCCTTGGGCTCGGGTTCCAGGCGCGGCCCGGCAATAACCAGCACGTCGCAGAAATCCGGCACGTCGCCCAGGCCTTCAAGAGCCAGCGGCAGCACATCATAACCCTGATCAAAAAGAAGCTGGGCATAGTTGGAGTACCCGCTGCGGTCATCGGACTCGATGCGGTGTTCGCCGTGGCCCACCAGGTTGCAGATGCGGGCCAGCTTGCCTGTCGACAAGCGATACACGGCGCTGATCAGGGCGCTTTCTTCAGGCTGCAGGACCGAGGTGTAGCGTTCGCCGGCCTCGACGACCATGGTGCGGGTCGAGGTGATGCCGTATTTCTTGACCAGCTCCAGATCCACTTCCGGATCGATGATCTTGTACTTGAAGTGCCGCGAGCGCTGGGTGCAGGCCTTGAGCAAGGCCTCGGTCACATCCCAGGCCGGATCCATGCGCTGATAAAAGGCGTAGACCAGAATATGCTCGGCCGTTTCGTCGGCCGCCAGATTGGTCCCCAGATCGTCCAGGATCTGGTTGGTCTGGGGCGCGAGACTGTAGCGTTTGTTGCCCGTCAGGTCCCAGGTCACGGGCATCATCTGGCCCATGGCGTACACCGCAATGGCAATGATCACCACCAGCAAGGTGGGAGTCCAGTTGGCCGCCTTGCGACCCGCCGGCAGGCGCCGACCATTGAGCACTGCCGAGGCCGCCACCAGCGGCACCACCGTCATCAGGACAAAATACAGGACGTCGCGCAGATCCAGCACACCGCGACTGAAGCGCTCAAAGTGGGCCAGGGATGACAATTCGCGAGTCACGACGGCCAACAGGCCGGGCAGGAAGCGCTCCAGCGAGCCGATGATGAACAAGAACAAGGACCAGATGAAGGCCATGAAATAGGCCACCATCTGATGGCTGAACATGGTGGAAGCCAGCAGGCCCCAGGCCAGCAGCATGCCGCCAAAGAGCAACTCTCCCACGATCGCCGACGCAGCCGGACCCGGTTCCGGCGTGCCCAGAGTCCAGACCACGCCAATGTAGGCCGCCGCACACAGGATCATCACCAGGACCGTAACCAGACCGGACAACCATTTGCCCAGGACCCACACCGGGCCCGAGACCGGCCAGCTGGCCAGCAAGTCGTAACGGCCGCTGCCAAACTCGGGGGCAAACAGGCGCATGGCCAACGCCGGCACCAGGAACATCAGGAAAAAGGCGGTATTGGAAACCAGCGGGCGAAAGATGCCTTCGGCCAGATTCAGGTAATTGCCCGAGCGTGGGCTTTGCAGCGCCGCCAGGGACATGTCGCTGTACCCAAAGATGAAGATCGTAAAAAAGAGCCCCACGGTGACCAGGAATCCCGCCAGCACCACCGGCGCCATGGCGCTGTGGAAGAAGGCGCCGACCTCGCGGCCGACGATGGCTTTGACCTGCCTCATGACAAATCCCCCCCGTCATTCGGAGTGTCCGATTTGTCCTCCGCAGAGGGCTCGGTGCCGGTCAGCTTCAGGAACAGATCCTCGAGGCTGGGCCCCTTGTCCGAGATGTTCTGCAACAGGCCACCGGCGGCCAGGACCGATTCGACCAGCTTGGGGCGGATCTCCACCGGGTTGCCAGCGATGACCACTTCGGCCCCGTCCGCGGTGATGACCAGGTCGTCGACACCAGCCACTTTGGACAGGGCAGCAGCCACCTTCTCGCGGTCACCATCCCAATTGAGCACCACGGTGTGGGTGGCGATGCCCGCGGCCAACGGATCGGCAGCGGCCAGTCCGGCGGCCGACTCTTCACCCACCAGGCGGCCTTTGTCGATGATCAGCACCCGTTCGCAGATCGCACTGACTTCGGTCAGGATATGACTGCTCAGCAACACGGTGCGCTTGCCGCGGAAGCCCTTGATCAACTCGCGAATCTCCACGATCTGATGAGGATCCAAACCGCTGGTGGGTTCATCGAGAATCAGCACTTCCGGATCACCGATCAGGGCCTGGGCCAGCCCCACGCGCTTGCGGTAGCCGTGGGAAAGCTCGCCCACCAGCTTGCCGCGCACATCATCCAGTCCGGTGCTTTCGATGAGCTGTTCCAGGTGGGATTTTTTCTCGGCCTCGGGCACGCCCTTGATTTCAGCCACGAAATCGAGGTAGGCCACGACACTCTGGTCCGTATACAGCGCCACATGCTCGGGCATGAACCCGATGCGGCGGCGCACCTCGATCGCTTCGGTGACCACATCGTAGCCGCCGATTTGGGCGGAACCCGCGCTGGGGGCCAGCGAGCAGGTGAGGATTTTCATGGTGGTGGATTTGCCGGCCCCGTTGGGTCCCAGGAAACCAACAACTTCGCCCCGCGCGACCTCAAAACTGAGGTCCTGCAGGGCGAGAGTCGAACCGTAGCGACGTGTCAATCCATTGACTTTGATCATCGACTGATTATTCCTGTCTGATGGTTCCTGACTGAACAATTCCCGACCGGACATTTCCCGACCAAACGTCGCGGCTAGGGCGCCGTCCAGCGCAGCAGCGTCGCACCCCAGGTGAAGCCGGCACCGAAGGCGCACAATACCACCAGGTCGCCTTCCTTGAGGCGCCCGTCTTCGTAGGCAACCCGCAGGGCCGAAGGAATGCTCGCGGAGGTCGTATTGCCAAAGCGATCAATGGTGATCGCGACCTGCGAATCATCCAGTCCCACGCGCCGCTGGGCCGCTTCAATAATACGGATATTTGCCTGGTGAGGCACGAACAAGGCCACCTCCTGGCCCGTGAATCCGTTGCGCTCGACGATTTCCTTGGTCGCACCGGCCATACCCTTGACCGCGAATTTGTAGACATCGCGGCCTTCCTGGTAGACGTAGTGCATGCGGTCGGCCACCGTCTTGGCCGAGGCAGGCATGACGCTGCCACCGGCTTTCTGGTTGAGAAATTTCACCCCCGTGCCATCGACCCGGTTCAGGGCATCCATGATACCACCGCGCTCGGGATCGACCCGTTCGACCACCACGGCCCCCGCCCCGTCGCCAAACAGGATGCAGGTGTTGCGGTCTTCGTAGTCGACGATCGACGACATGACTTCACTGCCGATCACCAGAACTTTTTCGGCGTGGCCCGCTTCGATCTGGGCGCGCGCATTCTGCAGCGCGAACAGGAATCCGCTGCAGGCCGCTTCCAGGTCAAACCCCCAGGCCTTGGTCGCGCCAATCATCTCCTGAATGATGCACGCCGTGGCGGGAAACATCATGTCCGGCGTCACCGTCGGCACAATGATGATATCGACGTCTTCGGCCTTGATACCCGCGTGCTCCATGGCCTGCACGGCAGCCTTGGCCCCGTGCACCGAAGCACCGGTGCCGGGTTCGGCAATGCGGCGTTCCTTGATGCCCGTGCGTTCGACGATCCACTGATCGTCGGTCTCGACAATTTTTTCGAGGTCGGCATTGGTCAGGCGTTTTTCGGGAAAACTCATGCCCACGCCAGTTATGCCGGCGGTGTATAGCGTCCTTGCGGCCATGATTGGGACTCCAGGGTTCAGCGGGAAAGGACAATAGCTGGGTCGGCGAGTCGGCTCGTCGGCGGAGGTATTGATCCGATGGTCAAAAACGACCCCCGTGGCCTTGCCTCGGAAATTCCGGACAAACACCCCATCGGGTCGATAACGACAGTTTCTTCGTCCACAAGTTAGGCCATTTTGATGGGGGGATCAACAAGGATTCCCGGCTTGTTCGGCCTTCGCCGCAGCTCAGGTGGTCGCCCGTCCGACGAAGCCCAGGGCCACCAATCGGGGCAAATGGGTCTGCAGCCAATTGTCACCGAAACGCCGGGCCACCGTTGCCGGCGAAAACAGGGGTTGGTGCTGCAAATAGTCCAGGTCGCCGGGCTGCAAGCCGCCTGCCGCATAGAAACAATTCCCGGTCACATCTTCGAGCATATCTCCCGGCCAAATGGTGGCCTGGCGCCGCCAAATCAGGGACAGTCTGCGGTTTTCGGGTGCCGTGACATCCCGGGGGTCGGCAAATTCCGGTTCACAGCGGTGGTCGTCCTCTCCGAAGCCATCATAGACTCCCGTCAGCATGTTCCATGCTCTCCACTGGGCCGGATGGCGGGTGATCACTTCGAAACCCCAATCGAACAGCTCCTTGGTGGCCGCTACAGCCGTCGTACCCTGCGGCCACTGCCAGCTTGGGCCCCGGTGCCAGCCAAACCCGCCCTTGTCGTCCCAAACCGTCAGCAGCGAGTGCACGGGACAGCGCAGGCTCATCGCCAACCGCGCCAAACCGGTGCGCACCCGGATGTCGCGCCCGGGCAGCTTGTGCACCACACCATCGCGCAGGGTGCCTTCACAACCATCCAAACCGTCGTTGCCATCCAGGAAGGCAAACACCGGCTGTTTTCGGCGCAGGGCCCGCAACAGTCGCAACGCGAAACTCTTGCCCTCGATCGGCACCCAGACCACCTTGCCGGGCAATTCCAACCCCGCCTGCAGGGTCTCGTAGACCGGCAGGATCTCCGCCAGGCTCGAGCGGTTGACCAGCACGTGGACATCGTGCCCGGCCACCAACCACGGCACCGGTGCCAGGGAATAGGGCCCCAGGTGCAGCGAAATCGTCAGGCCCGTGGCCAGATCCGGGTGATCGTTCAGCACAGCGCGGGCCGCTGGCGCAAATCGGTGGTAGGCCGCCTTCGGGTCGGCAAAGAGCGTTTGTTGGCGCGCGTCGAGCTCGGCGCCGGTGCGCAACAGGCTGGCCAGTTCCTCTTCTGCCCAGCGGGGAAACAGGGTTTTCAGGTTCCACAGGTCCCAACGGCGCTGAATATCGGTCATGATGTTCTCCTGGCCAGGGTTGGTGGGGGCGGCCGGTGCCGCCCCCACCCCACTAGCCGATGTCCGTCGGATTGATCGGCAAGTCCTGGAAGTTGATGGTGCAGATGTAGGACTTCGGCGAGCCGTCCTCCACATCAAGCCCCATGGTGCCCGGATCAGTGATGATCGGACTGACCTCGATGCGCTCGTGGATCTGGCGGATGCCGAGTTTCTCCAGTTGGAGATCGCGCTGATCCCGCTGGGCTTCGTTGCTGTGGTGGATTCTTTTCATGAGAGCCTCCCTGCCTTCGTTGTTTTGCGGCGTGGCATTCGGACCATTGCAAAAACCAAACCGGATGGAAACGGACTCAGAAGGCGAATCGTGGCTCAATTGCCGGCCGAAACGAAAGCGGCGAAGACGCTTTGCGTCCGGAACGTCACCTGCAGGCGACAACACGACAAAAAAATCCCCCGCACCCAAAGGGGTACGGGGGATCATGGTCTGGACGAGCACCGGGTCCGGTTCGGTCGGGCAACCGCTCGCAAAGGCGGCCAACCCCGGAGTCGGACGGCGGCAAGAAAGAGAACTAGTCCTCTTTCTTTTCCTCGCCCGCAGCCGGCGCCGCTTCCTTGGTCGCTTCCTCAACGGGAGCGTCCTCGGATGCTGCTTCGGCTTTTTCTTCAGTCGATTCTTCGAGAGCCGCCTGGGCCTCCGCCTTCTCCTCGGCGACCAGAATCTTCCGCGCACGTTTGCGCTTCAGAGTATCTGTCACCTTGGGCTTGGGGTGGCCATCGACCAGCTCAAGAATCGCGATCTCGGCATTGTCGCCCTTACGGGGCCCCATCCGCATGATGCGGGTGTAGCCACCGAGACGATCGGCGTAACGGGGGCCGATCTCGGCAAACAGTTTCTGCAGAACCGCCGGCTCGTTGACCTTGCGGGCCGCCAGGCGACGCGAATGCAAATCACCTTTTTTGGCCTTCGTGATCAGCTTCTCGGCGACGATGCGTGCCTCTTTGGCCTTGGGCACCGTGGTCTGGATACGCTCGTGCTTGAACAGCGAGGTCACCAGGTTCCGGTACAACATCTTGCGATGTGCCGGAGTACGGTTCAGCTTGCGGCCTTTGACGTTGTGTCGCATGACTCTATTCCATCCTCTAGGCTCAGGTTTTGGACCTGGGCGATTGTCTCGGGTCGCCGAAGCGGCCTGTTGTCCAAAATACCGAAGGTCTAGCTGCCCATCGTCTCGCGGACGCGGTCACAGACTTCCGGATCGAAGGACATACCGAACGCCAGTTCCATGCCCTCGAGAATTTCACCGATTTCATTCAAGCTCTTGCGACCGAAGTTGCGGAACTTGAGCATCTCCTGCTCGTTCTTGGTGACCAAGTCAAAGAGGGTCTTGATGTGACCGCTCTTCAGACAGTTGGCCGAACGCACAGAGAGTTCCAGTTCTTCAACATTGCGCGAGAGCAATTCCACCAGACGCTCCTGCTCCTCGTTCACTTCAACTTCCTGGGCGTCAATGGGCGCCTCGTCGAAGTTGATGAACGTCTGGAGCTGATCCTTCAGGATCTTGGCCGAGAAGCCCACGGCATCCTCGGGCCGGACGGCACCGTTGGTGGTGATACCCATCACGAGCTTGTCGTAGTCGGTCCGCTGGCCAACTCGGGTGTCTTCGACCCGGAAGCTGACTTTGCGCACCGGCGAGTAATTCGTATCCAAACGGATCACACCGATCATTTCGTCGGGAATGTGGTGCTGTTCGCGATCCACATAGCCGCGGCCCATGTCGATGAATACCCGCGCACTGAACTTTTCCTTTTCGGTCAACGTGCAGATCAGGTGATCCGGGTTGGCCACTTCAAGTTCAGGAGTGCCATTGATCATGCTGGCGGTCACAGGACCGGGACCGTCAGCTTCAATGGTCGCCCATCCGGACGGCGCGTCGGACAGGTTGAAAACGACCTGCTTGAGGTTCAGGGTGATGTCCGTGACATCCTCCAGAACTCCGGGAACCGTGCTCAGCTCATGCTTGACGCCTTCGATGTGCACCGCTGTCACTCCATGTCCATGCATGGAGGAAAGCAGTGTCCGGCGCAAGGCATTGCCCAGCGTATGGCCAAAACCGCGCTCCAGGGGAGCGATCTCGATCTCGGCAAAGTTGTCCGCTTGCGTTTCAGGATTAACCTTCACCGGCTCGGACATCATCATATTGACCCACTTCATTGACTCTTCCATCCCTTCTGCTCAGTGAGAGCTTACTTCGAGTAGAGCTCCACGATCAGGTTTTCCTGGATCGGGATGGGGAGATCAGACTGCTGGGGCTCCGCCAACAGGCGGCCTTCCAGCTTCTTCTCATCCACCTCGATGAAGGGCAGCCGATCACGCTTGGCGTTGGCTTTGACCGAGTCGACGATTTGCGGGATATTGTGGCTCTTGGTGCGAATGCTCACCGACTGGCCAACTTTGACCCGACGACTGGGAATATCACACACGCCGCCATCGACAAGCACGTGCTTGTGGCGGATGAGCTGGCGAGCGCTGGACCGGCTGGGCGCAAAGCCCATCCGGAACAGGACGCTGTCGAGACGCTTCTCCAAAAGGTTGAAGAGGTTCTCACCGGTGGCGCCATCCCGCTGGTTCGCTTCTGCGAAATACAGGCGGAATTGACGTTCCAGCACGCCGTAAATTGAGCGGACCTTCTGCTTCTCACGAAGTTGAAGTTTGTAGTCCGAGGGTTTACGCCCGCGGCGACGGCCATGCTCGCCTGGCCCATAAGGCCGACGTTCAATGGCACAAGAGCTGCTGTAGCAGCGCTCGCCTTTGAGAAAGA
>CAZLUL010000148.1:0-10396 GCA_964562635.1 uncultured Fibrobacteraceae bacterium | reverse complement strand
GGATACCGTGGCGGTGGACCCGTTCCGCAAACGTACGACGCTGACCATGTTTGCCGAAGCTCGCCTGACGGATCCGGATCGCACGCCCTTTCCCCAGGACAGTCGGGCGGTGGCCCGCAAGGCTGAGCAGGCCATGCGCGACGCCGGTGTGGCCGACACCTCGCAGTGGGGGCCGGAATACGAATTCCACATTTTTGACGAGGCCCGTTTTGGGACCACTTCGAACGACAGTTCCTTTGGTGTGGTCAGTGGCGAGACGTTTTTCCAGAATGCCTATCACGCCTGCAATCCTCACGACAAGTATGACGACTTTCGGGACGAGGTCTGCGCCGCGATGCGGGAGTTCGGCATCCCGGTGCGCTATCACCACCATGAAGGGGGGGCCCAGGGACAGCAGGAGATCGAAGGCTGGTTCGCCGACCTGCCCACCACCGGCGACCACGCGGTGCTGACGAAATACATCCTGTTCAATCTGGCCGAGCAGCATGGGTTGAAGGTGACCTTCATGCCCAAGCCGCTGTACGACAATGCGGGCAGTGGTTGGCATCTGCACCAGTTTCTGCTCAAGGACGGGCAAAATATTTTCAACGACGAAAAGGGTTACGCCCATTTGTCCGAAACCGCGATGCACTACATCGGGGGCATTCTGAGCCATGCCGATGCGCTGTGCGCTTTCACCAATCCCAGCACCAACAGTTTCAAACGTCTGGTGCCCGGCTTCGAGGCGCCGACGGTGCGCACCTTTGGGCGCAGCAATCGCGGGGCGGCTATTCGGGTGCCCAGCTACGTGACCGATCCGATGTTGCGGCGCATCGAATACCGGCCGCCCGACTTGACGGCCAATCCCTATCTGTGTGCGTCGGCGGTGCTGATGGCGGGCCTCGATGGCATCATCAACAAGATTGATCCGGTCAAGGCCGGCTATGCGCCGGAAGACGCGCCTTCAGATACCAGTCGCCACGAGGACTTTCTGCCCCGTTCGCTGGCTGATGCCCTGGATGCCATGGAAGCTGATCACAAGTTTCTGCTGCGGGGGGATGTGTTTCCCGAGGCCTTGATTCGCCGCTGGCTGGAAATCAAGCGTGAAGAGATTGACGCCATCAGCACGCGTCCGCATCCTTATGAGTTCACGATGTACTTTGATTTCTAGGGGTGTAAGAACTGAAGATTATCAAAGGGGGAGAGGACTCATGAAAAATCTATGGCTGGTGTTATTGACCGTTGGTCTGGTTGTGGCCGGATGTTCCGCTGATGATCCGGTCCGCCCCACCAGTCGGCCCATCACCGGACAGGTCATCGACGGCAGCGGGGAAGCGGTGGTTGGCGCGGCGGTGATCGTGACTTATGAACTGCCGGTGGCTGCTGCGGTGCGGAATCCGGACAAACCCCGCACGAGGATCAGTTTTGTTCTGGCGGAGGCCGGACCCGTCCGGCTGTGGATCACTTCGGCCTGCGAGGGCGAAGTCGTGCGAATCCTGGTGGACGATGTGCTGGAGGCCCGCCAGTGGGATATAATCTGGGATGGTCTCGATGAGGACGGACTGTTGGTCACCAGTGGTGTGTACCAGTACCACCTCGAGGCGGGCGGTGAGGCGACGTCGGTGGACCTGGTGTTGCTGATCAACGACTATGATCCGGAAGCCGTTCCGGCCCTGCATCGGCGCCATGGGGTGACCGATGACGAGGGCCGTTTCAGCATTGACCAGGAATGCCTGTCTTTCGGGTATGAGGCGGTGGCGTATGATGAGACGGGTGCGGAATTTGGGGCCTACACCATCAGCCGGCGGATCCAGCTCCACGTTTTGCACGGGGACCATCCGACCGGAGTTTCGGGCTGGGTGACGGTGGACGAAGCGACGGGCGCGGATGTGACGGTGACGCTCGGAAAATGATTCGGGAAGTGATTCTGACGATATTTTGGCGAGGGCTCCGGGTGGAGCCCTCTTTTTGTTGGTACCGGGTATTCCCGATTCCGCCGTCTTCAGGTATATTCTTCTGAATCAAACCATCTCAGCGGGAGAAAACATGGACAAGATTTTTAAGGGTGTGCTCGAATTCCAACAGGAGGATTTTGAGACCCACCGCGAACTTTTTACCCAATTGGGGCGCGAGCAGAAGCCGCATACCCTGTTCATCGGCTGTTCCGATTCGCGAGTTGTGCCGACGCTGATCACCAATACCAGCCCGGGCGAGCTGTTTCTGGTGCGCAACGTGGCCAACATTGTGCCGCCGTACGAAAGTTTGGCCCGCGATGGCGCGACCACCGCGGCGGTCGAATACGCCGTGATGGAGCTGGAGGTCGATACGATCGTGGTGTGTGGGCATTCCAATTGCGGCGGGTGCGGAGCGATGAACATGGACCCAGCCGAGCTGGAGCATCTGCCCTACACGCGGGAGTGGCTGAAGCTCAGCCGTGAAGTGCCCGGCAGAGTCGACAAGCTCATGCGCACTGACGATCCGGCCGAACGCGAGTGGCTCACCGAGCAAATCAACATTCTGGTCCAGATGAAAAACCTGCTGACATTTCCTTACGTGAAGGAAAGGGTGGCCGCGGGCACGCTGAACATCCTGGGCTGGTACTACATTATCGAGACCGGTGAAGTGCTGAACTTCAACGATGCCACCGGTCATTTCGAGTTGGTGCAGTAATGCTGAAACGCGAACTGAGCACCAGTAGCCGCACTGATTTCGTGGACGCCACCGGACTGGTGCAGGCTGCGGTGCGCGAATGGGAAATGGACGATGGCGTCGTGCTGGTTTTCAACCCTCACACGACTGCCGCGGTGACCATCAATGAAGGGGCGGATCCGGATGTGGTGCGGGACATGAGTGTCGCCCTGGACCGTATCGTGCCTTGGCAGGACGGCTACCATCATGCCGAAGGTAACGCCGCCGCCCATATCAAGGCCTCGATGTTCGGCAGTTCAGTCACGGTCATCGTGCAGGACGGGCTTCTTCAATTGGGCACGTGGCAGAAGATCTGGTTCTGCGAATTTGACGGACCGCGCCGTCGTCAATTGTGGATCCGACCGCTGAGCGTGACACCCTAGCGTATTGCCGCCGCACGGTTCGAAACCGTGCAGGTTGACCGCTTGGGGTATGCGGCTTAAACTAGCCTTGAACTTGATCTCACGGATCTCCTGGTGTTGGCGAAGTCGGCACCTGCTATTTGCATGGTAATCTGTAGAGAAAAAACACTTTAGATGATAACCTTCGAGTAGAAGATCAACTCCCGTCAAGGGTAGGAGCCAAATTGAAAGCCCGTGAAATCCGCGCCAGTTTCCTGGATTTTTTCGCCCAGCGTGGGCATGAAGTCGTTTCGTCGTCGACCCTCGTTCCGCAGGACGATCCGACCCTGATGTTCACCAACGCCGGCATGAATCAGTTCAAGGGTGTCTTCCTGGGCCTTGAAAAGCGCGACTACGTGCGGGCGACCTCGGTGCAGAAATGCATGCGGGTTTCGGGCAAGCACAACGACCTTGAAGAAGTGGGCAAGGACGCGCGCCATCACACCTTTTTCGAGATGCTGGGCAATTGGTCCTTCGGGGATTATTACAAACGGGAATCCATTGCCTGGGGTTGGAAATTCCTGACCGAAGAGATGAAGCTGGATGCCAGTCGGCTGTGGGTCTCGGTCTACAAGGACGACGACGAGAGCTTCGATATCTGGGAAAAGGAATTGGGTTTGCCTGCCGAACGCATCGTACGCCTGGGTGACCTGGAAAAGGGTGACGACGAAAACTTCTGGTCCATGGCCGATACGGGTCCCTGCGGTCCTTGCACCGAAATCCACTATGACCAGGGCGAAAGCATGAAGTGTGATCACCCCAAAGGATGCTTCGTCGGTGTCTGCGATTGTGATCGTTGGCTGGAACTGTGGAACCACGTGTTCATGGAATTCAATCGGCAGGAAGACGGCACCCTGGATCCGCTGCCCATCAAGAGCGTCGATACCGGCCTGGGCTTCGAGCGCCTGGTGGCCGTGATGCAGGGCAAGCAGAGCAACTACGATACCGACCTGTTTGTGCCCCTCATCGCGCGCATGGCCGAAATCTGTGGGCGCAAGCCCGAAGGCGAAGACCGGATCAGCATGCAGGTCATTGCCGATCACGCCCGGGCCGTGGCCTACACCGTGGCTGATGGGGCGATCCCCAGCAGCAGCGACAGTGGTTATGTGGTGCGCCGCATTTTGCGCCGGGCGGTGCGGCACGGCCATCTGCTGGGTGTCGAAGAGCCGTTCCTCTATCGGATCAGTGAACTGGTCATTGACGAGATGAGCGCTGCTTATCCCGAGCTGGGCGAGCGGCGGGTCCGCATCCTGGATGTGATCCGCAAGGAAGAAGAGCGATTCCTGCGCACCCTGGCGGCCGGTCTGCAGGTGTACGCCGATATCAAGCAGGTCATGTTAGCCGACGGACGCACGGAACTGAATGGCGAAGAAGCCTTCAAGCTGCACGATACGTTCGGCTTTCCTGTCGATTTGACCGGAGTGGTGGCCGCCGAAGACGGCTTCACCGTGGACATGGCCGGTTTTAAGGTCTGCATGGAGAAGCAACGGGTGCAGAGCCGCCGGGAAAACAAGTTCATGGCCGGGATCACGCCCTGGCAGCCGATCGCCGAGGGGCTGGAGCTGGGCGGCTTCAAATCCGTTTTTGAAGGCTACGAGCGTCTGTACGACGAGGCGCGGGTTGTGGCGGTGCGGGCCGCCGGTCAGGACGAAGCTGGCCAGGACATTGTCCACGTCTTGTTGGACAAGACGCCGTTCTATGCCGAATCCGGTGGCCAGATGGGAGACATCGGCACCATTGGTCATGCGGCCTCGGACGCATTCCTGAAGGTGCTCGACACCCAGCCCAGTCCCGAGGGGCCGGTATGTGTGTTGCACGGTGCCGTTGAGGAGATGGTGGCGAGATTCCGCGCTGACGCGTTGGTGCAGTTGCAGGTTGATCCGGTCAATCGGGCTGGTTCCATGCGCAACCATACCGCGACTCACCTTTTGCACGCCGCCTTGCGCAATGTGCTCGGCGATCACGTCGAGCAGGCCGGTAGTGTGGTCGAAGCGGGGCGCCTGCGTTTCGATTTCCGGCACGACCAGGCCCTGACCAAAAATCAGTTTGATCTGGTCGAAGCGATGGTCGCCAAAGCGATCGCCGAGAACCGGGCGGTGCTGACGGAGGTGGATGTGAGCCTCAAAGAGGCCAAGGGGCGGGGCGCCATGGCCCTGTTTGGCGAAAAATACGGCGACAAGGTGCGCGTGGTGCAGATCCACGGCGGATATCGGATCTCGGCCCGTCAGCCGGATGACTATGGCCCGGTCTATTCGGTGGAGTTGTGTGGCGGTACGCATGCGTTCCGCACCGGCGACATCGGTCCGTTCCGCATCCTGAGTGAAGGCAGTGTTTCGGCGGGTGTGCGCCGCATTGAAGCGGTGACCGGTCCGGAGGCCGCGGCCCTGGCCTACGCCGAGAGAGAACAGGTGCGTGAACTGCGGGGAATGATGCGCCACGGAGCCGGCTCGGTGGCCGAACAGACCCAGGCGGTGATCACCGAGCGCGATGAGTTGCGCCGGGAGCTGGCGCGCCTGCAACAGGACGCCGCCCGGGCCTCGTTGAGCAGTGCCCTGGACACGCCACGGGAAGTCGCGGGCCTGAAGGTGATCTCGGCCCACGTGGACGCCGAAGACAAAGCCGCCTTCATGCAACTGGGCGATCATGTGCGGGACAAGCTGGGCAGCCAGGCGGTGGTGGTCTTGACGGCGGAGTTGGACGGCAAGTCGACCCTGCTGGTGACGATTACTTCGGATCTGGTGGACAGCAAAGCTTTGCATGCGGGCAACCTGGTCAAGGCGATCGCCGCGGCGGGCGGGGGCCGGGGTGGTGGACGGCCGAACATGGCCCAGGCCGGCATGCCGGATGCCGACGGACTGGCAAAATCGTTGGCCGCTGCCGACGGCATTATCAGTGAGCAGTACGGCGGTTAGCCCAAGTCTTCGCGTCGTGGAGTTACAAAAATGCCCCCGTCAATGCGGGGGCTTTTTTGGTCTGAGAAGCGGCTAACGCAGGCCGCTTCCCAGCCGTCTCGCAGTATCCAATCAGGGGTGACAGGTACTCCAAGCAAAATGAGTATACAGGTCCAATCTCCGGGAGACAACCAACCTTATTAAATGTCGCCTAATGTGATGGCATGAAAAGCTTTCGGTTGATGACACCCCTCAGTGTGAAGGCGAATACCAGCAGCCAGACGGCCAGCAGGTAAATTGTCACGCCGTTGTAGAATATCCGGATGAACGAAAAATGGCTGACCTGCCAGGCCACCCCACTGCTGATGGCCATGGCCCCGCTGGGGAAAGTGAAGGCCCACCAGCTGAGGGCAAATGGCAGGCTGCGTTTGAACCGGTAGTAGGTAATCATGATCAGCGCCATCACGAACCACCAGGCGGCCAGGCCCCAGTGCATGACGATGAGGAATTTGGCCAGGGGGACAAAATTGGCGGTGGTCAGGCCCAGCACGTCGTGGTGGCCAAGCAAGTGGATGAGTTTGAACAGGGCCACCGAAATGATCGCCGGTGGGGCGATGCCAATGAAAAACGTGGCGGCGAACTTTTCCATGGGCAAATCCTCGAAAAGGTAGCGGTGGTAGACCGCCGAGCCAACAAAGACGAAGAGAAAAAAGCCCACGCCGAGGCTGGCGACCGAGACACCGACCAGAAGATCGTGGTGTTCGGGAAATATGGCGGCCAGTTCAAAGCCGGCCACGGGAATGAGTAGCTTGCTGACCGGGGGGATCAGCCAGCCGAAATTGGCGTGCCCAACCTTGATACAGTCGTTGCGAAAAACATGCATGATCACTACAAATCCCAGCCAGTAGATTCCGATCGAGCCGACCACCCACAACCAGAGGGCCAGGTTGTGGTTCATTTTTTCGCTGAAAAACAGGTGGCCGAATTTGAGCAGATCCAGGCAGATGATGAGCAGGGCGATGGGCATGGTCGGCAGGAAACTCGAAGCCACCGGGTGATTGAAGTCCTTGTTCGAATCGTCCCTGTGCACGACAATTTTTATCAACCAGGGTACCAGCGCCGCCAGGAACATCAGCGAAGCCAGGGGGATCATGATACGGGCGGCCCAGTCGATCCAGTCGGCCCCCGTGAAGGTGAGGGCCAGGGGCACGACGGCGGTGCCCATGACGGCGGCGTACCAAGCGGGATTAAAATGACGCGTGATCAGGGTAGCGGTCAGGTCGCCGGGCTTGAGTTCTGGCTGGCTCATGATGCATCCTTGCCCGTTCGGAAGTTGATATAGTCGTCGGGATCTTTGCGCGTGATGTCCGGGACCGTGGCATCAGTTGCAGGATGGCCGGCCACCAGCAGCAGGAACGGCTTTTCGTGGGAGGGGCGCGCCAGGATCCGGTTCAAAAAGCCCATGGGACTGGGCGTGTGGGTGAGGGTGGCGAGGCCCGCTTCGTGCAGGGCGGCGATGAGAAATCCGGCCGCCAGGCCCACCGACTCCTTGGTGTAGTAGTAGCGCACCTTGTTGCCCGCTTCATCCAGGCCGTGCCGTTGCTCAAAGATGACAATGAGCCAGGGCGCGGTTTCGAGGAAGGGTTTGTCCTCGTCGGTGCCCAGGGGGGCGAGGGCCTCAAGCCATTCGTCGGACGCGCGCCCCTGATAGAACTCGCGCTCTTCGGCTTCGGCGGCCAGCCTGATCTGGCGTTTCAGATCCGGATCTCCGATGGCTTCGAAGTGCCAGGGCTGTTTGTTGGCCCCGCTGGGCGCCTGTCCGGCGGCCACGAGGCACTCGCGAATCACCTCGGCGGCGACAGGCTGATCCGAAAATTCCCGGATGGTGCGGCGCGTGGCGAGGTGGCCGCGAAAAGTCCGGGCGGCGGCCAACATGCCTTCGGGCGTCAGGGCGGTCAGGCCCGTGAAGGGGATATGTTTCGGATCGGGCATCAGGTCTCCTCGGGATGAATCGCCGCCTCAATTCATCCATGGTAATCTACCCGGCCCGAGATTCAAATTCCAAAACCGAAATTGAGGCCCACCGTCCAGAAGCGATTGATCTGGTCGGCATCGACCCCCGAAAAGTTGAAGTGGAAACGCACGTCCAGTTCCCGGTCGGTCGATTGGTGGGTTTGCCAGTGCAGGCCACCACCGACGACCACGGCGCCCGAGATGGCGCCCGTCCCGGCGCCGCGCGCACTGTTGTTTTGCCACTGCCGCACCGCAGAATGTCGGCCAGGGGGTAGCGGGTGACTGGGCCGAATTTGTTATTGTCCTGCCGCAGGTGCAGGGTGTCGTTGCTGACCTGGACGGCGTAGCCGCGGGCAAATTGGCCTTCGGGCAGAGTCAATTCAAGCAGGCGGTTGGCTGGCAACAAACGCAGTGCCTCGCTCAGGGGCAGGTCTGCGGCCGGCTTGGACTGGCCGCTGGGGTGGGGGATTTCGCTGGCGACTACCGGGCCGCTGCCCAAAACGCCGCTGATCATCATCAGGGCCAAGAGGCTGAAAATGGGGTGTCTGGGCACGCGTCAACCTCAGGGTTGGGGTGTCGCTCTGCGGATCAGCCAGGGACCCATTGAATATCCGTCACCAAAAGAAAGGAGGCAACCCTGAGGTTGCCTCCTTCATCTGGACTCTGCTTACTGTCGTTATTGGTCCGGCAGTGCTTCACCCGTTTCAGCGGTCGGCTCATCCGGCAATCCCGGTCCCGGTTGTCCCAGGAATTCGTCGCGCAGATACTGATGCATCTTGCGGTCCGGATCCTCTTTCGAGAGTGGCAACAGGTACTGGAACTGGCTCTCGCTGTCCATCGCGAGAATCGAATGACACAGCGTGCAGTCGTAGGGGATCGCCTGGCCACCTTCGTCAACCATGTCGGCATTGTGGCAGCGGAAACAGCCCGCCTGGCCCTGATGCCCGAGATGGGAAGGATACGCATTCCAACCCACGTTCATGATCGGGAAAATGTTCTGGCGATAGATCTCCTGCACCGCGCTGACCATTTTGTCGATGTCGGGGAGCAGCCCAGTGACTTTCCTGTTTAGATCGTCATCACCGCGCATATAGTGCCCACGCACACCGTCATCGATGGACTGCAGGGCTGCATCCTTGTCGGTTCCGTAATTCCCCAGCAGGGCGCCCAAGGCGACCTTTTTGGCGAAGGGCAGGGCCCGGTTGATGCGGCCGTCGGCCAAAGCCTTGTTCACCGCTGCTTCGGGGTCCTGATAGATGTGCGTTGCCCGGTTGTGGCAATCGACACAATCCATTTTGCGGGCCGCCGGCGGTTCGGTAGCGTCGCCCTCGCTGTTGGTATCAACGGGGAACGGTTTGCGGTTGGTGTACCGGTTGACCTGGTCGCCCTTGTGGACTTCGACCCATTCCATCTGCATGCGTTGTTCGTCCGCGGTCTGATAGGTGACCTCGTTCGATTCCGAAACATGCCAATGAATGGTGCCTTCTTCCTGTCCGGAACCCACCTTCAAGGCCAGGGTCGTATGGCTGGCAGTGGACTCCTCATCCATGGCGTACTTGGCATAGGTCTTGATCCGGTCGCCGTAGAATTTGTCTGGCCAATGGCACTTTTCGCACGTTTCCCGGGCCGGTCGCAACTGGTGCACCGGTGTGGGGATGGGACGTTCGTAAAGGTCAAAGGTGACCGAGACAACCTGCCACAAGCCGTTCAGCTTGGCGTCGAGCAGGGCTCCGGCGCCCTCTCCGACATGGCATTCCACACACGCAACGTGGGCATGGGGTGAGTTCTGGTACGCGACCCACTCGGGTTCCATCACCGAGTGGCAGGCCGTGCCGCAAAATTCGGGTGTGTCCATGAAGTGCAACATGCGCGCGCCACCGATACCGATGAACAGGATGTTCACCAGGGTCAGCAGGGCGATGGTTGCCAACAGGGACGAACCGATGCGTTTTGCCTTGGTCATATCGTCCGGGAATCTCTGGGTGAGCAATTCCGAGGTTGATCGGCCCGTCGCCCGGCGGAACTGCCACCAGCCGATCGGGACCATGATCAGCCCAATCAGAAAGATGGCCGGCAAGGCCATATAACTGATCAGACCCACATAGGAATTGGTCAGGATTCCCGCGATCTGCAGCAATTCGAAAAACACGAACAGGATGAAGGCGGAGGTCGTCAAAGCGACCCCCACCGTCCCGGTCCAGTTCGTCGAAATCCCGCGGATGAAGAGCTGGAATCGCTTCATCACTCAGCCCCTTACTTGGTGTTGACCTGGTACATGTCTTGGTACATCTCGGCCATCTTGCCCGACTTGATGTCGGCCTTGATGTCGGCGGTCGGACGGCTCATCCACACGTGGTATTCGCTGGCCATCACTTCGTCGATCAGGGCGTTCATTTCCGGGTTGTCGAAGCTGCGCAACTCGGG